>JAKSOS010000057.1 GCA_024405475.1 Clostridia bacterium
ATATTTTTCTCCGTAAATTTATTTAATTCTTATTGTTTGAATAGAATTTTTATTAATAAAAATTCTTTCACTTCCATTCTTTTTTATTTTTTCAACAATGATAAAATCACCATCTATTGATTTCACTACGCCTGATACGTACTCGTCTAAAGTTCTTATATCAACGTTTTTTTCAATCAATTCCGATATCATACTTTCTGACATATCATTCACCATAAACCTTTTAAAATAATATCTCTTTTTCTTATTTTCAAAGCATAATAATATCAAAACAATGGCTAAAAAAGCACCGTCATTGTAAAGATACGTTTTACTACTCGTCTCAACACCTAAAAAATCAACGAGTCCAAAAATAAGTACTACAATAAGTGAAATTGTGATGCAAAAAATAAGAATACTTTTTAAAGCACGATTTCCCATTTAACAAAAAATTAGTCCTTTTCGTTTAAGCATTCAATACCGGGGAGTTTCTTTCCTTCAAACAATTCTAAAGATGCACCGCCACCTGTTGAAATATGCGTCATCTTATCTGCAAATCCGAGTTTTGCCACTGCAGCAGCTGAATCGCCACCACCGATAATTGTTGTTGCCTTTGTTTCTGCAAGTGCATTAGCTACAGACATTGTACCACTTTCAAAACAAGGATTTTCAAATACGCCCATAGGTCCGTTCCAAATAACCGTCTTTGCATCTTTAACTGCTTGTGCATATAATTCCCTTGTCTTTGGACCGATATCTAATGCTTCATATCCGTCAGGAATCTTATCAATATCTACAACTTCTGTTTCAACAACAGCGTCAATAGGGTCTGGATATTGTTTTGTTATAACAACATCAACAGGTAAATAAAGTTTCTTTCCTAAATCTTTTGCTTTCTTTACCATATCTAAACAGTATTGAATTTGTTCAGGGTCAACAAGTGAATTACCTACTTTATATCCTTCTCCTGCTACAAATGTATAAGACATACCACCACCGATAATTAAAGTATCGCACTTGTTTAATAAGTTATCAATAACCTTTAACTTGTCGGCAATCTTTGCGCCACCTAAAATAGCAACGAAAGGTCTAACAGGGTTTTCCAAAGCGTCTGCCATTACTGAAAGTTCCTTTTCAATTAAGAAACCGCAAACTGCAGTTTTAACAAAACCGTATTCTACGATAGCGGCTGTAGTTGCGTGTGAACGGTGTGCCGTTCCGAATGCATCGTTAACAAAAATATCGCAATATGAAGCGAGTTTTTTACACAATTCTTCCTCTCTCCGTTCTTCGCCCGCTTCAAACTGGGTATTTTCTAGAAGAGCGACTTCACCGTCTTTAATATTCTCAACTGCTTCGTCAGCAGAAGGTCCTACAACGTCTTCGGCAAAAACAACTTTTTGACCTAACTTTTCAGAAAGTCTTTCTGCTACGGGACGAAGAGTGAATTTTTCTTTATCTTTAAGTGCCTTTTTAAGATATTCTGCCTTTGCTGATGCTTGTTCGTTTTCAGGAAGGGCTTCTACTGCCTTCTTTTCCTTTTTATTAAGGCTGAAACCTTCTGTGAAGATATTGTGTGGCTTTCCCATGTGTGAGCAAAGAATAACCTTTGCCTTGTTCTCTATTAAATACTTAATAGTAGGAAGCGCGCCGTTAATTCTGTTTTCATCAGTAATAACGCCGTCTTGCATAGGAACGTTGAAATCAACTCTAACCAAACATCTTTTACCTGTTACGTTGACATCTTTAATTGTCTTCTTGTTCATTTTTGTCCTCCAAATATTTACATTTTATAATTTTTTTATTATATAATTTCTATTGTTTTTTATTCTTTCTATATTGCTTAATACTGAATGCAATATTAGTTATATGGTCTCCTACACGCTCTAAATTAGATATAGTTTGTAAGAATATTGAGCCGACTGGTGCTGAACATACACCGTTTTTTAGTCTCTCTATATGTTTTGCTTCTAATTCTTTATTTGCGTTATCGGTTTGTTGTTCTAAATCATCAACTTCTTCTAACAAAGATACGTCTCTTAAATCAAAAGTTTTAATTGAAATATCAAATAACCTATTTACTATATCCGTTAAATTAGTAAGCTCTGCTTTAGCATCGTCAGACAAATCTAATTCTTCATTTTTTAGTTTAATAGAATATTCCATTATATTTTCGGCATAGTCGCCTATTCTTTCTATATCGGAAACGACGTGATAATAAGAACCGACTTTCTTTTCGTCTTCAAGCGACAAATCTTTAGAAGAAAGTTTAGTTAAATATGCTGCTATTGATTTATTTAAGAAATTCAATGCATTTTCGTTATCTTTAATAAGTTCCGTTTGTTCTTGCTTAGAATCTAACAACATTTGCATTGAAAGATTGATGTTTTCTTTAGCGATTGCCGACATTTTAATAAGTTCGTTCTTAACGTTACCTGCTGCAATAGCCGGAGTTTCCAAAAGTCTTTCATCAATAAACGTAAGCCTGTGTTTTTCGTCTTGTAATGAACTCTTTTCAGGAACAATTTTTTCAGCAATAAAAACAATTTGTTTAATAAAGGGCAGTAGCAAAAGTGTTGTTGAAAGGTTAAACCCTAGGTGGAACAATGCTATTTGCCATTGTGGTGAACCACCGCTTAAATTAAACATAAAGTTTGCAAATTGTGATTTGAAAATCCAAATAGGAATAATAAACAAAATGCAACCAAATAAATTAAACAATAAGTGAATTACGGCTGTTCGTTTAGCGTTTGTATTTGTTCCTATAGACGATATAAGAGAAGTTATACAAGTTCCGATATTAGAACCTAATATAATAAAAACTGCACTTTCAAACTTCAAAGCACCACCCAAGGCAATCAAAATACCCGTGATGGCAGCAGAACTTTGAACAAGTGCAGTCAATACGATACCAAGCAAAACTAAAACTAACGGAAAAATATTTCCATTAAACAATTTACTAAATAATGGTCTTAACTCTTCTCCGTCAAAAATAACTTTATTGACAGATATTTTCATTATTTTCAATCCCACGAAAATCATACCGATACCGACCATAATATGACCGATTTTCTTCGGCTTATCTTTCTTTATCAAAAGGATTGTAAACATACCACACGCCAAAATCAAAGCGGCAACTGCTTCAATTTCAAATCCCGAACCCGTTAAAGCTAAAATTATAGCCGTGATTGTCGTTCCGATATTCGCACCCATTATAACCGAAGTCGCTTGACTTAACGTCATAAGTCCGATATTAACAAAACCCACGAGCATAACCGTAGTTGCGGTAGAACTGTTTATTATAGCCGTAACGGCTGCACCCACTCCTACGCCTGCAAAACGATTATTAGTCATTTTACGAAGCATAACTTTCATATTATTACCTGCTACTTGTTCTAAATTAGAACCCATAACACGCATGCCGAACATTAAAACAGCTATGCCACCTAACATGAAAAATATGTTTGACCAGAGTGCGCTTCCCATTAGACCTTTCCCTTTTTTATTTTTATATATTTATGATACTATTTTTTTTACAGTTTAGTCAAATAAATTGACGATAAAATATAAAAATAACTTATTTTATCTTTTAGGAATTTCCCCCTCTGTCTTCATATCAGGATAATCTAATTGCCTTAATGCCTCGTAAACTCCGACACATACCGAATTTGACAAGTTAAGCGACCTTAATTCGCCCATCATAGGTAGTCTTACACACTCGTCATAATGCTTTTTTAATAAATCTTCCGGCAAACCTTTCGTTTCTTTACCAAAAACGAGAAAGTCGCCGTCATTATACTTTACGCTTGAGTGAATATTCTTTGACTTTGTTGAAAAAAACCAAAAATTATGCCCGTTATAGAACTTGTCCATAACTTCTTCTATTGAATCATAATATGTAATATCTACCTTGTCCCAGTAATCTAAACCCGCTCTTTTCAGATACTTATCAGAAACTTCAAACCCTAACGGCCTTACCATTATGAGTTTACTTCCCGTGACGGCGCACGTCCTTGCAATATTTCCCGCATTTTGCGGTATTTCCGGTTCTACTAAAACAACTGTGAAAGCCATATTCTTCTCCTTAATAACTTGAATCTATATTTCGGAACACACCCCTGCCTTTTGAAGTGATAAGTGTGTATTTTTTATCTAACTTAATTTTGCCTTTTACGATATTAGACGTCCCTGATAAAACAACGTCTCCCCTTACGTTTGAAACCATTGCATAATTTTCGGCACAAAGTGCCATAACAACTCCATTTAGAAAAGCACCCGCCCTTAACAACACTTGTGGCATAAGTGATGAAAGTTTTTTTTGCAAACATACTATTATGTCGGCATCACAAAGCGAAAGCACGTTTATAGACTGATTAAAATACAAATCGTCTAAAATTATAATACCTATTTTGCCTATACTCGTTTCGTAAACACGATAATTACCACCCGAAGAAAACTCTGCATCGTCAATCGTATGTACTGAATCGGAAACGCCTAAAAGTTTCCCTTTATCTGCTATAACTGCCGAGTGATGAAATTCTCCGTAAGAATCGGTATCTGCTCCGCTTATTATTACGGTTGAAAGTTGTTTTGACAGTTTTGCTAAATCTTGAAAATATTCTGTCTTACCGTCTAATTCTTTTTTATAACTAACAAGACCTAATCCGTTAAAACCAAATACTACCAAATCTTGTTTACCAACTTCGCCGAGTTTTTCTTGCCAAATCGTATTTATTGAACAATCCGTAACAAAACAAATATCCATTAAAGCCCCCAAATATCTATATATTATAGTATTTGAAAGTTTCGTGTTTTGTTAAATCATTTCTTCAATTAGCGATATCGTTTGCCGAATACTATCGGAATTCATTATTTTTATCCTATCTGATTTTATATTTTCTCCGCCCTTAAAATAATACGAAACAAACTTCTTAAATTCTAAATTAGCCCTTTTTTCGCCATATTGAGATTGCATTTTTTCTAATTGACTTATTACGAACTGCTTTAATGTAATGTGCGATTTTTTGTTAAGCAAATCGCATACTAAAAATGGATTTTGTATCGCCCCACGTGCAAGCATAATTCCGTCTGCACCGGTATTTTCTATCATTTTATCAGCATCTTTTTCGGTAAATATTCCACCGTTTGCTATAACCGGAATCTTTACGCAAGATTTTGCTTTTTCTATTGCTTTATAATCAGGTTCACCCGAATAATAATCATCACGAACTCTACCGTGAATAGTAATTAAACTCGCACCCGAATCTTCTGCCATTTTAGAAAATTCAGAAGCGACGTCATCACCTTTTTTTATTCCCGTTCTTATTTTAACAGTTATTGTTTTACCACTTTTAACGCATTCTTTAACTATACTTTCTGCCTTTTTTATATCTGTTAAAAGCGCACTCCCTTCTCCGTTTTTATACACCTTCGGAACAGGACAACCCATATTTATATCTACCACGTCAAAATCTTTTAAATCTTCGCTTTCACATGCTTTTCTTAAATAAAACGCATCTGCACCGAAAAGTTGAACCGCTGTATTCTCGCCGTCATTTTTCAACAAGTCTTTAGTGTTTTGGCCACCGTAAAAAAGCCCTTTTGCACTGACTAATTCGGTAAACATAAGTCCATACCCCAAATCTTTGGAGTTAGACCTAAAAGCGTAGTCGGTATATCCCGCCATAGGAGCTAAAAAAATATTACTATTTAATATTTTGTTGTTTAACTTTAATTTCTCTATTTTCATTTTTATCTCTAAATAAAACTATCGCTATTAAGTTTATCAAAACGGCGACAAAATAGCAAGCAATTAAAGCAAACCCACCACCATAAATGTTTATATTGATTTTACTCATTAACACAATTTGCATTATAGTTTTAACGATAATTCCAAAAGCCATTGAAAAAAGTGGAAAATAAAGTCTGTTTTTAGCTATCAAAATTGAGTTAGTAGTTTGTAAAAGTGATAAAAGTGCAATAGAAGGAGATATTATTTTAATTAACCTTATTGCAATGCTTTTATCTTGTTGATTTAGCGAATTAAAAAGTATTTTTATTATGAAAGGCGAAAAATAATAACATATAAATATTGCAGGAACTGTTATTAACAATGTCAACGTAATGGAATATATAATATTATTTTTCTTTTCTATCACGTCTTTACTTCCCGATATTTTTGGTAAAGAGGCAACCGCAATTCCATAACAAACGGATACAGGTAAATTAACTACGGTTATCGCCACACCGGAAAACAATCCGTAAAGTTTAGTAGGGTTATCAATGTAGAAAAGTTTATTTACTATGATAAAACTATCAAGAAGTTGAGAAAACGGAATCATTATTCCTACAAGCGTTATGGGTAAAGCCGTTTTTAAGATTTTAATCGCCCTGCTCTTAAATTCATCTTTACTTAACTCTGACGGCATAACGGTTAATCTGAGTTTCTTTTTATAAAGCCTTTCCATAAATAAAAACGAAAC
>JAKSOS010000058.1 GCA_024405475.1 Clostridia bacterium
AGTTCACATGCTTACGGGTCCTGCGTTTAACGCACTTTTAAAAACGCTTGAAGAACCGCCAAAGCATGCGGTATTTATTCTTGCCACAACCGAAGTTCATAAAATTCCCGCAACGATATTATCTCGTTGTATGAGATTTGATTTCAGATTAGTAGCAACTGAAAAGATAGCCGAGTTAATAGGTAAAATATACGACGAACAAGGCAAAAAGTATGAAAAGGAAGCAATTTTTGCAATAGCAAAAGCAGGGGAAGGAAGTGTCAGAGATGCACTTTCCATAGCAGATACGGCAATTTCGTATTCGGACAAGGAATTGACGTACGAAGACGTTATGGAGATATTAGGTTCATCTAATTCCGACTTGATTTTAACTTTTGCCGAATATATGCTAAACGGAAACACGGGAAAGGTTTTAGAAACAATCAATTCGCTATCTAAACTCGGAAAGAGTATGGGCGTTTTAATAAAAGACGTGACGAGTGTTTTAAGAGATTTAATAATTGCAAAAACTTGCGAAAATGCAAATTCAATTTTGTCTTTACCTCAAACGAAGTTTGATAGAGTAAAGGAAATAGCAAATAAAGCAACGGAAGAAAAAATATTAAGAAGTATGGAAATACTTTCTCTTGCGGAGAGTTCATTAAAATATTCAACGCATCCGAGAGTAGTGTTTGAAACTGCTGCGATAAAGGCAAGTAGGCCAGATACCGATTACAGTATAGATGCACTTAATTTAAGGATTAAAGCGTTAGAAGAAAAAATCAATAACGGAATAAAAGTTTCGCCTGTTAAAGAAGAAATTGTGGTAGAAAAACCGGTAAATAACGAAAACCCTGTAGAAAAAAGCCAAAATAAAGTATCAGTAGAAGGCATGGATGGGGAAGTGTTAAAGGGCAAAATGCTTTACAATTTAAGAGAACAAGGCAATTTAATGATTCAAAACGTTATGGACGGAGTAAAGGTAGAGATAAAGGGCAAAAACGTTTGTTTAATTCCGAGTGACGAGTCAGATGCACAAATTCTTAAAAGAAGTGAAAATATAGAAAAATTAAACGCATCTTTGCAAGGTTTTAATTATGGTGAACTTATAGTTGAAGACAGGTTCAATAAAGGCGCAGAAAACGAAATGGAAGATGCAACTGAAAATATCAAAAAAATATTTGGAGAAGACATAGTTATAATAAAGTCTTAAAGGAGTGATAAAATGAGTGGATACAGAGGTGGTTTCGGCGGTGGATTTGGAGGCTTCGGCGGAGGCAATCAAATGCAAAACTTAATGAAGCAAGCACAAAAGATGCAAGAAAATATGCAAAAGGCACAAGAAGAGCTTGAAGAAACCTTGGTAGAAGGTCAAAGCGGAAGTGGTTTAGTTAAGGTTACAATGACTGCAAAAAAGGTTGTAAAAAACATTTCTATTGATAAAAATGCGGTAGATACCGAAGATCTAACAATGCTTGAAGACTTAATAATCGCAGCACTAAACGAAGCGTACGAAAAAGCAGAAAAGTTATATAACGAAAAAATGGGTGCATTTGGTAGTTTGGGATTATAAAAAATGAAAGTATATATAGAGCCGATAGGAAAACTTATTAACGAGTTTTCAAAATTACCGGGGGTTGGAGCAAAAACTGCGCAACGCTACGCTTATAAGATAATAAATATGAGTGAAGAAGAAGCGCAATCTTTTTCGGAAGCAATAATAAACGCCAAAAAAAACGTTCATTATTGTAAAGTATGTGGCAATTTTTCCGAAGGGGGAATATGCGATATTTGTAAAATTCGTTCAAGCGAAACGGTATGCGTTGTAAAAGAGCCGAAAGACGTTATAGCTATAGAAAAGTTAAACGAATTTAACGGAGTATATCACGTTTTGCACGGAACTATTTCTCCGTTAGACGGAATAGGACCTGACGACATAAATATTAAGGGGCTATTAGAGAGAATAAGTCATGGCGGAGTAAAAGAAGTAATAATGGCAACGAATCCCGACGTTGAAGGGGAAGCGACTGCAATGTATATTTCTAATTTAATTAAGCCATTAGGAATAAAAGTTACAAGGCTTGCGCACGGTATTCCGATAGGTACCGATTTAGAGTATGCGGACGAAGTGTCGCTTGCGAGAGCATTTGTAGATAGAAAAACGATTTAGGGTAAAATATGAAAGTATCTGTATTAGGCTGTGGAAGATGGGGTTCTTTTATCGGTTGGTATTTGGCAAATCAGAACTTTGACGTCTGTCAATGGGGAAGGGAAGGTAAATCTTTTGACGTTTTGAAAAATACCGGCAAAAACGAATACGTAGAGTTAGATAAGAGAATAAATCTCACTTCTGATTTAGAAAAGGCAATAGAACACGCCGAAGTAATAATAATATCAATAAGCGCACAATCGCTTCGTTCTTTAATGGGAGAAATAACGAAATTCAGTGTTAAAGATAAGATTTTTGTCCTTTGCATGAAAGGAATAGAAATAGAGTCCGGCAAAAGATTAAGCGAAGTAGTGATTGAAAGCGGAATAGAAAAAGAAAAAATAGCAGTATGGGTAGGGCCGGGGCATATTCAGGCATTTACGAAAGGCGAACCAAACTGCATGGTAATAGATTCATACAATAGTGAATTAACGGTAAAATTAGCCGACTTATTTAAGAGCGATTTAATAAGATTTTACTATGGAAACGACGTAATCGGTAGTGAGATAGGGGCGGCGGCTAAAAACGTTTTAGGTATTGCCGCAGGCATGTTAGACGGACTTAATCTTAAAACGCTGAAAGGTGCGTTAATGGCAAGGGGTGCAAGAGAAGTTGCAAGACTCATTAAGGCTATGGGTGGAAACGAATTTTCCGCATACGGACTTTGTCATTTAGGCGATTATGAAACAACGTTGTTTTCCGAATATTCGCACAACAGGGCTTTTGGTGAAGGCATTGCAAAAGGTGAAAAGTTTAACAAACTTGCAGAAGGCGTGCCGACGGCAAAAGCAATGAAACTTCTTGGTGAAAAATACAAGGTAGATTTACCTATAACCAACGCAGTTTATTCAATTTTGTACGAAAATGGCGATTATAAGCAAGTTTTGTTAAAGTTGTTCAGTAGAGATTTGAAAAAAGAGTTTTAAAAAAAGGTCTATGATTTTTCATAGACCTTTAATTTTTTATTTATCAGTTGTCCTTTTTAGAAGAAAAGTATAGTTTTCTGTATTCTGATGGAGTATAGCCGATACGTTTTTTGAACACTCTTGAAAAATAGTTATAGTCAATAAAACCTATTTTTTCGGCAACGTCTGACAATTTAGCACCACCTTCTAAAAGCATACTTTCAGCCTTTTTGATTTTTTGATCAATAGCGTAATCAATAATGGATTTTCCGGTTTCTTTTTTAAAAAGTAAGTCGCAGTAAATATGAGATAAATAGATATAATTGCCTATATCGCTAAGCTTAATTTTTTCATAAATATGCTCGTCAATATACTTTTTTATTTTTTCAACCGTTTGATTTAAGCTTTTAGTGTTTAGTTTTTGTTGAATTTTTAATATAAGGCATTCAAATAATTTAGTAAACAACTCACTTGAATAATCGGAGTAGTTGGTAGAATCGTAATCTAAAGAGGCGATTATGTGTTTAACGGAGCTGTCAACGATATCTTTATTGTAAATGGGCAAGTCAATTTTTTCGTCGGAATAAAAGTTAATGCTTACGTAATCGGCATTTACGAGTTTTTTTCTTATTCTATAAGAAGACGGTGGTATTAAAACAGCATCGCCCGAAGAAACCTTAATTGCTTCGCCGTCAACGATATATTCGCACTCTCCGTCAATGAATATAGTAAGGTCATAAAAAGAAATTTTATGGCGAATTTCGTTCATGGGTTCTCTTTTGTTGTGTCTGTAAAAAAATATTTTCATAATATTAAAATTGTGCTAATAAAACAATAAAAAATTAAGATTTTCTATTGATTTATGCTTAAAATTATTCTACAATATGAGTATATCATAAAAAAATATCATTTGTATAGTTTTTTTATAAAAAAGGAGAAAAATATGTACGGAAGTTTTAGACCTGGAAAGTTTTGGTATGATAACAAGGCAAAACTTATTCAAGCGCACGGTGGAGCAATAATTTACGACCAAGGGAAGTTTTGGTTGTATGGCGAAAACAAAGAAGGTATAACGGGAACGAGCACGGGTGAATTATGTGAATATCGTCACCACGGATTGAGATTATATTCTTCAACAGACTTATATAACTGGAAGAACGAAGGTTTTTTATTTAAGGAAATGAAAAAAGAAGGTACAGCTTTCCATAAATCTCATATAGTAGATAGACCACATATTCTTTTTAATAAAAAAACGCAAATGTACGTAATGTGGACGAAGACCGGATATAAAGATTTCAATAAATGTAAGTTCTCCGTTTGCGTGGGAAAGGACTTAAAACACATGAAGTTTTTAAGGGAGTTTTCACCGGAGCCTCATAACGCAGGCGACTTTGATTTGTTTGAAGCAGACGGAAAAGCATACGTAATTTTTGAAAATCCGCATATTGATATGATCGTCAGAGAATTGACGGACGATTATACGGGACTTGCCGAAAAGTGGAGTTCACACTTAACACTCGGTACTCCGCCAAATATCAGAGAAGCACCTTGCTACTTTGAAAGAAACGGAAGAAGATTTATTTTAACTTCCGGCACGACGAGTTATTTTGCAAATCCTACGATTGCATATGATATAACAGATATTCACGGAGAATGGAAGGAAATAGGTTTAACTTGTAAAAACGATAAGACAAACGATTCATATCGTTGTCAATTTTCAAAGGTATTCAAGCATCCGTTTAAGAAAGATTTGTACATAGCGGTAGGCGATAGATGGCTTAACGATACACCTGTTGATTTACCAGATATGACAAAAGTTTTCTTAGGAGATTTTTCACCTGAAGATCCTAACGGAGTACACGTTGACTGGCAAGTTCAAAAGACGTTTACCGATAGAGATACGAGTATGGCAACGTACGTATGGCTACCTATTATGTTTGATAAAAAGGGAAATCCATATATTGAATGGAAAACTATTTGGAAAACAGAAGATTTTGAATAATATTTTAACGGAGAAATTATGAAAATAGGTTTTATGTTAGAATATATAACGCACGAACTTCCTTGTCCTGACGAAGATTTAAAAAACGCTGCGCTTTTGGCAAAGTCTTGCGGTTTTGATTCGTTTGATTTTATAACAGACGTAAAGTGCGATAATTATATAGACAAAGCAAAATCTTTCAGAGAATTTTTTGATAAAAACGGATTAAAAGTGCATCAAACACACGCCCCTTTTAACCGTTATAATAAGTATGGAACGGACGACGAGTTTAGAAAATACTTATCTCGTGCAGAAGAAGTTACGAAGATACTCGGTGCAAAAAATATCGTATTTCACGTAGATGAGTACAAGATGAAAGACGGCGAGAAATGGGATTTTGAAAAAATGTGCGCTTGGCATAAAGAATATATGAATCCGTTCGTTTACCAAGCAAAAAAGTTAGATATAAACGTTTGCATAGAAAATCTTTTTGACGATAGGTTTTGGGGTACGGACGAGCGTTCAAGGTTTTCTTGCGATATAGAAGAAATACTTTGGTTTATCAAGTCGTTTAATGCCGACCACGTTAAAGCGTGTTGGGACTTTGGACACGGAGAAATTCAATTCTGGGGAGAAACGTTTAACAATTTTAAGAAAGTTTTTCCATATATTGCATGCACTCACGTTCACGATAATTTTGCCGGATACGATATGCATTTACCACCGACACTCGGTCAGAACGACTGGAAAAAATACATTGATTATATGAAGGAAAATAACTATCAAGGTGTATTTTCTCTTGAATTAGGTCATGGAAAAGTTCCAAACGAGTTTATGCCCGATTTCTTAAAATTAGCGTATAAAATGACAAACTACGTTTTGTCTTTATAATAGGAGAAAAAATATGAAAATGACATTTAGGTGGTACGGTGAAAAAGACTGTATCTCATTAGACTACATAAAGCAAATTCAAGGTATGACGGGGGTTGTAACGGCAATTTACGATACACCTGTCGGTGAAGTTTGGGATTTAAATAAGCTTTTGCATTTAAAAGAATTGTGTAATAAACACGGTTTGGAAATGGAAGTTATTGAATCTGTTCCCGTACACGAAGATATTAAGTTGGGTCTTCCAAGTAGGGACAAGTATATAGAAGCCTATAAGCAAAATATTATAAATTGCGGAAAGGCTGGGGTAAAGTGTATTTGCTACAACTTTATGCCTGTTTTTGACTGGTTCAGAACGAATCTATATTATAAGCATCAAGACGGTTCAACGTCATTATCTTATAGTGAAGACGATTTTAAGAAACTTGATAAACACAATTTGAGATTACCTGGGTGGGACGAAAG
>JAKSOS010000059.1 GCA_024405475.1 Clostridia bacterium
TCCTTTTTTTATTATTAAAATTTTTTATTTTTTTTGAGGAAACCCTTTATTTATAAGGCTTAGTTTACATAACTCATCCCTCTGACAAACCAAATCCTGGAAGTGTTCTAACTTCTTTAATAATAGTATCAGAGCCCCACATAAATTCATCTTCGTTATCTACCTTAACTGCAACCTTTCTTCCAAAAGAAACATCTTCCTCTTCTGAGCTAAGTTGCTGAATATATCCATTAAGATATTTAAATTTCCAGCTTTCCTTCACAATCTTTCCATCTAGTCTAGCACATGTTGTAAGAATCATTTCGCCATTAAATACGCCATTTTTACATGTACCTTCTTCGCTAAGAAGCCACTCTTCGCCTTCCTTTATACTTGTTTCATCAAGGTACGAATTATAATTCATACGATTATTTAGGTGCGCATTTTACCGAAATTGACGGTAAAAAGGGAGTATGTTTCAGAACATGGGCTCCAAAAGCAGACAGCGTTTACGTCGTTGGTGATTTTAACAACTGGAACGAAAAAGCGAATAAATTAAATAGAATTTCCGATGGTGGCGTTTTTGAAACATTTATTGAAAATCTAAATGAGTATGATAAATATAAGTTTGTTATAACAAAGAACAATAAATCCCATTATAAAGCAGACCCATATGCTTTTCATGCAGAAACGCCAAGTGGTACTGCATCAAAGATTTATTCTTTAGACGGATATGAGTGGCAAGATAATGCTTATATTAAGTCAAAATCTACACCGTACGACAAGCCGATTAATATCTATGAAGTTAATCTTGCTTCATGGAAAAAGCACGATAACGGCGATTATATGAGTTATACCGAATTAGCCGACGAACTTGTTAAATACGTAATTGATATGGGATATACTCATATTGAGCTTATGCCTATTAGTGAGTATCCTTTTGACGGCTCTTGGGGTTATCAAGTAACAGGCTATTATGCAATAACGTCAAGGTTTGGTACGCCAAAAGATTTTATGTATTTTGTTGATAAATGTCATCAAAATAATATCGGAGTTATTTTAGACTGGGTTCCTGCACATTTTCCTAAAGATGAACACGGGCTTTTTGAATTTGACGGTACAGCTTGTTATGAAAATCAAGGTTGGGACAGAAAAGAACATAAAGCGTGGGGGACGAGAATTTTTGACTGGGGTAGAAATGAAGTACAGTGCTTTTTAATTTCTAATGCAGTCTTTCTTTTAGATAAATTCCACATTGACGGACTTAGAGTTGATGCTGTTGCATCAATGCTTTATCTGGATTATGATAGAAAACCGGGTGAGTGGATACCAAACGAAAACGGTGGAAATTATAATTTACAAGCGATAGCGTTTTTAAGGAAGTTAAATCAAGTTGTTTTTGGTAAATTTCCTAATGCACTTATGATTGCAGAAGAGTCAACAGCATTTCCTTTAATAACAAAACCTACTGACATTGGGGGGCTTGGCTTTAATTTTAAGTGGAATATGGGCTGGATGAATGATTCTCTTTCGTATGCTCAATGTGATCCGTTTTTTAGGGGCGATAATCATAACAAAATTACTTTTTCAATGTACTATGCTTTTAGTGAAAATTTTGTTTTACCTATTTCGCATGACGAAGTTGTACATGGAAAAAAATCATTGCTTGATAAAATGCCTGGAGATATAAATCAAAAGTTTAATAATCTTCGTGCGTTTAATATGTATATGTATTCTCATCCTGGGAAAAAGCTTTCTTTTATGGGTAATGAATTCGGTCAATTTAAGGAATGGAATTATAAAGAAGGTTTAGAGTTTTTTATGACGGACTTTGAACTCCATAAAAAACTTAAAGATTTTAATAAAATATTAAACTTTACTTACAAAGACAATGCGCCTTTTTATGAAATAGAAGATTCATGGGACGGATTTAACTGGATTTCAGCCGATGAAAGAAATAATAGCATTATTTCTTTTACAAGAACTGATAAAAATAAAAACGTAATAGTTGTTGTAATAAACTTCTCGGGGAATGATTATATTAAATATAGACTTGGTGTTGATGCAGGAGAATATGAAATCATACTTAATTCAGATGAGAAAAAGTATGGTGGCAAGGGGTTAATAAAAAAGAAGAAGTTTAAGGCGGTTAAGAAAACTGCTCACGGTAAACCAACTTCAATCATGTTGGATTTGCCGGCTTTGTGTGGAATATACTTAAAGAAATCAGTTTGATTTTAAGGAGTAAATATATGATAAGAAAAAAGAAATGTGTGGCAATGTTGCTTGCAGGTGGACAAGGAAGTCGTCTTTTTGCACTTACAAACAATATCGCAAAACCTGCTGTTTCGTTTGGTGGAAAATACAGAATTATTGATTTTCCATTATCAAACTGCGTTAATTCCGGTATAGACACCGTAGGTGTTCTTACACAGTATCAACCTTTGGTTTTAAACGATTATATCGGTAATGGACAACCTTGGGACTTGGATAGGTCGTTTGGTGGCGTTCATATTTTATCACCGTATCAAGGTAAAACGTCTTCCGACTGGTACAAGGGAACTGCTAATGCAATTTATCAAAATATTCATTTTATAAAACAATTCAATCCTGATTTTGTTTTGATATTATCAGGCGATCATATTTATAAAATGAATTATTCACAAATGATAAATTATCATATTTTAAATAATGCAGATTGTACCATTGCGGCAATAAACGTTAAAAAAGAAGACGCTTCAAGATTCGGTATCTTAAACACAAAAGATGACGGAACTATTTATGAATTTGAAGAAAAGCCTAAAAACCCAAAGTCAACTTTGGCTTCAATGGGTATTTACGTTTTTAGTGCTGAAAAACTTTATAAATATTTAGAAGAAGATAATTTAGATGCTTCATCATGTTAAACAACGGCGAAAAAATGATGGCTTATGAATTTAGCGGATACTGGAAAGACGTTGGAACGATAGATTCTCTTTATGAAGCAAATATGGATTTGTTAGGTGATAGTCCGAAGTTTGATATTACAGATTCGTCGTGGAAAATTCAATCAAGAAGTCCTTTGGCTCCACCGCATTATATAGGAAACGGTGCTAAAACCGTTAATAGTATTATCATGTCGGGCTGTGAAATATTCGGTGACGTAGAAAACTCTGTTTTAGCAAGCAGTGTTATTGTAAAAAAAGGTGCTGTTGTTAAAAACAGTATTATAATGGCTGATACGGTTATTGTAGAAAATGCTAAAATTGAATACTCAATAATTGATGAAAGGTGCACAATCGGTAAAGGTGCTGTTATCGGTGAAGAGAAATCAATGAAAAAAGGCATCTCCGTTCTTGGAAGAGATATTTGTATCGGTGAAAACGTAAAAGTTGAAGGTGGCAAGATCGTTGATAAAGATATAGTTAAGGAGGGAAAATAAGATGAAAGCAGTTGGAATTATTTTCTCTAATATTCACGATAACAACGTGCCTGAACTTGCAAGAATAAGAACGTTAGGGTCTATTCCTTTTGGTGGCAGATACCGTTTGATAGATTTTCCGTTATCTAATATGGTAAACTCCGGTATTGATACGGTAGGAATTATCACTAAAAACAATTATCAGTCTTTAATGGACCACGTGGGTAGCGGTAAGGATTGGGATTTGGCAAGAAAAGACGGTGGCGTTATTTTACTTCCGCCTTACGGTGAATTAAACAATAACACGTTATATAATACTAGATTAGAAGCGTTAAAAGGTATAACTAATTTTCTTTTCCGTGCAGACGAAGATTATGTTGTAATGACTGACTGTGATGCAGTTTTAAGAATTAATTACGCTGAAATTTTAGAATATCACGTAAGAAATCACGCAGATATTACTTTGGTTTACAAAAAGAGAAAGGCTGCTCCCGGTGAGTTAAATGAAACGACTTTTGACTTAGGTAAAAACAATAGAATTATAGGCGTTAATTACAAAAAAGAATTAGGTTCCGAAGAGGAAAATATATTCACAAATATTTTTATTATGAAAAGAACACTTTTACAAAATATTGTCATGGATAGTATTTCTCATAATAAAAATCATTTTATGGCTGAAGTTATTGCATCTAACTTAAAAAGTTTGAATATTTACGGGTATGAGCATAAAGGCTTTTATGCTGGTATTTCTTCTTTCCAAGCATATTATGATAGCAATTTGGCTTTACTTGACGAAAAGAATAGACACGAATTGTTTGGCGATAGAAGTGTATTTACAAAAATCAGAGATTCGGCACCGACAAAATACGGTAATAGCTCTTTAATTAAGAATAGTTTTATCGCAGATGGTTGTGAAATTTACGGTGAAGTTGAAAATAGTATAATATTCAGAAACGTTAAAGTCGGTAGGGGAACGAAGATTAAAAACAGTATCGTAATGCAAGATACAGTGTTAGGGGAAAACTGTACGATTGATTGCATTGTTGTAGACAAAAACGTAACTATAACCGATAGAAAAACTTTATCGGGTAGTTCAAATCACCCATTTTATTTGGGTAAAGGAATTATGATATAGGTGGAAAAATGGAAAACGAAAAAGAAAAAATAACAAAAAAATTACCTAAAATTACGGTTAAAGAAAAAAAGAAAATAATTTTTCTCGGTTCAGAAGCAGCACCTTTTATAGCAACGGGGGGGCTTGCCGACGTTTTAGGTTCACTTCCTAAAGAATTAGCTAAAAAGAAGAATTTAGATATTAGTGTCATTTTGCCACTTTATAGCATTATTTCACAAGAATTTAAATCTAAGTTTAAGTTTTTAATTAATTTTAACGTTTCGGTCGGCTGGCGTTGGCAATATGCCGGTGTTTTCTACTATGAATACGAAGGCGTTAAGTTTTATTTTATAGATAACGAATACTACTTTAAAAGAGATGGAAATATTTACGGTTTTTATGATGACGGTGAAAGGTTTGCTTTCTTTTCAAGGGCTTGTTTAGACGCTATTGCAAGACTAAATATTTATCCTGATATTTTACACTGTAACGATTGGCAAACAGCATCTTCAATAATATTTTTAAAGGGTATGTATTACGGAGATGAAAATTTCAGAAGAATAAAAACAATTTTTACAATTCACAATATTGAATATCAAGGAGTTTTCCCATTAGAATCTTTTTCAAATCTTTTCGGATTCCCTGATTCAATAATCAATTACGTAGAATTTTCAAATACGGTAAACTTAATGAAAGGCGCTATTGAAATGACAGATATTGTTTCAACAGTAAGTCCGACTTATGCTGAAGAAATTAAAAACTCATATTATGCACATGGATTAGAAAACATAATAAATAGAAATGCTAATAAACTTTGCGGAATATTAAACGGTATTGACGTTGATAATTATAATCCCGCAAATGATAAATATTTGTTTAAGAATTATTCGGTAGAAGATATGGAAGGAAAGGTGGTTTGCAAAAGAGAATTGCAGAAATTACTTAATCTTCCTATTCGTGATGACGTGCCGATTATTGCTGTTATTTCAAGACTTGTTTCGCATAAAGGTTTGGATTTGATTAAAGGAATTATTGAGCCGTTATTATCAAGTGACGTTCAAATTGTAATTTTAGGTAAAGGTGAAATTTCTTACGAAAATTTCTTTACTAATATTTCAAATACTTATAGGGGTAAATGTGCAACTGTAATAGCTTATAACCAAGATTTATCAAGAAAGATTTATTCGGGTGCTGATATATTTTTAATGCCGTCTAAATCGGAGCCGTGCGGTTTGTCTCAAATGATAGCAAGTCGTTATGGAACGGTTCCTATCGTTAGAGAAACGGGTGGCTTAAACGATAGCATTAAGGCTTATAATGGAGAAAGCGGAAACGGATGTACTTTCCATGATGATAATGGTCATGATATCCTTTACGTTCTAAATGAAGCAGTAAGTTTGTACAAAGATAAAGATGTTCGGAAAAAATTAGTAAAAACTGTTATGACAACAGATTTTTCTTGGAAAAATCAAGCAGAAAAATATGAAAATTTATATACTAAATAATTATTTGCAGGAGTTAAAATGGGACAAATTACTGAAAAAGAAGCGTGTGGACTAATTAAAAGTAAACTTTCAAATTACTTTGCTGTTTCACCAAAAGAAGCGACTAAAGAACAAATATACAAAGCTGTTGTAATGTGTGTCAGGGATATTCTTTTAGAAAAAAGAAGTGCTTTTAATAAAAAATATCGTGAAAAAGGTGGTAAAAGAGTTTACTATCTTTGTATGGAATTTTTGCTCGGTCAGTCGTTAAAAAACAACACTTACAATTTAAATGTTCAAAGCGCTTTTGATAATGCGTTAAAGAAAGATTTTAATTGTTCCCTTGAGG
>JAKSOS010000006.1 GCA_024405475.1 Clostridia bacterium
ATATTAACTCCAAAAAAATAGATTACCTTTTTGTAAAACTATTTTGCTTCTTTATGAAGAGTATGTTTTTTGCAGAACTTACAATACTTGTTTAATTCAATTCTATCAGCATCGTTCTTTTTGTTCTTGAATGTATCGTAATTTCTTTGCTTACATTCAGTACAAGCTAAAGTTATCTTATTTCTATTGCCTTTTGCTGCCATAATGCACCTTCCGAACATGAAAAAATTAACACCCCGAATCCGAGATGCTGATTTATTGTATCATTTATGCAAATTATTGTCAAGATTTTTAAGCACTTTTTTAAAACTTTTCGCCCTTTTTTTATATATTTTTTGTCAAATCTATATATTGTTATATATCTTTCTTTCATTTAACTACATATTGTTGTTTTTGTAAAAATTTTTAACAAAAAAACGGCGAATTTCCGCCGTTTATCATATCACTTCTATTATTTTTTTGTATATTTCGCTGTTTTGTATTATCTTTTCTATTCTTTCTTGAGATAAAACAGCTATCTTTTTTTCTCCGTCAAACACCACTATTTCGTTATATGCGTTTTCATCTAATATTTTAATCAGGCGTTTTATTGTCATATTCCCTTCTACAGCCTGCTTATTATACTTTACTCCACGGAGCAGTTTGCTTTTATTTAATCCCATATACGCCTTTATATATTGATTTTCTTTTTCTGTTTCAATCTGTCCTACGATTATAAACACCGAAAAAAACAACAGCGAATAATTTACTCTTCTAAATATTGTTAATATAAATAGCAACATAAGTATTATTCCCAAAATTATTCCGAGAACCTTGACGACCTTTTTGCCGTATTCTTTTCCCTTTTTAGTAGCAAGTAATGCGTAAAGCACTCTACCGCCGTCTAACGGATATGCGGGAATCAGATTTATAAGTCCTATTGAAAAAGATGAAAACACCGCCGTATCGGTAAAAGCATAGGTTGTTGGAAATATCCACCACAGCGCTAAAAACAGCAATCCGGTTGCTATGTTTACCATAGGTCCAGAAAGGGCAATCTTTATTTCGTCTTTTTCGTTTAATCCTTCTATGTCCCCCGAAACGACAGCCCCAAACGGCATAAGCACGATTTTGTTTAGTTTGTATCCTAAACTGTTTGCTTCAATAGAATGCCCTAACTCGTGAATTACCGCCGTTATGCTTACCGATATAAAACTAACAATTCTACCCGTAAATACGTAAAATAAACCAAACAGTACGAATAGCGGGTGAATTTTTAATTTCATTAAATATTAAACTTCCCAAACGACGGTATTGCCTTCAAGCGAACAAGTCTTGATAATATTTCCGTCTTCACCTAAAAAGCAAAGGTTGTAATCCAAATTATCAATAAATCCGACAGGTACGTTTTTCAACACGGTGTCGCCCTCAAAGGAGTAAGCGTATAACAACCCCGAAATTACGGTCTTAAAGTTATCGCTGTGCGCTATCGTCATTGAATACTTTCCGTCATCGTCTTTTAATACAGACTCTACCTTTCCGTCAAGTGGGGAATATACGCTTCCGTTGCCACTTACGGTTATTATTCCGTCTTTAATAGTTGAAGTGCTTTCGTTTGCTAATACCGGAGTAAAATCAGAGTATATTTTTTCATCTACCACTTCGTTTTGCGTCGGTTGGTTTGAAAAAACGTTTCTGAAAAATACGTTCATAGCACTGTTGGTATTAAGAACGTTAGTTAAACATATCGTTGCTATTAACACGCCTATTACTATAAGTTCGCAAGTAACGGCGTTAAACTTTGATTTAAGCTTGGGCTTCTTTGCCTTTTCTACCGCATTTTGCTTTTTATCCTGACAAGTTTCTTTTGCTGTCGTTTCGTTATTAACCTTGTCTAAAACTTGTTTTTTCAAATCCTCGTTCGTCGTGCCTTTTACCCTTTTTCTCTTTATCGGCTTGTAAGAAATATTACAAGTGCTTACAGGGATTTCAAGCATTGTTTGATAATCTGTCTTTTCGTTCATAAAATTTTCTCCTTTCTTCTCGTTTATAAAATTATATGAACAGAATATAAAAAAAATACCGTTAGTAAAAAATTTTACCAACGGCAATTTTTTGTTTTTGTTATTTGCTTAAAAATCTTTGCATCAGTTCTACGCCACTTTCAATAAATATTTTAGATTCTTTGGCACTTTCTTCGTTATAAGTATCTACACCATTTACGGATTTATTACTTCTATAAATAATGTATGGAACAGGGTCGCTTACGTGAGTCATACACTTTATAGGCGTTGGGTGGTCGGGAAGAATAAGCATAGCGAAGTCTTCTCCCCATTTAGTCAACTCTTCGTAAATAGGTTTTACTACCACGTTGTCAATTTGTTCTATTGAATATATCTTATGTTCGGTATCTCCGTGATGACCGCACTCATCAGGTGCTTCCATGTGAATATAAACGAAGTCCGAACCGCTCTTTAATGCCGAAAGGCAAGCGTCTTTTTTACCCTTAAAGTTAGTATCGTAATTTCCCGTTGCGCCGGCAACATCTATATTTTGCATACCGGATAAAATGCCTATGCCCTTTAATAAATCTACGGCGGAAATCATAGTGCCGTTTAGATTATATCTTTTTTTAAAGTTTTGAAGTTTAGGTTTAGTACCTTCTCCCCAAAACCAAAGGGAAGTTGCAGGATTTTTGCCTTCTTTTATTCTCTTTAAGTTTACAGGATGATTTTTAAGAAGTTCACAGCTTTTTTTCATTAAGTCAAGATATAATTGACCATCTTTAGATTTCGGCAAATGCTCTTTTATAGGCTTACCAGTAATATCGTGTGGTGGAGTTAAATCGTCTGTAACGACACCATTATCAATTACCAAACAATGCCTATAACTGATTCCGGAATAAAGTTTAAGCTTTTCGCTATTGATACTTTTTGCCAAATACTCTATAAGTTCTTTTGCTTCGGCAGTTGAAATCTCACCTGCGCTATAATCTATCATAGTTTTATCTTCAAACTTTTCTTCGTTTGATAAAGTTACCAAATTTGCCCTTGCCGTAACGTCGGTATCAGATAACGCTATACCTATAGACGCCGCTTCTAACGGAGAACGCCCCGTATAACATTCTTTTACGTCATAGCCTAAAACCGAAAGGTTGGCGACGTCGCTACCCGGTTTCATTCCCGAAGGAACGGTTCTGCATAAACCCACTTCACCTTTACTTGCCAAAAAATCTATGGTAGGTTTTTTTGCAACCATAAGCGGAGTTTTTCCATTTAATTTTTCAACGGAGTAGTCTGCCATTCCGTCCCCTAAAATTACTACGTATTTCATATTACACCTTTTTATAAGTTATTCCAAATAATCGGCATTTTGCCGTGCTTGATTAAATATTCGTTTGCTTTTATAAAATGCCCGCACCCGAAAAATCCGTTATACGCAGATAAAGGACTTGGGTGTGCACACTCTAATATTAAATGCTTGCTTGCATCTATCAAAGGTTTTTTAGCCCTTGCATTTGCTCCCCACAAAAAGAATACTACGTTTTCTTTTAGAGAAGAAATCTTTTTTATTATTCCGTCGGTAAACTCTTCCCAGCCTTTATCTTTATGTGAATTTGCTTGATGTTCTCTTACCGTTAAAACGGTGTTTAACAAAAGTACACCTTGATTTGCCCAGCCTGTTAAATCTCCGTCATAATCTCGCATTTTTTCGCCCGTTTCGGCTTCTATTTCCTTAAAAATATTGACAAGAGAAGGCGGTTTTTCTATTCCCTTTGGCACCGAAAAAGATAAACCCATCGCCTGCCCGTATTCGTGATAAGGGTCTTGACCTATTAAAACCACCTTTATATCGTTAAAGGAAGTCTTTTTCATAGAGTTAAAAATATCGTGCATATCGGGATAAATCGTTTTAGTAGAATATTCGCTTTTTAGAAACTCTCTTAGTTTAAGATACGTTAAAGAAGAAAATTGTTCTTTAAGTATCTCATCCCACTCTTCGGAAATTTTAATCATAATTAAATATAGTTTATCATTTTATTTTGACAAAATCAATATAATTTAATATAATTATGTCTATGAGTTTATTAGAAATTATTTTAGTTGGCGTTGCTCTCGCTATGGACGCTTTTGCTTTAACTATCGCTAACTGCACAACTTACAAAAACTCTCTTACACGTGCAAGAGAGTGGTCTATGCCTATCGCTTTTGCTGTTTTTCAGTTTTTAATGCCGGTGATAGGTTTTTATATCGGCTCTATTTTTTCTAAATATTTAGAAAAAGTTTCTGTTTTTATTACTGCAGGAATATTTTTCCTTCTTGCAATTAAGATAGTTTTAGACAACATTAAGGAAATGTCTCAAAACGAAGAAGTTAAACAGAGCGAGTTTTCTTTCGGCATACTTATTTTGCAAGGTATTGCAACAAGTATAGACGCATTAGCAATAGGCATAACTTTTGCCGTTACGTTAAATAATCCATTTATAGCGTCTTTAATTATAGGACTTACGACGTTTATTATAGTTGCCGTTGCATTATATATCGGAAAATCTCTCGGCACGCTTTTGGGTAAATACGCACAATGGGCAGGCGCAATAATTTTATTCTGTCTTGCAATTAAAAATCTTATTTCGGGCTTAATTTAATAAAAAGAAAATTAAAAGCCTATCGCATTTTAGCGATAGGCTTTATTTTAACTTTCACTGCAATATATGCCTTTCATGAAATCTAACCTAGCTAATAACCAGTTTTTCAAATAATTCATTTGACCATCTACGGTATTTATTTTTTTAATTTTAGGTGTATTAGGCCAGGTGTAATGTCCCATAATCTGCCATTTGTCAAAATTTCTGTTTAACGCATTTACATATTTTTTATAATATCCGTTTTGATTTTCACTGTCTAATAACGAAATTATTTCAATTATTGTATCGTTATATCCTTCAATTTTATTTCCTATTAATTGCTTAAATTCTTCAAATATAAGTAGATTTTTATACCAGTAATTTTGATTTGCCCATAATACACTGTTTGGCAAACATTCACCTTCTGTTTCATCATATACTCCCATTTGATAATCGCAATTTCCACCACCTATATCAAAATCCCAAACAGGGCCTGCAAATAATTTTCCTCCCTTATCTTTATATAAATAAAAACTTGTAAAGTGGGTATCAGGATTTGCAAACAGTTCATAAATTATGTAAGTGTCTGCAAACGAATTTACATCTATTAACTCTTTAACTTCTTGCCAACCCGTACTAAATGCTTCTTTGCATTGAGTAAAATAATCTTTGATAAACGGTATATATATTGTTGAATCATAATCTTTATCTTCTGTGTCGGGAGTTTTTAAAGCATATTTACTTTCTTCAAAATCAAAATAGTCAACATTCTCTTCGCCTTCTGCCCTGATGTCCATTTCTATAAAATATCCAACGTCTCCACTTTCGTCAAAAGACTCATCTATATCAACACGACCGGTTCCCGATTGCATTTGATCACACAATAAGTAAACTCCTATGTACTCATCATTTAAATAAACGTCAACAAATTCGTGCATTGATGCAAATTCTATGTCGTCTAATTGTTCTGACATCTCATAAGCTATAGCATTTCTTGACAAACTTTTATCATAGTAATTTGCTAAAAGAACCCAGCTCTTTTGTTTATAGCTTGAACCAAACATAGATTGCTTTTTATCAAATTTAATCCTATATGGCTTTTTTTCTGCACCCCAAGTTGTATTTCCACGCCCCCTTATTCCTGCCAAAACGTTTTTCATACAATATTCTTCTATTGTGTTTTCTATTGAAATTGAACACTCTATGTAATTCTCTTTATCTAATATCTCAGCATTATCTTTCGTTTGAATATTTATTACAGGAAGTTCTAACATCTCTTTTTGATAATTTGCTATAAACACTTTCTCTTTATCTGATGAATCATCTTCCCTTTCTGTTTTTGTATCTTCGTCATCCCATTTAATAAAAGTGTAGCCCAAAATATTTTTTGCAGAATAATTTATTTTTTTAGACGATTCTTCAGTAACAACTTCCTCCCATACCGTCTTATCGTTTACTACACCTCTATATGTTATTGAGTATGTTGATTCACCATCTTTTGCTTGCACTTTTCCTACGTTAGCAGAACTGCCGTCGCTATATACTATAATTAAATCACCGTTTTCATCAATAGTTACATTTGTAATCCCTTTACCGTCTTTACCATTTATACCGTCCGCACCGTCTTTACCGTCTACACCGTCTTTACCGTCTACACCGTCTTTACCATTTATACCGTCCGCACCGTCTTTACCGTCTACACCATCTTTTCCTGCTTCACCCGTTGCTTTTACGTTTAAGCTAATCCACGTAACTCCGTTATCGTAAGATACTTCCCAGTAATTTGTTAATTCGTTTATTCCCATTCTCGGTGTTATTCCATCTACACCGTCCTTGCCATCTACGCCATTTTTACCACTTGTACCATCTTTACCATCAAAACCGGTTGCTTTTACGTTTAAGTTGATCCACGTCGCTCCGTTATCGTAGGATACTTCCCAGTAATTTGTTAATTCGTTTATTTTTAACTTCGGCGTTATACCGTCTGCACCTTTTATCGTATTTAGCCATTCTTCGTATGATAGTGGCGTTTGATTATTCTCTTCGGCATATTTTACGTAACTGTTATAAACCGATATAATACTATCGTTATTTGTTGCAGACGTTTGTTCCGTTTGAGTTTTAGTTTCTTTCTTTTCATTTTCGCCAAAACAAGCGGAAAAGCAAAAACAACTAAGTAAGAAAAGAACTAATAACACGCTAATTAAAATCTTTTTCATAAGTTTTCTCCATTTTTAATTTTTTTATAATCTCTTTGCGATTGCTTTTAAGAAATCTTGCGAAGATAATTTTTTAGGCGTTACACCTTCTTTTTTGAATAAGCTTACTAAATCGCCTGTCATTTCTCCGTTTTCTATAGTGTCAATAGTTGCTTTTTCTAATCTTTCGGCAAAATCAACAAGTTTTGGCAACTCGTCTAATTCGCCACGCTTTTTTAATGCGCCCGTCCATGCAAAAATTGTTGCAACAGGGTTTGTTGACGTTTCTTCGCCTTTCATATATTTATAGTAGTGGCGTGTTACCGTGCCGTGTGCCGCTTCGTATTCGTAAATGCCTTTTGGCGAAACTAAAACACTCGTCATCATAGCAAGCGAACCGTATGCCGTTGCTACCATATCACTCATAACGTCGCCGTCATAATTTTTGCACGCCCATACGACTCCGCCTTCACTACGAACAATTCTTGCAACAACGTCGTCTATTAAAGTGTACATATACTCTATGCCGGCTTTTTCAAATTTTTCTTTGTATTCGCTTTCGTAAATATCGCTGAATATCTTTTTAAAGTTGCCGTCGTAAACTTTGCTGATTGTATCTTTTGTTGAAAACCATAACGGCATTTTTTTATCTAACGCATAATTAAAACAAGAACGGGCAAAACTAGCGATACTCTTATCGGTGTTGTGCATTGCGCATACAACTCCGCCGTCCTTAAAATCAAAAATCGTTTGTCTTACTTCATTTCCGTTTTCGTCTTTATAAACTAACTCTGCTTCGCCAACGCCTGCCTTTCCGTCAACTGCCTTGTAAATATCTCCATAAGCGTGACGGGCAATTACGATAGGCTTTTTCCAAGTGGGAATATATGGCGTTATACCGTTTACTAAAATGGGCGCTCTAAATACAGTTCCGTCAAGAATTGCACGGATTGTTCCGTTAGGGCTCTTCCACATTTTCTTTAAGTTATATTCTTCCACTCTTTGAGCGTTAGGCGTGATCGTTGCACACTTTACCGCTACGCCGTATTTTAGCGTTGCATTTGCAGAATCAACCGTGATTTTATCTTCGGTCTTATCTCTTTCTACTAATCCCAAATCATAGTACTCTGTTTTTAAGTCAACAAATGGTGTTATTAAAATTTCCTTTATCCACTTCCAGAGTATTCTCGTCATTTCGTCCCCATCCATTTCAACGAGTGGGGTTTTCATTTTTATTTTTTCCATATGCTACTTCCTTTTTTATCTTTTTCATTGTAGCATACAAGCGTTTTTTTTACAAGTGTTTTTGCCCTTTTATCCCACTTATTCCCGAAAGTATGCCAGACTGGTATTCTCTTTCTACCGTATTTATTCTATTCCACTCTCGGTTTCCTTCTTCTATTTGATCAGTAAGCATTTTGCTGAAACCTTTTAACGAATCGGTAAACAAATAGTAAGCAAGCGAACCGGGTACGGTATTTATCTCGTTTAATATTATTTCACCGTCGTACGAAATAAAAAAGTCTATTCTTATAGTTCCGAATATGTTTAGCTTTTCATATATGTTTTTTGATATTTCCTTTATTCTGTCTGACGTTTTTTTATCAATTTTTGCAGGGAATATCCTTTTGCCGTTTTCATATTTATCTTCAAAACTTAACACGTCACTTCTGCCGACAGGCTGTTCGCATTCCGAGGTTATAATTGCACCGTTTATTTTACATACCGCACAATTTATTTCGGTAAAATCGTTTAACTTCGGTTCTATTATTACCTTTTTCCCATACTTTAACGAGTAAAAAATTGCGGAAAATAAATCTTCTTTTTTCTCTACCGTTTTTATTCCTATACTAGACCCCCCACACGCCGGTTTACAAATTAAAGGATAATCAAACGGAACTTTAAGACTCGCTAAATCGGTTTTATCATTTACTTCCAAAAATGGCAAACAGTTTACCCCTAAACCCCTTAAAAATATTTTAGTCGCTATCTTATCCATACAAATTGATGAACTCAACGTGTCCGGTGATGCAAACGGAATATTAAACATTTTCATAAGCCCTGATAAACTTCCGTCTTCACCCCTTTCGCCGTGCATACAGTTTATCGCAGTATAAACAGAACAAAACAATTTTATTTTGTTCCTTTTTATCTTGTATAAGTTATTACTTCCTGATAAAGTGGTTATTTTTATCAATTTATCTTTTTCTAAATTTTTGTAATTATCTATATCGTATAGTTGAATGCCCGAATACCAACTTCCGTCTTTATCTATGTATATAGGTATCGGATTATAAAACCTTTTATCTACCGAGTTTAACGTTAAAACTCCGGTTATTACCGAAACGTCATGTTCGGTGGCTTCTCCACCGAAAAATACAACTACATTTTTCATAAAAATACCTCCTTTTTTTTCTTTAGTATTTTTACGTATAACAATCTGGTAAATCGTTTTCAAATAAAACGACTTCTCCCTTAACAAACTGCAATTTACTCATCGCTTCTATTAGCGAAGTAAAGAACAAAACTTTTTTGTTTGTTTTTGCACTCTCTATACCCTCTGATATTGCCCTTTTGTTAGTGCTACCTATTATCACAATTCGGTTTACGTTTTGCGCTAAAAGTTTTCCGAAATCATAATTTATCGCAAACTGCTTTTCTCCTAACTCTACGATGCCCGGAGTTATTACCGTTTTATAACCCCTAAAATTGTTCAAAACTTCAATAGACGCTTTCACACCAACTTCACTGGCGTTAAAAGTATCGTCTATTATTATTTTGTCGTTCGTCTTTTTTATTTCAAGCCTATGCGGAATCTGTTTTAACTTTGCTATTGCCCTAACTATCTCGTTAACGGAAACGCCTTCGCTATACGCAACGGCAGATGCCAGACAAATGTTTGAAACGTTGTGCTTGCCTAAAATTAAAGTAAAACATTTTATCGGTTTTTCTCCCCTTATATGTAAAAAAAACTCAGTGCCGTTTTCTCCCATTTTTATATCTGACGCAAATACGAAATCTCCGCATAGTCCCGCAAGATATTTTTCTTTTTCGTACCGATTATATAACTCTATACTCCCCTTTGAATCGGAAGAAAAAAACGCCTTCTTTATATTACCGTTTGAAAAAAGTTCGTATTTTGTGTTTAATATGTTTTCTTCTTTTTTAAATGTTTCTAAATGTTGCGAAGCAATGCCTGTTAATACGCCTATACTCGGGCAAACCATTTCGCACAATTCTTTTATATCGCCACATTTTCTTGCACCCATTTCGGCGATAAAATAATTTTCGTCTCCCGTAATTTTTTTAACCGTTCTTGATATTCCCATAGGCGTGTTAAAAGATTTTTCACTTGCTATAGTTTTATATTTTTCACTTAGCATTAAATCTAAAATGTTTTTTACACTCGTTTTTGCAAAACTTCCCGTTATTCCTATTTTTGTAAAATCATACTCACTTAAAATTTTTTTAGTTTTCTTTTTATATCCGTTATATATACATTTTTCAACGGGAGATACAAAGATGCTTGAAATAAAAACTATTTCTCCCAAAAAAATAGGAAAGAGCGTTAGTAATAAATATCTTACCGAATAAAAATACGAGTCGTTTAATAAAACGAAAAATTGCTCGCTAATGCAACTTATTAAAAGCGAAAAAATAAATGAAATTGTAAATACCGTTATGTATAATCTTATTATTCTTTTCGTGAACTTTAACGGCAACTTTTTTTGTTCCGTCCTTTCGTTTTTAGAAAAAATTATGCTTACCGCTATATAACAAAAACTGCTTAATATCGGCACGAATTTTTCGTTTATAAGAGTAAAAAAAATACCCCCGAAAAACAAAAAAGAAATTAGTCCTATAAAAGACAAAACAACCGTCTTGTTTTTATAATCTTCACTTTTTTCTTTTAGCCATTGAAGGTATTTTTTTCTTTCGTATCCGCTTTGCTGTAATATTAAAACAGGTCTTTCAATATTTAAACATAATAAAAAAGCATTTGTGAAAGATATTATTAAACATAAATAAATATCAAATTGAAAATTCATTGTTTAAAAAAAACTCCTTTACTTCCCAGTTAAACATCATTGGTTTATCTAAAAAGCAAAAGTGCCCTGCATCTTTATAAATAATCAATTTGCTGTTTTTTAATCCGTCGTTTAATTTTCTCGCCATATAAAGTGGCGTTTCTTTGTCTTTTTCACCGAATATCAAAAGCGTTTTATTATTTATATCTTTAAGCGTGTAATCTAAATGTTCGTTCACGATTTTTATAAAACTTTTTTTCATTACGGGAGAAAGCGCATTATAATCTTTTGAATAAAATCTCGCTAATTTTTCTTTACTTAAAAACTTACTTAAAATCTTAAACTGTATTTTTTTACAACATTTTTTTAACGTTGGTTTTGGTTTTAATCCCGCTGCCCCCGTTAAAACAAGTTTATCAAACAAATAGTTTTCTTTCGCCACCGCTTTTAAAACTATTCTCGCCCCAAATGAATGCGCCACCACGAAAGGACGCTTTATAGAATATTTATACATATATTCTTTTACTTCGTCTACGTAATCGTCTAACGAATAGGGATATTCCATAGGCGTGTTGGTGCCAAACCCCTTTAAGTCAGGGGCAAAAACCTGAAAATCTCGGTTAAAAAAAGCGATTTGGCGATTAAACGCCATACCGCTTGACAAATATCCGTGCAAAAACAAGATACTTCTTCCTTCGTTTAAGCTATTCGGATTTATTTCTATATTATTATATCTCCTTAATCATTACGTACGCATTTTTACCGTCTGCGTAATATTTCTTTCTTTCGGAAATAACCTTAAAACCTTTCTTTTCATAAAGAGTTTTTGCTGACGTATTATCTACCTTTACTTCCAAAAAGATTTTTTGTGCCATAAACTCTTTACACCTTTCAATCGCTTTGTCTAACAAAGCCGTGGCATACCCTTTGTTTCTATATTCCGGTAAAACGTAAAGCATTTCCAAATCTACTTCGTCTATTCCACGAGTCAACGTAATAAAGCCGATATCAATATCGTTTTCAATTACTTTATAACCAAAAAATCTTCCTCCGTTAAATGCCGATTTTAACATATTCTCATTCCAAGCATCTGCAAAATCTTTCCTTATTTTATCCATCCAAATTATATCTAAAGTTGAAATCTCTTTAATTTTCATTATCTGTTCTCCTCTGCCTGACTTTTCCTTATGTATAATGGAGTTAAATTTTTTACGTCGGTCGTTTCTTCGCTCTTGTTTTTTATCGCCTTTTGCAACCCGTCTGCAATATCAACGATTTCCGTTTCGTAATTTTCTATCTTTTCAAACGATAAGAGTTTTCTCCCCTTTATTATTTGATCTAACTGTTCTTTCATCAGGTAAGAAGGCTCTATATCTACTTTGCCTTTATTGTATCCGGCAACGTAATAACCGTTATGACCTGCGTCTATTATGGCTAAATTGCTACTTTCTTTTTTATTATATGCTATGGTATCAAAAGAAGTTATTGCCAAACACGGCTTATTATATGCAAAACATAACGCTTTTATTGTTGATACCCCTATTCTTATTCCCGTAAACGAGCCAGCACCTACTACGCAAGCAAAAAAATCTGCCTTGCTAAAATCAAAACCGGACGCTTCTTTAAGCCTTTCAACTTCTCTCATAAGCGAAACCGAATGCTTAACGCCACAATCTTTTTCATAATATTTATAGATTTTATTTTGCCACTCTATTATAACCGTTAAGTGCGCTCCGCTCGTATCTATCGCTAAATAATTCATAATGTTATTCTTCTCTTTGTTTCGTTTATTTTTTCTATGTTTACTATCTTTACGTTTTCAGGCAAAATGTCCTTTATGTTTTCCGACCACTCTATTAAGCAAATGTTATCTTTATTAAAATAATCGTTAAGCCCAAGCATAAGTGCATCTTCCCCACTTGAAAGTCTATAACAATCATAGTGATAAAGTAAATTGCCGTAAATGTTTAAGTATGCGTACGTGGGACTTGTTACGCCTTCTAAATTGAAGTATTCTGCTACTCCCTTAACAAACGCAGTTTTGCCAGCACCTAAATCGCCGTTTAATAAAACGACGTCTCCCTTATTTAACGTCTTGGCAAACTCAAAGGCGATTTCTCTTGTTTTCTTTTCGCTTGAAGATAAATATTGCATAACTAAATTATACCATTTCCCTACTTTTCTTGCAAATTGATTTTCCTAAATAAAAAGGAAAGTTTTTTATAAAAGAATATGCTGAACAAACTACTGCAAATACTCTTTATTGCGTTTAACGCTACTATAAACCAAAACCATTTTTCAAAAAACTCACTCGCCTTAAAAAATGGCAAAAGAATAAACTTATTCGCTAAAACTCCTACGATAATTTGTAATACGCAAGCTATAATTAAAGAAAAAATAACGACTTTTAATCCCTTTTTATATCTATACAATATCGTCGGAAAAAGTATAAACGATAAACCTATTATAGTATTAGCGAGTTCGCCCACTCCACCCGTTCCGCCAAGTGGAATATGCAAAAGCTCCTTAATTAAAAGAATAATAATTCCGCCAAACGGGCCGTACATAAATCCGCCAAGCAAAACGAATAAATTAGAAAAATCTAATTTATAAGGTGTTCCTGCAAAAAGCGGTATTTCAAATATGGGCAGATATAAAATAAATGAAAGCGCTACGAAAACGCCCATACCTGCTATATTTTTTGTTGTAAACAGTTTTTTACCCATAAAAAATGCCCCATTATCTTGGGGCAAAATAAACCTAAAAAACTTCTTTTCCCATCCGGACTATAACCGTCGGTTTCGGAATTGCACCGAATCAGCCACAAGGCTTGCAGACTTTACTGCCGGTGGAGACTTTCGCTCCGCCCCAAAGAATACTTATATTTTATAATTCTATTTCAATTTTGTAAAGCAATTTAATGCAATTTTACACTTTTTATATCAAATCTTTTAACTACTTGTTTTCCTATTTCTTCGGCATAAGGAGTTAAAACTCTATCAATTCCGAAATCCGAAAGTGCCAAAACTTCTTCTATGCTTTCAACGTTCGCCAAAACTTTGACTTGTTTTTTATCTTTTAACTTTTGAATAATCTCAATCTTTTCGCCGAGTTTCTCTTTGCTTATTGCACCGAAAACAAACGTAATAAACTGTAATTTACTCTTTTCAATTATCTTAAAAAGAACTTTGATTTTATCGTAATCCAACTCTTCTGCGGAAATTGCGACTCCGGCTTGAACAGGGCAAAGTTTACCTATGCTTTTTACTTGTTTTTTAAGCTCTGCGATATTTTCTTTTTCCAAAAGCATTGTCGGAAGCATAACCGTTATTCCGTCCACGCCCGATTTTATACATGCTTTAATATCTGCAACTTTACTTTTATATAAACTTTCGCCAAAAGGAAAATCTATAATCGCACCGACGAATTCACTATATAAATTGTTTTTATAAACCTGCCTTTTACATGCAGGTATATATACAGGAGATAATAACGTTTCGCCGATATTTAACTCTCTGCAATTAAAAAGTGTCTTTTCTAAAGAACTGTCTTTTTTAGGATAACGTATTATAACGTTTCCCATTTTTTTCATCAATTTTTTTACTTCAAAAAAAGCACACTCGTCTATAACGGAACAAACGTTGCGATTTGTTAATCTCGCAATCTCCCCAAAAACGGATGCGTCTGTTTCGCCGTTTATTTTTTGTTTGTCTTCATCAACGTTTATCAGTTGATTCGCTAATTGTAAATTGTTTTTTTTCATTTTCCCTTTCTGATAAAATATTATATATTTAGCAAATATCTTTTATTATTCTTTTTTTGCGTTATTATATACTTTTTTTATGAATATAACATTACCTTCTTTCGTAATAGGTCCTTTGCTTTTAGCTTGCGTGTTTTTTATTTGTTTTGTTTTCGTTGTCGGAACAAAAATAATATGGATACGTTTTTTAGCAAGATTTTTTCCTAAAAAACTTTTAAGAAAAAAACATAAAAAATATAGACGCAAACCTAAAATTGAAAGAAGTATTGAAATCAATCCTGACGAAATAGATAAAATTTACGTCAGAAAAATTTCCTAAAACTTTTCTATATTTTTCTCGTCGCCCCAAAGTTTTTCAAGATGATAAAAAAGTCTCGTTTCGTCGTTAAAAACGTGAACTATTACGTCGCCGTAATCAATTACTGCCCAGCGACCTTCTTTAACACCTTCTTCTCTTATAGCAGTAATGCCTATCTTTTCAATTTCTTCTTCAACGTGTTCAATAAGACTCCTTGTATGAGTCATACTTCTTCCACTTGCAATTATAAAATAATCTGCAATTTTTTCTTTGTCTTTTAAATCAATTCTTACGATATCTTCTGCTTTGTGATTGCTTAATACTTCAATTACTTTGTTTGAAAATTCTTTTGAGTCCATTATTTTTCTTTCCTTTATTTTATATAATATTCGTACGCATTCAGCGTTTCTTTATAAATAGTTATTCCCTTTGATTTTAAGTGTTCCACTTCTTCTTTTAAGCATTCCTTAAAACTATTATTTACGTTTTTGTAAAAAATATCTCTTAATTTTTCCACGCCGTTATACACCCTGCCCTTTTCAACCATATCGGCAACGAAAACTAATTTCCCAAGTTCACTCATATTAGCTTTTCCGGAAGTGTGATATTTAATTGCGTCTAACACTTCTTCATCTGAAACACCCAAAACGTTTTTCGCTATATACGCCCCTAAAAAAGAGTGAATTACAGGCTCGGGAATATCGCTGTCCAAAACAAATCCCTTTACGTTTTTATAATTAGTATATTTAGCGCAATCGTGCAACAAGCACGCCGTATATACCTTTTCTTTATCAAGGTTTAATTCGCTCGCTTTGGATAATCCCGTAATTACGACGTTTGCCGTGTGAATAAGTCTTTTTTCAGTTAAAACTTTTTTTAAGTAATTTTCCTTTTCGCCACCCGAATAAATATTATTGTTTTTTATATACTCGGCAACTTTTTTATCGGTTAAATGATTTACGTTTAACCCAAGTGATGCGTACACTCTTATTTCAGTTGAAGAAAAATCTTTACCACAATAATTTAATACCGTAAAATCTTTTTGAAAGTGAGAAATAAAATACTCTCTTTCCTTAGCAAAATCAATTTCTATATTTTCCCTGTTAAACACCGCAAGGTTTACTGCGCTTAATATTCTTTCCGGATATTTCCAGTTTTTAAAATCCAGAAGCATATCGCCACCGACTATCATAAATATTTCGTCTTCACGATAAATACTTCTGAAATGCTCTGCTGTTATATAGGAATAACTCTTACCTTGATTTTCTATTTCAAAATCTGAAACAACTATGTCTTCGTCAAAATCAAAGGCGAGTTTTAGCATATTTATTCTGTCCCTAAAATCAAGCGGAGCTTGGCTTTTATGCGGTGGCAAAAAAGTAGGCACGATTAAAAGCTTATCTAACTTTAATTCGCTCTTTGCGTTCTTTGCAATATTTATATGTTCTAAATGTACCGGATTAAACGTTCCGCCAAATATTCCTATTCTCATATATGCCCTTATTAACTTGTGTATTTATAACCATTTTATTTTAACAAAATTTTAAAATGTTGTCAATAAGTCTTATATAAAGGTATATATTTTTTAATTGTTGGTAAAAATATTTATTATGAAAAAAACTTACCTTTCAGTTATTTTAGATTGCCTGTTTTGTTTTATCACTACTTTCGTTTTGTTATTTACTATACTTAACTATTTCACAAAACAAAACGTTTCAATTATTCTCGCTTTAACAGGTGGCGTTTTAATTTCAATTTTAATATCTAAACTCTCTTATTCTTCTTACTCTAAAAGTGCAATCAATAAAAAAGAACAAGATAACTTTAACAACGTTTTGACAAACCTAAACTTGTTAGACGAAAATAAACTCTTTACTTTTTTTTACGATTTTTTATCTATAAATAAAAACAATCTTGAAAGAAAAAAAGATTATATTTTAGATAAAGACAAAAACGTGCTTTACTTTTTTAAATTCTCTTTTTGCGAAACTTCTAAAAGCGATATCGTTAAAGCTTTTAACAAACTCACTAAAAACCAAAGTGCCGTTATTTACGTAAACTTCATTGAAAAAGATACACTAAACTTTGCAAAAAGATTCGGCGATAAAATCACCGTAATAGAAGATAAAAATTTATACGAAGAATTAAAAAGAGCAAACTTTTTCCCTGAAAATAAGTTTACTCTTTTAGAAGATAGCCCTAAACAAAAGGTTAATATAAAAAACTTTTTAGATAAAAAAAGAGCCCCGAAGTTTTTCATCTCAGGGCTTATTTTTCTTGCATTATCTTATCTCGTTCCGTTTAGAATTTATTATATTCTCTGCGGTTCGCTTATGCTTATTTTCTCTTTAATCATTATCTTTTTCAAAAGACAAAAAGAAACGAATTAAAATTCAATATGAACTATTCCATCTTTATTTGAACGGCGATAAAAAACTAATTTTCTTCCCGTTGCGCAGACAAACTCCGCATCTAATTTTTCGGCAATTTCAAAGCCTACTTCTTTAGGTTCTAACGAAGAGTTTTCTAAAACCGTGATTTTAATAATTTCCCTTTTTTCAATAGCGCTGTCTAAACTTTTAATAAAAGCGTCGTTTACGCCACTTTTACCTAATTGCGTTATAGGTTCTATTTTTTGTGCGATTGACCTTAAATTCGCCCTTTGCTTACTCGTCAACATTTTTACTCCTTAATCAATAAACTCAAATTCTTCGCCACCGATTATAACCGTTGATTTTTCGGTTGCGCCCATCTTCCTTAACTCTTTGATTATTCCCCTATCACGCAAAACTTTTTGCATATACGCAAGAGAGTTCATATCGTCTAAAACGACGTTTCTCTTTAATACGTCAACAAGCGTTCCCACTATTACGTAGGTTTCGCCTTCTTTTAATATCTCCCAGTCAAGTCTTTCGGGTTTAACGTAATTAAATTCTTCAAATTCCATAGGCTTTAACGGCGGAAGCTTATTCAATACATCAACAACCGTTTTTTTCAATTCGTCTATTCCTTCGCCGATTATTGCCGACATAGGAATAACTTTTTTCTTGCCTACTTTCTTCTTAAATTCAGCTAATTTTTTATCTGCTTCAAATCCGTCAATTTTATTTGCAACTATTACTTGCTTTAAGTTCTTAACGCCGTTGCCATACTTACTTAACTCTTCGTTTATCTTTAAGTAATCGTCGTAAGGATCTCTACCTTCTTCGCCTGAAATATCTACGACGTGAACAAGCATTCTCGTTCTTTCAATATGTCTTAAAAACTCCGTACCGAGTCCCGCACCCTCACTTGCTCCTTCAATAAGCCCCGGAATATCTGCGATAGTAAATTGCTTATCATAAAATTCGCATACTCCAAGGTTTGGCGAAAGTGTTGTAAAGTGATAGTTGGCTATCTTCGGTCTTGCCTTTGTCATTACCGAAAGAAGGGTTGATTTACCCACGTTAGGAAATCCAACAAGCCCAACGTCTGCAATAGTTTTTAATTCAAGTAAAACTTTTTTCGTTTCGGTTTTTTCTCCCGTTTGAGAAAAATGCGGAGCGTGTCTTCTTGCACTCGTGAACTTTGCGTTTCCTTTTCCGCCTTCACCACCGTATAAAACGATTTTTGATTGACCGTCGGTAAACATATCTGCAATAATGTTTCCCGTTTCTTTGTCTTTGATTATCGTGCCGAGTGGAACTTTTAACACTAAATCGCTACCTGCTTTTCCATAGCAATTTTTAGGCTCACCAGAACTTCCGTTCTCTGCAACGTATTTAGTTTTGTAATAATAATCGGCAAGGCTTGACAAGTGTTTATCTGCAACGAAAATTATATCTCCGCCTTTACCGCCGTCTCCACCGTCAGGTCCACCGCTTACCTTTCCTTTATAATGAATAAACGAAGTGATACCGTTTCCGCCATCGCCCGATTTAATTGTTATACTCGCTCTATCTATAAACATACTTCTATTATTTTATCCTTTTTGCAAGTTTTTTCTCACATAAATCTTTTATAGGACAATTTTCGCAATCGGGTTTTCCCGCTTTGCAAAAACTTCTTCCCAAATATATCAAATAATGATGCGCTTTTGACCATACTTGTTCATCAAGTATTTTCATCAGCCCCTTTTCGGTATTAAGCACGTTATTTTCTTTAACCAAACCTATTCTGTTTGAAACCCTGAATACGTGGGTATCTACTGCTATGGCGTGTCCGTTAAAGCATACCGAATATACAACGTTTGCCGTTTTTCTGCCGACGCCTGCAAGCGTTTGCAATTCTTTTAAAGTACTTGGAACTTGTCCGTTATACTTTTCTTTTATATCTAAAGAAGCTTGCAATATATGTTGCGCTTTCGTTTTATATAACCCACAAGAAAAAATATACTTTTCAAGTTGCTCCCTTTTTAACATTAACATTTTTTCAGGAGTGTTCGCAACGAAAAATAACTTTTCGGTTATTTTATTAACTCGCTCGTCAGTACATTGTGCCGATAAAATTACCGCAACTAAAAGTTCATAACTTGACGTGTATTTTAATGCCGGCTTATCGGAAAAAACGCCTGAAAGTTTTTGTATGATTTCTTTTGCTTTTGTCTTATTCATATACCTTTACTATATTAACACAATCAGGCGTTTTTTTACAAGCGTTTTATCTAAATACTTCTGACTACTCTTTTGCCACCTATATTTTTTACGCTGAAAAATCCGACGAAACTATTTGTTTTTAGAGAATATAAAAGTCTTTTTGATATCTCTAAATTATTCTCCGAAATGCTGATGGAAAGTCCACAACCGACTCCCACTTCCTTTGGAGTGTTTACGATATTGTTTCTTATTCCCCTGTTTAGTAAAAATTGAGAAAACTTTACCGTTTCGTTCCTTGACCTAAACGTTATAATAATGTAATTCATTTATATTTCTCCTTTGCATAAAAGAAAAAACTTCTTTATATAATATACTATTAACTATTTTTATTTATTGTGAAGGAGATAATAAATGATATATTTTGACAATGCTGCAACGGGTGGATTTAAGCCGAGAGCAGTTACAGAACAAGTTGAAACAATTACTAAATATCTTTGCGCTAATCCAGGCAGAAGCGGACACCGACTTTCTATAACGGGTGCAAAAATCGTTTATTCTTGCAGAGAAATATTAGCAGATTTTTTCGGTGCTAAAAGCGACAACGTAGCTTTTACCAAAAATTGCACCGAGGCACTTAATCTCGCAATTTTCGGAACACTTAAAAAAGGCGGACATATCATCACTACCATTTACGAACACAATTCCGTTCTACGCCCGCTTTATAAATTAGAAAAAGACGGCTTAATCACGTTAGACGTTGTTGCGCCTACTTCGGAAAAAGATATTTTAACTGCGATAAAAGAAAAAATAAATTGCGATACTTATTTAATCGTAACGACAGCCGTTTCAAACGTAACGGGCGAAAAACTCCCAGTAAAAGAGATAGGAAAAATCGCCAAGGAAAATGATATTTTATATCTTGTTGATGGTGCGCAAGGTGGTGGACATATTCCTTTAAGCATAACTGACGACAATATTTCTATGCTTGCATTAGCAGGACATAAAGGTCTTTACGGAATTATGGGAATAGGCTCTCTTATATTTAACGAAAACGTAAATATCTCTCCCATTATTTACGGCGGAACGGGTACAGAATCTTTTAGTCTTACTCAGCCTAAAACATATCCTGAAAGACTTGAAGCCGGCACGCTTAATCTTCCTGCAATAGGCTCACTTAACGAAGGCGTAAGATATATAAAAAACAACCTTTCTAATTTTAGCGAAAAGTTAATTGAATCTACTTCTTATTTAATTGACGGCTTATCTGATATTCAAAAAGTCAGATGCTATTCTTCCCCTAACGAAAGTGGAATCGTATCATTTAAAATTGAAGGTTTGGAAAGTAATGCCGTTGCAGATTTATTAAATCAAAATTACGACATCGCAGTAAGAGGCGGTTTACATTGCGCACCGCTTATTCACAGATATTTAAAAACCGAAAGTAGCGGACTTATAAGAGTTTCTCTCGCAGTCCAAAATACTGCGAGAGAAATTAACACGCTTTTACACGCCGTTGACGATATATGTAAATATTAAATTTTCTTTAATTCTTCTATAAGCTTTGATAATATCTTTTTTTTCTTATCGTCTAAAAAAGGAGATAACGTCAAAGCAAATTTATCTAAATCACCGTTTGAAAGAGTGCCGTTTTTTTTGCCTTTCTCGGCTTCTTTATATATGGCTTTTAATATATCGCTTCCACTCTTTCCGTTAAACTTATTTGCTATATCGCTCACCGTCTTAAAGTTTTGATTTTCATTACTTTTATCCCCTACGAAAGAATTAAAATCTTGCATAAAATCCTCCGAAAAAATTATTCAATATTATTGTATGATTTTCATATAATATAATGATAATTTTTTTGTAGGTAGATTTATGGATATATATAAAATAATTTCAGATTTATTACTTAACGAAAAAAATAAAAGTGTTATCACACCTCTTTTTGAATTGTTAAAAGAAAACTCTTTTGATATCAAAAAAACTATTTCTAATATCACCCCGGATAAAATATTGCCTTTCGTTGAACAAATAATTTCTAACGGCGAAAAAAATCCACTATCAGAAGATAGTGGAACTTTTTATAAACTTGAACCCATAAACAATTTCGCCGATAAAGATATCGTAAATACACTAAATAATTATTTGGACTCTTAACTTAATATTTGTATTGCCCTTTTTAGTGCGTCTTCATTTTCAACACGGTTTAACTCTGACGGTGTTTCTATGCCTGTATCTTGAATACAGGTTTTTTTATCCGGTTGATATATTTTTGCCGTTGTAAACTTTACAGCCGAGCCGTCCGAAAAATTATATATACTTTGCATTATTCCCTTTCCAAAAGTACTGTAATTTTCCCTCTTACTATTATACGTCAAAACTAAATTGTCAGCCGAAAAACCGTCCCCATAATAAAGCATAGCACCTATTAAACATTCCGAAGCAGAAGCCGTGTTCCCGTTTGCCAAAACAACTATTTTTTCCATCCTCTTGTTAAAATGATTGCCGTTTGTATAATAACTTTCTTGATTGCCGTCCTTTTCTATCGCAACCGAAATAAGATTTTTATTCTTTCCGTTATTGTTAATTAAGTACGAAGAAACGTTTTGCAAAATAGTCATATACCCACCGCCGTTATCTCTTAAATCAAGAATAAGTTTGGTTCTGTTTCTCGTTTTCATTAAGTCCATTACTTCGGCAAATTCTTTATCTGCGTTGCCTTCAAATTCTTCTAACCTAACGTACGCCGTATCTAAACTTAAACTACTATTTCCACTTCCGGTGGTCTGACCTTTCGTACTCTTTCCGTCTTCCGAAATAAAGTTGTACTCTATTTGACTATCAATATATTTAACGTAAGACGTTACATAAAAAGATTTTGAAATCACGAATTCTCTTTCACTAAAAACGCCTTCTCTATTAACTAAAATCGTTATTTGTTCATCTTCGCCGATACCGGCAAAAAACGAGGTAGTTTCGCTGTTGTTTTTTACGTCAAAAAATTCACCACCACTCTTTTTAGCCTTAACTATTTTATCGCCTACAAGCAATCCGTTTTTATATGCCGACGAATTTACCGCAATATATGCAATTCCGCCTTCAAAATCGGTCTGTCTGTCTTCCGTATAATAAAAACTAAATCCGAAAGCCGTAAATCTGCCTTTGTCTTGTTGCATTATTTTACTATATTCTTCTTTTGTATAATAAACCGCATATTTATCTTTAGACAAAATTGCATTTACTATCGCCTTTTCCGCCAAGTCTTCACCATCGCTTTGATATACTGCATTTTCGTCAATTAAATTGAGCAATTTATTTATCTTATTAGCATCTTTCCCACGGCAAAATAACCCTATTATAAGCCCTGACGCAAATATTAAAATTGAAAGCGAAATGGCTAAAAGTACTTTCAGCGTTTTCTTGTTTTTATTGCTCGTGCCACTCTCTTCCATTATTTAATTATCTCCCTTATTATATTTATTAGGTAAAAAGAAACGGCGTCATCAAACTTTCTTATATCTAAACCAGTACCCCTTTCAATTTTATCTAACCTGTAAATTAAAGTATTTCTGTGTAAGTATATTTTTCTTGACGTCTCACTTACGTTTAAGTTATTCTTGAAAAATTCTTCTGCGGTTTTTATCATTTCTTCATCTTCAAAAATCTCGTTGGCAGAATCGTCTTTTAAGATATCCAAAAATTCTTTTAATCTGTATTTCGGCAATTCTTCAAGCATTTTTCCAAGCAAAAAATTTTTATATGAAACTACGCCACTGTTTTCTCCGAGTTTTACGTAAATTGACTCTGCCGTTTTTGCTTGCGAAAAAGATACCGACAAGTCTTTTATCTTTTTTACGTTTCCACCTATCGCTACAAGCGGAGTAAAACTTATTTCTTCAAAAATCATTTGAATCAAAAACTCGGCATACTCGTTAAGCGAGCGATATTCCGCATCTCTTTCAATCTTCTTTATAAGAGCAACGTGCGTTTCGTCTATTCTGATTGCGCTGTCTTCATTTGAAATATACGACTTTATCAACTCGTAAATATCTTCCGTATGCTCTCCGTTATCACTTATCGTTAAAACGCAAAAATTGTCGTCTTCTATATTATATTTGTTCTTAAAATTTTCAACTTCGCTACTATTTAATTCACCGAACAAAACCGATTTTAATAATTCCGTTTTGCTTTTATTACTCGTCAAAAAAGAATCTTTTTCGGCAAGTTTTATGATAAAGCTTGCAATAGTTTTTTCTGATTGAGTTATTCCTTTTATTCTACCTATATATTGATTAGATTTATATTCAAAATAAAAAAAGGTGCTTTTCTTTTCGGCGTTAACGTATATACCGCAAAACTTTGTGTCAATTTTTTCTTTCGGCTCGCCGAAAATACACGCTCCGTCAGTAGAATATACGGCTACTTCTACACCCGTGTTCTTTCTTATTTCTTCAATAAAATCCATTAAATTATTTTGCATAAAAACTTCCTTTATTAAATATAAAATGGCAATAATATGTAGCCTAACAAAATTGAGAAAAAGTACGTTAAAACAATTATTACAATATTTCTTTTTATCATCGTTCTATTTCTGAAAAGTATTATCATTCCAAGCCCTGCATTTGCACATAAACCTGCCATTAAAGCAGGAAATATCAAAACGCCTTCTATATACGCCTGCGAAATTATTACAGATGAAACACAATTAGGAATAAGTCCTATAAGCGAAGAAATTAAAGGTTGATAATATACGTTATTATTTAAGAAGTTTCCTAACTTATCTTCTCCGATTAAGAATATTATTATACCGATTACAATACTAACGACTAAAATCAAGCCGACCGTTTTTAATGCGTGAAATAATGGGTGCAAAAAGTATTGATGCAATTTATTTTCTTGATGCTTACCACACTCTATACAATCTCCGTCATCAGGACAAATATGATTTATTTCACGAGATTTAAAAATGGCGTTTAATATCTCGCCGACAATAATCGCATAAACGACTTTAATGCCCACGAATAACAAAATGTTATACCATTTATCTCCACCGGTTGCTAAAACTATAAGCCCTTCGTCGGAGACAGCCAAAAAGGCGGCAATAAGCGTACCAGTTCTTATAAGCCCTTTTTCATAAAGCTTTGAACACATAACTGCAAAACCACACTCCGGAACTACTCCCAAAGTGCCTGCAAAAACAGGTGCTACGCCACCAGATAAAACTTTTTCTATTTTTTCTTTGTTTTTTGCCCCTTCTATTACTTCCATTAATACGTAAATAAGCAATATAAACGGAAATACTTTTATTGAATCAAGTAAGGCATCTAATAAAACTTCCCACATTGTATATGTATTTTACCACAAAAAGCACAAAAATAAAAGTTAAATGACAGTTTTTTTATACAAATTGCACAAAAATTTAAAAGAAAAATGGCTTAATTATAAAAATTAAGCCATTTAATTCAATTTTAATATTCAATTAGATATTTACTTCTACGTCGCCTGCACAAATGATTTTTTCAACATTGTTTAAGCCCGTTTTCCATAAACTGCCTTTTTCAATATTTCCCCATTGTTCTTCTGTGCCCAAGAATTTAATTTCAGTTAAGTTATCGCATCCGTAGAATACCGTATCGCCTAAGCTAATAACATTTTCCGGAATTGTGATTGTAGTTAATTCCTTACAACCCCAGAATGCTGCCATGCCTATCTTCTCTAATCCCGTACCCAACGTGATTGAAGTCATCTTTGAACACGTATCAAATGCACAGTTGCCTATTTCCGTAACAGAGTTAGGAATAACGATAGCCGTTAAACTTGAACAACCGTTAAACGCATTTTCTCCGATTTTAGTAATGCCTTCGGCTAACGTTGCTTCTTTTAATTTGTCGCAACCTTCAAAAGCACTTTTTACGACATCAGTGCCGTTAACGTCTGCATATAAACTTACCTTAACGAGCGAATCAACGGTTATATCGTCTAAAAAGCTGATAGGTGCTTGTAATTCGGTTATAGCCGTGCCCTTAAATGCATCTGCTCCGACATATTCTAAAACAGATTGTCTTACCTTATTAACTTCCGTTGCAATAATGTTTACTTTAGAAAGTTTCTTGCAGTTAAGGAATGCTTTTTCTCCGATATTTGATACGTCAATCAAAGTAACGTTTTCTAACGTTTTGCTTCCGTTAAATACTTCTTTTTCTATATCGCCACCACGATATGTGATACTTTCAAGTTTTCCTAATGGAACGTACTTTAACGTTTCAGGTATAACGTCTGCATTAATTACAGATATTCCCGTAAACGCATCAGTTGCAACGTAAGGCGTTTCGTAATTCATTATAAAGTTCTTAACGCCGGTACATTTCGCAAATGCTTGACTGCCGATTCTTTCAATATTTTCACCGATATTTATAGTTTCAAGAGAAGTACAACCACTAAATGCCTTTTCTTCAATATAGGTGATGCTTTCCGGAATAACGACTTCTTTTAACGAAGTAGCATCTTCAAAAGCACTCATTGATAATCTGATAAGTCCTTCGCCTAATTGAGCGTTTGTAATTGCCGAATTGCTGAATGCGTTAGGCAATATTTCATTAACACCTGTTGTTATCGTTAAATTTTTAACGACGCTATCTCCATAAAAAGCACAACCGATTACTGAATATTTATATTCGTAAGTCGGCAACGTAACAGTGCTGTTTGAACCTTTATATGCTAATAAGTAATGTACGTTTCCGTTATCATAGAAAAGGAAATTATCTTTAACCGAGATATTGCTTGCATCAGTAGCGTTTTGATGAACGTCCAATGCGTAATAACCTACACAGCCGAATGTTTCCTTACCTTTTGCTACGTTAAGATTTGATAAGTTATACAATTCTACCAACTTTACACAGCCCCTGAACGCATCTTCTCCGATTGCCGTTAAAGATCTCGGAAGTTTGATAGACGTAAGTCCTTTACAATTAAAGAACGCACTTTGTGCAATGGTCTTTAATCCTTCGTTAAAGTTTACATTTTCAATTCCATAACAATTATTAAATGCCCACTCGCCAACTTCTTTTAACGAAGATGGAAGTGTGATTGACTTAAATCCCGTACAACCTTCAAATGCGTTTGCACCGATAGTTTCAAGCGAACTCGGGAAAGTGATTGAAGTGAGTTTTTTACAATTTTCAAATGCGCTTGCACCGATATTTTTCAATCCGTCGTTAAACGTAACGCTTTCAAGTCTCGTGCTGTTCTTTAACGCATTGTCAGGAACAGTTTCACCGCCGTTGAAAACAACCGTTCTGATTTTTGAAATCGGAAGTGACGTGATAACGTTTGTCGGAATAGTTACAGTTGTAAACGCACAACCCGTAAACGCATCTTTACCAACGTATTCAATATCGCCTTCAATAACGATTTCTGTTAATGCGTTGCATCCTGAGAAAGCCTTTTCTCCGATGCTCTTTACACTTTCAGGAATTACTATCTTTTGAATTTGATTACAGCCTAAAAATGCTTTATCTCCGATTTTCGTTACCGTGTTCGGAATTACTACCGTCTTTAAGGGTTTACAACCTTCAAAAAGACTATTCTTTATTTCCTTTACACCTTCAGGTATTACTATATCGTTTATTTTTGAAATGTAATCTTTACTTTCCTTGTATTCTCCGTAAGAATTATCAATATTCTTTAAGATTAAACAAGCTTCGTAATTATTACCTTCGTTATAATATTGCAATGCTTTTTTATATTTTGCAGACGGCACTATAACCGTTACTATGATAAAGCAAAATACAGAAACTAAAAGCATTGTAGCCCCGCCGATAATACTGAAAAGTTTTTCTTTCTTTTCGTATCTTTCTTTTCTCTCTTTAGCAGGCTTAGATGTTTTTAACATTTATTTGTCCTCCATTTTACGCTTTTTTAAGAATACAGATTTTTTATTTTCTCTTAACTCTCTTCTTTTCAAGCGTTTTTGCAACTTTTGCTTTTGCATCGTTTTCTGCTTGTTTTTCTGCCTTTTCTTTTGCTTTTAATTCCTTTGCTTGTTTTATTTGCAATTCTTCAATTTCGTTCTTGTTTTGTTCGTCACGAGCAAGTAACGTAATTTCAGTTTCTTTATCAAACAAGTGGCAATGCTCCATATCTAATGCAATCTTTAATACTTCACCAGCTTTAACTGTTGAACGACTGTCAACCTTTGCAATAAGATTTGATGCTTCTTCATCTATGCTACCACCGGTTTTCTTTGATGCCGATTTCGTTTTGCAATATACTAACGTTTCAGAACCTAATGCTTCAACAACGTCAATATTAACGTCAATAGTCGTCTTAATTTCAGGCGCTTCGTTTGCATCGCAAATATCTTCAGGACGAATACCGAAAACAATTTCCTTCTTCGTGTTCAAATATTTATCAAGATTACAAATCAAGCTTACTTTTGATTTTGGAAGTGCAACTTTATCTTCACCGAACTTTACGTAAACTTTCTTCTCGTCACCGATAAGATTTCCCTTAAAGAAATTCATTTGCGGTGTTCCGATAAAGCCTGCAACGAATTGATTGATAGGGTGATCGTATAAGTTAATAGGTGAATCTACTTGTTGCATAAATCCGTCTTTCATAACGACGATTCTCGTACCCATCGTCATAGCTTCAACTTGGTCGTGAGTAACGTAAATAAACGTCGTTGCTAAACGGTTATGTAATTTCGTAATTTCAGTTCTCATTTGTGAACGCAACTTTGCGTCTAAGTTTGATAACGGTTCGTCAAGTAAGAATACCTTAGGTTCACGAACGATTGCACGACCTAACGCAACACGTTGCCTTTGACCACCTGACAAAGCCTTTGGCTTTCTTGAAAGATACATTTCAATGCCTAAAATTCTTGCGGCTTCTTTAACTCTTTGGTCAATTTCCGCTTTTGGCATTTTACGAAGTTTAAGACCAAAAGCCATATTATCGTAAACTGTCATGTGCGGATACAATGCGTAGTTTTGGAATACCATTGCAATATCTCTATCTTTAGGCGCTATGTTATTAACTAATACACCGTCAATATAAAGTTCGCCTGCGCTGATTTCTTCTAATCCGGCAATCATACGCAACGTTGTTGACTTACCACAACCAGATGGTCCTACAAATACGATAAACTCTTTATCTTCAATATCTAAATTAAAGTCTGTAACTGCAGTAACCCCTGAAGGATAAACCTTGTAAATGTTTTTTAACTGTAAACTTGACATAATTTCCTCCGTAGCCATTAAAGACTATTTTTCCTTTTTACTTCGTTATATATTATACAATATATATATGCTCGTTTTCAATGGACATAAATATATAATTTTGCCTGTTTTTTTGTGCAAGTTGCACAAATACTAATCTAACTCGTCAAGCGTCAACTCGTAAGCGGAAGCAAATTCTTTAAGATAATATTCCACTTCTTCGTTTCCACTGTTTTTCAATTCTTTTTCTATTGAGTCCTTTGCCTTCTTGAATTCTTTATTGCCAGCCTTTAATTCTTCAACGCATTTTAGATATGCGGAAAGCCTATCGGCATATTTTACGAGTTTATATTCGTAGCAAGACGTATCGGGCAAAACGAATTGCTCGTATTCCCCTTTAAGTTCCGATGGGAGCATATCTAATATTTTCTCGCAAGCGCCCTTTTCCAAATCTTTATATGCGCTTTTTATCTCCGGATTAAAATATTTTATAGGTGTTGGTAAATCACCTGTAATTACTTCGCTTACTTCGTGGTACTGTGCCATTAACACGGTTTTATTAACGTCAACGTTTTTATTGTATATCTTGTTTGATATAAGTGCGAGTGCGTGTGCAATAACGGCAACCTGTTCGGTGTGCTCCATAATATTTTCTTCTCTGACCGAACGCATAAGCGACCAGCGTTTAATAAACTTCATTCTATCAATAAATGCAAAAAACTTAAACATAATTTTCTCCTTTTTTTCGGGAATATTATTTTAACATAAAATTTTCCTTGACGCAAGATAAAAATTATGTTAATATAAAAACGTAAAGAAAATATTTAGATATGGGTGCCGTTTGGCTGAGATTACACCATTGAATCCGCAAGGTAATTCTTGAAGGAAAAGATGAATCATACGATAATTAGGCACCCTGTCGGGTGTTTTTTTATTTTATTTTTTTAGGAGTTTGTATGATTTTAACACTAAACATTATTCTTTATTGCCTACTTGGCGTTTCTTTTGGGCTTGTTATTTTATTCTCTTTACAAAAGAAAAATTTAAAAACTTTGCTTATAATTTTAGGCAGTATTTTTACGGCTTATTTTATCGTAAGATTTTGTCTCGTTCCGTTAAAGATAAAAAATTACGACTCATTATCTGAATTCGGCATTTACTTTTGCACCATTTTATTGACCGCTTTTCTCGTAGTATTGCCTATTATTTTTGATAAAGAAAAGTTTTTATTTACAACAAAGTCTATCGCATACGGCGGAATATGTGTTTCGCTTGCATTTGCACTTTCGTTTATTAAAATTGAGTTTTTAGGCGGTTCAATAACGCTTGCAAGCGCACTTCCTATAATAATTTTTTCTTATAAGTTCGGCGCAAAAAAAGGAGTGTTTTTAGGTGTGATTTTCGGAGTGTTGCAATTTATTCAAAAGCCAACCGTTTATCACTTTGCGCAAGCACTCATTGATTATCCTATCGCCTTTGGTTTTATAGGTTTATCGGGACTAACTAATTCGCTTACAAAAAAGCCTGTTATAAACTTTATTATCGGCGCATCTGTCGGGCTTATAGGAAGATATATCGCACATATCATAAGCGGATATTTTGTTTTTTATATATATAACGAAACGAATATGTCTTCTCTTGTTTACAGCATAGTATTTAATATGAACGTTTTAATAGACCTTGCTATCGTAATACTCGTCGGCACGATTTTATATACGCAAAAAAGTTTCCTTAAAGCCGTTGAGAAAGACAATAGATAAAAAATTTAAAAAGAAAAACGATACCGGAATGGTATCGTTTTTTTATTACAATTTTCTAAATATAAATATCAAAAAGTTCTGAACTTCTGTTGTTTATTTTTGCATAAATAAAGTCGCCTATTCTTTTTGGAATTATCCAACTCGGCATGCCCGAAACTTTAATTTCCTTTATCGGATACGGGAATTTTATTAACGGATGAACGTAATAATTTTCAACGTTTGTAATGAGCATTCTATAATGATTATCGCTCATTTTATAAGTGAATATTTTATATCTACCCTTAGTATAACTTGCGGGGAATATCGGCCTATTTAAGAAGGTATCTATCTCGTGTGGATTTATACCAAACGGAATACCTATATTTCTTTCAACGAATTTAACGACGTCTGCTATAATGTCTTTGTTGAACTTATCCATTCTCGGAAGTTTTGGCCAGTGGCAACTTCTCTCGTCCCTAAAATCCAAATCTGCCTTTTTATATCCCGCATAATTTTTCTTTAATTTTTTATTAACGTTATAAACGAATATTTTTAAATCGCCGTTTGTAAAGGTTGCCGAAGGCGTTTTATCTAACAACTTTTTATACCCTGCAATTATCATAACCCTATCGGTAGATTGCAAATATTCTAACGTCTTTTTATCTCTGACGGCTTCTGCACAAATTAAAAGCGGTCCACGAGATTTCGGCAATTCTTCTTTTGTCGTCCTTGCGCAAATTGATAAACCTGCCCTTAAAAATTCATAATTAAAATAGCCTGCGTTGTGTCTGCGTGATGATATAAACTCTTTTAACTCTGCGTTTAAGTCGTCGTCGTAAAGAGCTGTAAAACCTAAACAGTCTTTAGGAAGGTCGTTAAACGTAAAATCGTCTATCGTTTTATGAATAGTATCCCACGTGTGTTTCTCTACACAATCTGATAAGCAAAACAAATATCCATCGTGCGAAGGAATAAGTTTTCCGTTTTTCCAAACGAAAGTTGCGTTATCTTTTGCTATATCAGTTCTAAACTCGTTTGGCGCATTATCAACTAAATTCCATTGTTCGTTGGTATCTTGAGTGTTAGTCATATTGATTATATGAACGTTTAAGGTACAGCATTTAAGTGCGCCTTGTTTTTCCATAAGACGATACATCCAGTTTGCACGGGTATCGTCGTCTATAACCATTTCGTTATTTACCCAGCCGGAAACTGTAACCGCAACGGCATCTTCAAACATCCACTTATCCATACCCGCTTTATCGTACTTACGATAATCTACGCCGAAACGGAATAACCCTTCAAACGGAGAACAAGTATATGCGTTTACAAGCGTCGTCTTTTTCTTTACCTGATGAACGGCTTTTATAATTTTTGAAATAAATTCGCCGAACCTATCTGCAATAAACAAACTCCACTCGTAACGGAGATTAGACATAATATAACGATATCTTGCTTGCTCTTCTTTTCTGTTTTTCGTCGTTACGCCGTATTGCTTTGGAAATTTTATTTTTGTTCTTTCAACGAATTGCTTAACTAAATTATCGGTAAAATCTCCGTGTTGCAATCTGCCTTGAGTAAACGTTGCACAGTCTGCAATTTGAAGTCCGTCAAAATCATAGTCCACTAAAACTTTCTTTATTTGCTTTGAAAAAATATCTTCTAATAAAGTTCCGTCATTAGTAGTTTTTGCAAAGTGATAAGTACTCCAAACTTCATCATTAACGGTAGAATTAAAAATTACTTCGGGGTGCTTTGTCTTAAAAGCGTTTTCGCCGTTGTCCGTGCGGTCAAAACAGCCTTGAAACGTTAAATATACTTTTATGTTGTGTTTGTGGCAAATAGAAATAAACTCTCTGAAATCGTAGTTTGTCCACTCTTGTCTGTCCCTTTCTGTAGAGTGAGGAAAACTTGAACAAAAAGCAGGTCTTAATTTATACTCTTTATCCATGCCCATATAGTCCACAATAAAATCTGAACTACCCCACATGTGAATATAAATATCGTTTACTTTTCCTTCTTGTTTTTTAATAAAATCCACAAGACTTTTTTCTTTCTTTTTAACGTCAAAGCCGATTAAATCTATCCAGTAACTTCTTTCCATAACTTACCCCTGAACATTTTTACAGTACAATTATAACATAAAAAATAATATTGTAAATATATTTTAAATAATAAAAAAAATGATTTTATTTTACTTAATTTAAAAACAAAAAAGGCGAAAATATTTTCGCCTTTTTTTAATAAAACTTTTATTTTCTTTTAGTTGATTTTTCCGCCGTTTATTACATAAAAGAATTCAGCGTTGTATGCTACTTGACTTCTATAGTCAACTAAACTCTTAAATACTTCTGATGCTGAAATACTTGGATTACGTGTAAATTCAACAAGCATATACATTTGGTCTGTCGTTCTGAATGGATAATCGTTAAAGTATGCAGGTGTATTTAAGAAAATTGCATTATCTGAAACTGCATATACAACGTCAGTATTTGAATTATAAGTTAAATCCCAAACACTCTTATAGTATGAAGATAAGCAATCTCTCTTATCGCCTAAATCATAATTTAAGCCTTTTGGCATACCTGTGATTGCTGTAAAGTCAGATAATCTTTCATCTGAATAGCAGAACTTTAAGAATTCTGTTATTAAAGGCATCTTGTCATCTGACGTGTTAGCGTTTACGTAAACTAAGTTACCTAAACCGATATTTATTGTCGTTCTTGTTCCGATTAAACTTGCATCTACCTTTGGAACAGGAAGCAAACCGTAATCAGTTGTCTTTCCGTCGTTATTAGGTTGGTCAAATATACCGTTTAACTTTGCTTCGTTGTACCAGTAATTACCTTCTACAAGGAATGCTACAGGGTTACCAGCATCAGAGAAACCGTTATAGAATTCACTCTTAACGAATTGTTCTTGTGCTTGGGTATGTGATGTACCTGTATAATGCCAGTTGAGATAACTACCATCACTCATCATTTGGCTTAAGAAGTAAGTTGCATAGTAGAAACCTGCAGAACGGAACATTTCGTATCCCTTAGCATTTGTCATTGCAAGTTGTTCTTTTTCTATATTTATTCCGTCAACAATAGGTTCATCTCCGTTAAATTTAATGAGATTTTTTGCAGTGTTTATTGTTTCACCTGCTTCGTTAACGAATCCGTCCGGATCATAGAAAAGTCTTAATTGATCTTTTCCTTCGTAGTCTGCTCTTAAATAACCTAATAATGAGTTCATATACGCAATACCGTAAGTATCTGACCACGTAAACGGAATTACATTATGAGCAACCATATAATCGCAAAGCATAAAGAAATCTTCATAAGTTGCAGGAAGACCATCGTCGTAAGTGCCATACTTTCCGTCAGGACCTGCTGACAAGCCGATTGTATCGCCTTCATCATCTACGCCTGAAGCGTTAACGTGAATTTCTTCA
>JAKSOS010000060.1 GCA_024405475.1 Clostridia bacterium
TATTTTAGCAAAGTTTTTTAACTATGTTTTTATAAAAAAAGTTTTGCGCCATATATATTTATATGGCGCTAATTTTTATTTTTTAAAATATTTTTTAGAAAAATTTATTGCACGAATAATTTTTACGATAAAAAAACACATTTATAAAAGAATATAACTACGTAAAGGATTTATTAGAATCTGATTAAAAACTAAAAAAATATAATAATATAAAAAGGTTAATTTATCCATTAACTAAAATAAAAGAATATTTTTATATAATAAAGACAAAATGTTTAATATAAAATACAATATTTCTAAATAATGCCAAACAACTACTGCACTTGCTTATTTTTCTTATTTTTTTTCGTTTTTAACGTAATTTATTATTTATAAAATCTTTCACAACTTTGTTTCACGTGAAACACTATATTTTAGATAGTTTCACGTGAAACAATTAATTTTTAGGGTAAAAACGAAAAAAACAATTATTTTAATGTTAAAAATATTATAAAAATTATATGCGCTTAAAGGTTTTTAGTTGTTTTTTTATAAAATCTTATGTTTTGGAAAAATTAGTGAAAAGAAGTATAAAAAATATATATATGGAAAAAATCATCATATAAATCTAATTTTAAGGAAAAAATAATGACAAGTAAAATATACAACTTTAATACGTTTAACAATTTTACGGCAGACAATATAAAATCATCTTTGGAAGAAATAAATGAAAATAAAAAGAAACCTATATTTGTGTGCATAGGAAGTGATTTGGTGCTTGGCGATAGTTTAGGTCCACTTATTGGAACGCTACTTAAAAAACAAAAACTAAACTCTTATATTTACGGAACGCTTAACTTTCCGATAACCGCAAAAGAAATATTTTACGTAAAAAAATATATAAAAGCAATGCACCCTGATTCTGTCGTAATTGCCATTGATGCCGCCGTTGGAACGCAAGAAGATGTCGGATTGATTAAAATATCTAATTGTGGACTAAAACCGGGGTTAGGAGTAAATAAAAACCTTGGTGTAGTAGGTGATATAAGTATAATCGGTATTGTTGCTGAAAAATGTAAAGATAACAACAACCTTTTTAATTTAACACGTCTTAATCTTATTTATAAAGTTTCTGAAGTTATATCAGAAGGTATAGAAAAATATATCAAAACAAACTTTAATGAAAACGATATAGAATCATCAACGTTTATTAAAAATATAAGTAAAGAAAAAAACAATTTGGATTTAATTAAAAACGAATATATAAATCTTGCGTAAATATAAAAATATTAAATAAAATACATTTTTGCGCTATTTGTTTTTTATTAGCGCCTAAACAAAAAAGAACGCTATTAAGCGTTCTTTTCATTAAGATAAAAATTGTTTAATTATTAAAACTTATAAAACTATTTAATTAAGTTAAGCGAGAAATTTAATCTTTTAATCGTTTCGTCTTTGCCGATAAGTTCTGCAATTTCAGTAGCACCGCCGGCAGTTGCTTCCTTAGCAGTAATTGCAATTCTTGCAATCCATAACAATGCTTGCTTTTTAATTTCTAATTTGGCCGATAAATTAACTAATGAATCAAAAAGATTTTGATTAGACCAGTCGTTTATCTTAGATAATTCATCAATAATATTAGGAATAACCGATTTAGCAAGCTCTACGGACGATTTTTGTTTATCGTTAACGAATAAATTAACGTCAAATTCACCGAATTCTTCAAGGAAATCAATTTTAGAAGGGATTTCGCTGAATATTTGAACTCTGTTTTTAACGAGATTAAGCAACTTATCGGTATCGTATTTACCAAAAGCCTTGCTTTCTTTAATAAACGGCATTGCCAAACTCTTAAACGAATCAAAATTCATTTCTTTAATATATTCGCCTGATAACCATTTCATTTTCGTTTCGTCAAAAATTGATGGGGATTTATTGATACCTTCTAATGAAAAATTATCAGTCAATTCTTTAAGAGACATTTTTTCAGTATTATTTTTAGGATTCCAGCCTAAAAGTGCAATATAATTAACTATTGATTCTTTTACAAAGCCTTTTTTAACAAAATCTTCATAAGAAGCGTCGCCATTTCTCTTTGATAACTTATGTTGAGAATCTTTCATAATAGGTGGCAAGTGAATATAGGTAGGTCTATCCCAACCGAAAGCGTCATACATTAAATTATACTTTGGAGTAGAAGACAAATATTCAATACCACGAATAACGTGGGTGATTCCCATAAGGTGATCGTCAATAACGTTTGCGAAGTTATAAGTCGGCATACCGTCGGACTTTATTAAGATACCGTCTTCAATATCTTTATAATCAACGGCAATTTCGCCGTAAACTAAGTCGGTATAAGTTCCCGTTCCGGTTAGCGGAACGTTTTGACGAATAACAAACGGTTCGCCCGCATCAAGCTTTGCTTGAATTTCTTCTTTAGATAAATTTAAGCAATGTTTATCGTATCTAACGTTTCCTTCTTCGTCTTTAAGAGAAGCAACTCTTTCAGGTGAGCAGAAACAATAATAAGCGCCACCTAATTCAATGAGTTTTTTAGCATACTCCATATAGAGAGCTTTTCTTTCGCTTTGAATATAAGGTCCGTAATTACCGCCCACGTCAGGTCCTTCGTCGTACATAATTCCCGAGTCACGCATAGTATCGTAAATAATTTGGACAGAACCGTCAACGTATCTGTTTGTATCTGTATCTTCAATTCTTAAAACGAAATCGCCACCTTGTTTTTTAGCAAAAAGGTAGCCGTAAAGAGCCGTACGCAATCCGCCGATATGAAGATATCCCGTAGGGCTTGGTGCAAAACGAGTTCTAACTTTATTCATTTAATATCTCCTGTTTATCTGCCATAATAAGAAGTTTACTAAGGTCAGATTGATTTCTTACATATTCCATACGCTTTTTAACAAAATAACTATAACCGGCATTTCCGGAAATAATAATATTGTCAATAAGCGTTGCTCCGTGGAGTTCACAAAGCATATAAACTTTTTTAGTATTTATATCGTCTATTTGGCTTGGTTCAATAATTCCGCTTGGGTGATTATGACAAGTAATAACGTATCTCGGATGATAAATCGCAAGTGATTTTGCTATCGTTGAAATTTCAGTTTCAACCTTATCGTTGCCATCGGCTTGAATATCAAACTTGGCGATGCGATTTCTTTTTTTATCAAGAAGAATAATAAGTAAATGTTCATCATTAAAATTCTTAAAGAAATCAAAAAGTTCTTGTTTGTGCTTATCAAAAGAAATCCACGACTTATCTTCTTTTAAATCTGAATCTTTCTTCTTTGCAACTACATCCGAAAGTTTGCCGATTAAAATTAAATGTGAAGCAACTTTTTCGCCCACACCGTCTATTGTCATAAGGTCTTCTTTTTTAGCATTAAAGACGTTTGCTAAACTTCCGAACACGTTTAATATCTTGTGTGATAAACCGTTCGTATCTTTTCTTGGAATTACAGAAAACAAAATAATTTCAAGTATTTCGTGTTCGGGTAAGTCGTTAGAAGATAAAAACTTTTTTATCATTCTTTCACGATGTCCGGCGTGTATATTTTCACTCATAAAATAATTGTATCATATTTTGATAAATAAATAAACTTTTTTAGATAAAATAAATAAAAAAATAAACTTTCGTTTGCAAAAAGCAAAGTATTATATTATAATAATTTTATTAAGGGAGAAGTTATGTTAAACTATTCAGAGTTTTTTAACGATTTGAAAAACTTAATTGCATTTGATACCGTTAAAGAAGAAAGGGAAGAAAACGCCCCTTTCGGAAAGCAAACGGCTTCGGCTCTTAATTTCTTTTTAGAAAAAGCAAAAGCGTTCGGCTTTGAAACTGTAAATTACGATAACTATGCAGGTGAAATAATTTATAGAAACAGCACTAAAAAAGAAGACGAAATAGGAATAATCGGACATATTGATACCGTGCCTTTCGGCGAAGGATGGAAAACGAATCCGCTTACTTTAACAGAAGAAAACGGATACCTTTTCGGCAGGGGAGTCGTTGACGACAAAGGTCCTATGCTCGCCACTTTATACGCTCTTAAAAATCTGAAAGACTCAAAAATAAATTGCAAAAAAACTTTCAGGCTTTTCGTTGGAACGAACGAAGAAACAGGTTGGAAAGATATAGAATACTTAAAGCAAAAAACGATTCTTCCCGAATACGGTTTTTCGCCTGACGGAGATTTTCCCGTTTCGTACAGCGAAAAAGGAGTATATAGAATCAAGGTAAAATTACCGCAATTAAAAAATTACGAATACTTACCTTGTGGAACTGTCATCAACGCAGTTTGTAGCAACTGTGAAATACTCGCTAAAAAAAGTACCGACAAATCTATTTTAGAAAAATGCAACCTGAAAAAAATTGACGATAAAATTATCAGCATAGGAAAATCTGCACACGGTGCTCATCCTGAATTAGGCATAAATGCAATGAAAAATATTTTTGCATTTTTATCATTAAATAATGAAAATACCCAAGCGATATATCAAACGTTATTTTTAGATAAATATAAAATAATGCAAGAAAAAAACGAACAGGGAAATATAACGTTTTCGCCTAACTTGATTGTAAAAGAAAACGAAAATTATTATTTACTAATTGATTGCAGAATCCCTGCTCCGTTTACTTTTGAAAAAGTAAAAAAATATTTAGATATAGAAAAAATAGATTACACTTTTATTGAATCGCACCCACCGTTTTTAGTAAATAAAAATTGTGAGTTAGTTCAAAAGCTATTAAAAAGTTATAACGAAATAACGGGAGAAAACGAAACACCGAAAGCTCTTTCCGGCAGTACGTTTGCAAGAGTTTTTGAAAAAGGTTGTGCATTTGGTTTTGAGTTTAGCGGAATTGATTGCCATATTCACGAACCAAACGAGTGCATAAAAAAAGAAATGTTATTAAAAGGATACGAAATTATAGAAAAGGCGCTAATCAATTTAGCGAAAGAGTGAGAATATGAAATTTGATTTTGAATTAGTTGGAAAAATCGGCTCAATGGCGTTAATCAACAAAGAGAACAATATTTTAGACTATACTTTAATTGCAAGGTTTTCTTCGGAATTAAAACCGGGGTATATTTGGGTAACGTCAGGTGCTGCCGAAACGGGAAGACTTGACTACATAAAAAGAAACGGAAAAGAATTAGAAGGTGAACCGGAAGATGTCAAAACGGACTACGCTGCACAAGGCCAATCTATTTTAATGTCAACCTATCGTGAATTTATAGACAGCAAATATTCTCTCCGTCAAGTATTAGTGGAGCACCAACATTTTAACGACGACAAAAAGAGAGAACATTTAAAAGCACTTTTACTTCGTTGTAAAGAACAAAACGCAATTCCGATTATAAATTATAACGACGCTGTTTCAACGGAAGAATCAAGGAAGTTTGAAATTCAATCGTTAAAAAAGAGTAGCAAAAAAGTTGTAGAGTGTGTTGATAACGACGAAACGGCTTCACAAATAGCATGCCTTGTTAAAGCAAAAACACTTTTAATTTTAACGAGTGCGGAAGGCATTTATAAAGACGCAAATAATCCTGATTCTTTAATTAAAGAGATAAGCGGAAAAGATATTTACGAAGTAATTGATAACGTTACCGCTTGCGAAGAATATTGCAACGGAGCTTCAAGAAAGGGAGCAAACGGAGCAAAAGCAAAATTAGAATATATTAAAGACGCAGTTAAAATAGGAACGCAAGTAATAATAGCATCTTCAAAGTATTCAATAAAAGACATATTGTCAGGAAAAGCGAAAGCGACGAGAATAGGCGTTAAGTAACTTTGAAAAAATATTTCTTGGATAAAAAAATTCTTTCTGCATATACTACCTTTTGCAAAGAAAATAATCTTTGTAAAGGGAGAAAATTATGAGAGATACTAAAAAGACAACTCAAAAAAAGAAGAATTGCGGTGTGAGAAACTGTGGAACGAAAAACTGCAAGTAAAAAGAAAAAATTTAGTAGCAAATATGACGTATTAGGTGCTTATACAGGTGTTGATTATTTTGATCCTTCCGATAAGCCAACCATAGATGCGGACGATTTGTAATTAACTTGAAATTTAATCCTAAAAATAAAAGAAAGATATCTTAAACCGATATCTTTCTTTTGTTATATAACGATAAGGGCGAAATTATCGCTCTTTATTTTTCCATTTCGATTGAAAACAAAAAGAAAACATCATATCATCATTCTACTTTTCCGAAAGATATA
>JAKSOS010000061.1 GCA_024405475.1 Clostridia bacterium
GGACCCGTAGGCATGTGAACTTCGTCAATTATCTAAACTTTATACTTACACGAAACAGGTGGATACTGCACGTTTTCACGCAATTCCCTTATTTCGTTTACGCCGTTATTACTTGCTGCGTCTATCTCTAATACGTCTATATTTGAAGAATCTTCTAACGCTTTACAACTCTCACACTTTCCGCACGGTGAGCCGTTTATCGGCGATAAACAGTTTATCGCTTTTGCAAAAATTTTCGCTGCCGTGGTCTTTCCCGTTCCACGTGTTCCCGTGAATAAATATGCGTGCCCTAATCTATCGTTTTCTATTTGATTTACAAGCGTTTTTACAATATGCTCTTGACCTATCAGTTCGTTAAAACTCTTCGGCCTGTATTTTCTATATAATGCTAAATACGACATATTTACCCCCTTATCTCATTTAATTTCTTTCTTATTCTGCAAAGAGTGTTGTCTATTGATTTCGCACTCTTACTTGTCTTGTTTTCTATATCGGTATATGAATAACCTTCTATAAAATACAGCGAAAATATTTGATACTCTAACTTACTTAAAATAGATTCAACTCTCTTTAAAAGTTCTTCTTCGTTTTCCCTTTCTATAAAACTTTGTTCGGGATTTTTCGTAGTATCTTTTATTATGTCCGTTTTATCTTCTACGCCGTCTTCATTTCCGGAAATTGATATTGAACTGTTTAACGGCTGATTTTTCTTCCTGTTAGACTGCTTAATTAATGTTAAAATACTTGATTTTATGCAAGTATATGCAAAAGTCTTAAAACTTGACTTCCCGTTAAAAGATACTATGGCTTTATTTAAACCTATCATACCTTCTAAAATTAAATCAGCAGTTTCACCACCGTTGAGATAGTACTTTCTCGCTTGAGAATTTACTACCCTTATATATCTTTTCATAAGTTCCGTCGTTGCGTCTATTTCAGTCTTTGCTAAAACACACAACTCTTCGTCGCTAAACTTCGTATAATCTTTCATTATTATTTATTACTTTTTTAAATTTCTTTGTCTTACCGCTTCGTAAACTACTACTCCGCAAGCTACCGAAGCATTTAACGAGTTTACCTTGCCAAACATTGGAATAGACAATATTCCATCGCACTTTTCTTTCGTCAGTCTCTTTACGCCTGAGTCTTCTCCGCCGATAACCAAACAAATCTTGCCTGTTAAATTAGAAGAATATAAATCTCCGCCACCTACTTCTGCACCGTAAACCCAAAATCCACATTCTTTAAGTTTATCTATTGCGTTGTTGATATTTACTACCCTACATACCTTTAAGTGATTTGCTGCACCTGCCGATATTCTCATAACCGTATCGCTTACGGATGCCGAACGGTCTTTTGCTATTATAAGCCCATCTACACCGGCACATTCACATACCCTTATGATACTGCCGAGATTATGTGGATCTAATATTTCGTTTAATATAACTACCAAACCGTCTTTCTCTTTTAATTCGTCAATTAAGTCATAAAAGTCAGCATATTCGTATTCCGAAGTAATCGCTATAAAACCTTGATGTCTTTTACTCTCGCTTTCCTTTTCAATTACCCTTTTATCTACCAACTGAACCTTTACTTTATGTGAACGCATTATATTGATAAGTCTTTTACTTGCATCGTCTTTTAAATCGTTTTGAACTAAAACTTTATCTATCTCTTTATCCGTTTTTAATAATTCGTAAACTGCGTTTCTTCCTTCAATCTTCATTTGTCTTTCCTTTATTCAATAAATAATTTAATCTTTCGGTATTGCCCGTTAAATACAAATACCCTAAAACTGCTTCAAAACCGGTTGACGCATTATATTCGGCTACGGTTGCACTCTTTGCCCTGGTGCCTTTCTTTGCATTTCTGCCACGCTTAAAAACCGCCATTTCGTCTTCTGTAAACAGTTCGCTTATTTCGTCTAAAAATCGGGCTTGCGCTGTTGCCCTTACTTCTTTTATCGCTAAAAGATTTAATGCGCCTGCCTTACTATCGTTATTAAAAGTAAGTTTTTCACGCACGAACAATGAATAAACAGCGTCACCAACAAATGCCAAAACTATCGGGTTAAGGTTTACTGCTTTTGATTTATCCATTTTTTCGCCTAAACAAAACACGCTAAAACACCCCATTTTTACTTTATATTTATTTTACTATATTTTTTAAAAAATTACAATAAAAAACCGAACAAAAATTTGCTCGGTTTTCATTTTTATTCCTTTATCTTTTTTTTGTTCCCTTTTTACCTGATATTTAACATTTTTTTGATTTTTTCTTGCATTTTTTCAATCGGTAAGCCTATTACGTTGTTCACGCTTCCCCTGTACGTTTTAACAAACTTTCCATCTTGCGCACCGTAACTGCCTGCTTTATCCATCGCCTTTCCGCTTTCTACGTACTCTTTGATAAAATCTTCGCTTAAAACGTTAAAAACTACCCTCGTTATGCAAGTTTTTACTATCTTTTTCTCGCCTTTTATTATTGCATAGCCCGTTATTACCTTATGTACTTTACCCGATAGCGTTCTTAAAGTTAATATCGCATCTTCTCTTGACGATGGTTTACCTATTATTTTCCCCTTGTAATAAACTATGGTGTCTGCACCTAAAATTACTGCACTTTTATTTTCTATTCTGTTTTGTACGTCTAACGCCTTTCCTAAAGCGTTTTGCTTTACCGTCTTTAAAGCACTTTTATAGTTAGTTTCACCAAAATTGCTCTTTATTATTTCAAATTCAAATCCGTATTTATTTAGAAGTTCTTTTCTTCTCGGTGAATTACTCGCCAAAATTAACATATATCTTCCTCTATTAAAACTAAATCGTAAACGTCTTCAAACGCTATTCTGTCTTTTATTACCGTTATCGTTTTATATACCGTATCTATATTCGCAACGATACCTTGCTTTTTTATATACTTTCCGTTTGCGTAATACTCTATTAAAACTTCGTCGCCTTTCTTTATTTTTGACATTATTTCGGAAAGCCTTTCTATTCTGTCTTCACTTATTTCTATTTTATCCGAAATTATCTCTTCGCTTTTTTTTACCATTTGCTCGTACCCACGCAAAGATGCAAAAGGCATAAACTGTTTCGCTCTTTCGGATAACGGCATTTTATCCCTTTTCTCCACTGTTATGCCCTCCTATCATTTTATTTCTTTCCCTTGCAGTCGCTCCGTCTTCAAAACTAAGTCCTTTTAGAAGTGCGTTCTTGCCGTACTTTCTCTTTATTCCTATAACCGTTTTCAAAAGGTCTTTTTCCTTGCACTTTTTTACAGGGTCGGAAAATAAATCAAGTATCGTGTAATCTTCCTTTAACAAGTTTGTCAGCCCCACGTTTATTCTCTTTATATATAGCGACCTATCTATCGTTTTATCGTAGTAATCCAAAAACGCTTTTATTATACTGCTCTCGCTTGAAGTATGCGTCTTAAACTTTTCGCTTCCACCTGCAAAAGTTCTGTCCGAATAACCTATTGACAAAAATAATCCGCCCGCAACTAAATCCTTTTCCACAAGTTCCAAAGCAAGATTTTCTACCATTTCTTTTAATACCGTTCTCGCTTCCAAATAATTATAATTGCTAAACAAAACTTGTCCGTTTGATATTGACATAGTCTTCGTTTTATACTTCTGAATATCGCTTATCGTACAAGGTTCTATTCCGTTTGCATGGTCTATTAAAAGTTCTGCGTTAATACCAAACTCTTTATACAACAAGTCTTCCGAATAGTGCGCAACTCCGTATAAATCGTGTATTCCACGCCTTTCTAACCTTTGCGCTATGCCTTTACCTATATTCCAAACGTCTGTGATAGGTCTATGATGCCATATCTCCTTTTTGAAACTTTCTTCGTCTAAGTAGCCCATAAAATCTTCGGCGTGCTTTGCAGTTATATCTAACGCCACTTTCGCCAAAAATAAGTTAGTGCCTATACCCACCGTCGCACATATTCCGGTCTTTTTAAAAACTTCCCTACGAAGCAAATTAGCAAACTCCTTTGCTTCCATATTGTATAATTTAAGATAATCGGTAAAATCTATAAAACACTCGTCTATACTGTACACCCATATATCGTCCGGACTTATATACTTTAAGTATATTGAATATATCTCAATAGACTTGTCCATATACTTTTTCATTCTCGGCTTTGCCATTATATAACTTATTCCGCTTGGAATCTCAAAAACTCTACAACGGTTTTTTACACCCAAAGATTTCATTGCAGGCGTTATCGCAAGGCATACCGTTCCCGATTGCCTTGCAGGGTCAGCAACAACTAAGTTGGTCTTAAAAGGGTCTAAACCCCTTTCTACGCACTCAACCGAAGCGAAAAAACTCTTTAAGTCTATACAACAATATATTCTTTGTTTTTCCATACATTTAATTTTACCACTTTTTTATTTACATTAAAAGTGAATAATTAAAAAAACTACGAAATAATTTTCGTAGTTTTTTCTTTTATTTATTATCAGTTTCTTTTTGTTTCTTCTTATGGCAGTACGACGAGTGCGGACAATCGCTACACCCACAAGAACACTTGCCGTTTTTAACGTCTAATATACTTTTAATTAAAACGCCTAAAACAATTCCTACCGCTAAAATTATAACTAAAATCTCAATAATTTGCATTTAACCTTTCCTGCATTTGCTTTTTATCTATCTTTTTACTATAACTTCTTATCGCAAAGAAAACCCCTACTGCTACGGCTACGTAAATAAACGAAGTCCACCACCATGAACCTATCACGTAAACCGTACTTGCAACTATAAACGAAGTTATAACCCAGAACAAAATAGTCAACTTAAATGTCTTTTTATTTGGCATTTCTCCCCTTGAAGCAGAAACCGCCGCCATACAAGGAATAGTCGTCATATTAAACATTATAAACGATAAAAGTACAGGTGTTGAAGCACTTGTTATCGCTATCATATCCGCTATCGTTGCATTTGAAATAAGCGTTAAGCATGTGGCTAACGAACCGAGTGTTGCAACTACGTTTTCTTTTGCAACAAGCCCCGTTATCGCTGCAACGACAAACACCCAACCGTACTCTCTCATCGCTTCGTTATTATACCCAAAACCGAGTGGAGTAAATATAGGTTGAATAAACTTTCCTACACTTGCTAATATACTTTGATTTATTTGCTCGTCCGTTAAAAAGTTCCATGAAAAACTAAAATGACACACAAACCATATAACTATCGTTGACGCTAAAATAATAGTAAACGCCTTCGTTATAAAATGCTTTGCCTTATCCCACAATAATACCATTAGGTTCTTAAATTGTGGAATGTGATAAGACGGTAATTCCATAATAAAGGGTGGCAATTCGCCTTTTAACGTCGTATTTCTCATTATCAACACTGAAATAAGTGCCGTTATAACGCCAAGTAAGTACATTGAATACGTTATTAAGTCTGCACTACCCTTTACTCCAGACGATATTATAACGCCTGATATTGCCGTTAATATAGGCAATTTTGCTCCACAAGAGAAAAACGGAATAACTCTGACCGTTGCATTTTTTTCCTTTTCGTCAGATAGTGTTCTCGTATTGATTATTGCAGGAACGGAGCATCCGAACCCCATAATCAAAGGCAAAAACGCTCTTCCCGTTAATCCGAACTTACGGAGTGGTCTATCTAATATAAACGCTATTCTTGCCATATATCCCGAATCTTCCAAAATTGAGAAGAACAAAAACAACAATAATATTTGCGGTAAAAATCCTAAAATTGAGAATATTCCACCAAGCACACCGTCGCATACTAAACCCGTTATCCACGTTGGCGACGTGCTTAATAATTGCCTTACTCCGTCAGTAATTAGTCCCGTTAAAATATTTACAAGATTTGTCAGTATAACCCCTATTGAATTAAGCCCGGATTCTCCTATAAACAGCCCTTCAAACGCCGTGCCTTCAAACGACACGTGCCCGTTAAAAACAGAACCCAAAAACAATATGTTTTCCGAAAAAGTTAAGTGGAATATCGCAAAAAAAACAAGCAAAAATATAGGTATTCCCCACACTTTATTAGTCAATACCTTATCTACTTTATCCGAACTTGTTACTATAAACTTATCTTCGTTCTTTCTCTTTAACGTCGGCGAAAAATACTTTGTTATATACTTATATCTGCCATCAGCAATAAGCGCTTCGTAATCGTCCCCAAACAAGTCGCTATGATACTGCGTCTTAAATGCTTCTA
>JAKSOS010000062.1 GCA_024405475.1 Clostridia bacterium
ACGTGTATTTTTAATGGCGCCGTTTCATCATCATTTACAACACAAGGGACTAACGGAAAGCAAAATAGCATATATTTATTCACTTTTAACAGGAATAATGGGAGTAGTTTTAATCATATTCTATCTTTGAGGTGGAGTATGTATATAAATAATCAGATATTTTTTATTTTAGGCATTTCAAGAAGTGGATATTCGGCGTCAAAATATATTATAGATAGAGGCGGAAAGTGTTATATATACGACGATACCGACTCAAAAAAATCAATGAGTGCAATTACGGAATTAGTCAATCTCGGAGCTATAAAAGTAGGAGATGAAAATGCGGAAAAAATAATTGATTTGTGCGACATAATCGTAATAAGTCCGGGAGTTAAAATAAATCATAAATTAGCAATGTACGCAAGGTCAAAAGAAAAGAAAATTATGGGCGAATTAGAGTTCGGATTTTCGTGTTTTATACCGCCAATGGTTGCGATAACGGGTACGAACGGAAAAACGACGACGGTATCTTTATTAAAGTGCATTTTTGATACCGCAAGTTGTAATAACGAGTTGGTTGGAAACGTTGGAATACCTATTTCTTCAAAGATAAACGAAATAAAAAAGGATACTATTTGTGTAGTAGAAGTTTCAAGTTTTCAACTTGAATCGGTGGCGGATTTTAAGCCTCACGTATCTTGCATATTAAATATTGCGCCCGACCATTTAGAAAGGCATTTTACAATGGATAACTATATATTCTTAAAAAAGAGAATATTTAAAAATCAAACTGAAAGTGAATATACAATATTAAATTATGATGACGAAATCGTTAAAGAATTTTCAAGTGAAACGAGAGCAAAAGTTATTTACGTATCCACGAAAGATAAAGTAAACGGTGCATATTGTTTAGAAGGTAGATTGTATTATTTTGACGAGTATATTATGGATGAAAAAGATTTAAGCTTAAAAGGGGAACATAATACATACAACTCGCTTTTTGCTTTGGCAGTGGCAAAGTTATTTGGGGTAAATTCGGCAGAAATAAAGAAGGCATTAGAAGAGTTCAGGGGTGTTTCTCACAGAATAGAAACCGTTGGCGTAATCAACGGTGTAAAGTATATTGACGACTCAAAGGCAACCAACACGTCGTCAACTATAACGGCGATAAAATCAATGGATAGTCCTACTATTTTACTGCTTGGCGGAAGTGAAAAAGGCGAAAAATACGACGAGCTTTTTAATGAAATAAAAAGAGGAAACGTTAAGCATACGTTTATTTATGGGGCTTCAAAATTGAATATGATGGAATGTGCAAGCAGAGTGGGATTGTCTAATTATACCGTGGTAGATAATTTTGAATCTGCCGTTAATTTTTCAAAAAAATTTGCAAATATCGGAGATACGGTTTTGCTTAGTCCCGCATGTGCAAGTTTTGATGAATTTTCTAATTTTGAAGAACGTGGAGATAAATTTAAATTGCTTGTAGGTGTTGACGTTGATAAATTATAAAAAGAAAAACAAAGGTAATTTGTCAATACTGTTTGCAGTAATATTTTTGGCGAGTGTTGGGGTCGTTTTTATTTATTCGGCAAGTAATTATTCTGCATTTTCTACCTATAAAGACAGTTTGTTTTTTGTAAAAAAACAAGCGATAGGGGTTGTAATCGGAATAATTGCAATGTTTATTATGGGATATATTGATTACAGAAGGTTGAAAAAAATTTGTATTCCGCTTGCTATAATTACGATAGTGCTTTTGTTGCTTGTTTTTGTCCCGAAAATAGGTGTTGAAAATTATGGGGCTAAAAGGTGGATTAAATTAGGTCCACTTACGATGCAACCATCGGAAATAGCAAAGTTTTCTTTAATCTTATTTTGTGCAAGTTATTATTCAGATAATCCTGAAAAATCAAAAAGTTTTTGGGGCAATTTACCTGTAATATTATACGGAATAATTTTATGTTTGCTTATTATAATAGAGCCTAATATGTCTATCACTGTTTGTGTTGGAGCATTGATGCTTTCAATGTTGTTTGCTTCCGGAATGAAAATAAAACATTTGACGTTATTATTGCTTCCTGCATTGATTTTAGGAGTAGTGTTGATACTTATTGCTCCATATAGATTAAATAGGCTTTACGCATTTTTAGATCCGTGGTCAAACCCTAAGGGAGAAGGTTATCAACTTTTGCAATCTCTTTATGCTTTGGGCTCGGGTGGATGGTTTGGTGTCGGACTTTTTAAGTCAAGGCAAAAATACGCCTTTTTACCTTTTGCCGAATCGGATTTTATTTTATCGGTTATAGGTGAAGAAGTAGGATTTGTGGGTTTATTAGTATTGCTTTTAATTTATTTATTCGTTATAATAAGTGGAATTAAAATTGCCGGCAAGTCAAACGATTTATTCGGTTATTTACTTGCAGTCGGAATAAGTTTGATTTTCGGCATTCAGACTATAATAAACGTTTTGGTTGTTTCCGGAAGTATTCCGCCCACGGGTTTATCATTACCACTGCTATCAAGTGGCAACACTTCAATAATAATATTTATGGCAGAAATAGGGGTTTTGTATAATATTTCAAGGAATAATTCATTAACCTTTTAAGTTAAATTTCCATAAGATAATGTATAGTCATTTGGAGGAAATATGGCAAAATACATTATAGAAGGTGGAAATAAATTAGAAGGAGAAGTTAAAATAGAAAGTGCAAAAAACGCAGTGCTTCCTATTATAGCGGCATCACTTTTAACGTCTGATGACGTTTTGATTAAAAATTGCCCTAAGATAGAAGACGTTTTTAATATGATAAACGTGCTGAGAAATCTTGGGGCAAAATGCGAATTTGTTGAAGATAATTTATTTATAAATTCTAAAAATGTATTTAAGTATAGTGCATCTAAAAAGCTGACGGAAAAACTTCGTTCTTCGGTGTTGGCGATAGGTGCACTTTTGTCACGTAAAAAAAAGGCAAAATTTTCATTTCCGGGTGGATGTAAAATAGGTAAAAGACCTATAGATATTCACATATCGGTTTTCAGAAGTCTTGGTGTAACTGTCAATGAAAAAGAGAGTGGAATAGATTGTTTTTGTAAAGAGATAGTAGGTGCAGATATACAACTTCCGTTTCCTTCTGTTGGGGCAACCGAAAATGCAATATTGTGCGCAAGTTTAGGAAAGGGGAAAACGACGATTTTAAATTGCGCAAGAGAGCCGGAAATTGTTGACCTGGCAAACTTTATCAACAAAATGGGCGGTAAAATCAGCGGTGCCGGAAGCGGTAAAATAACTATAGAAGGCGTTAGTGTTTTACACGGAGTTGAATATAAACCCATACCGGATAGAATAGAGTGCGGAACGTTTTTAATTGCTACTGCTATTTGCGGTGGGGAAATTGAAATAAGGGGATTTAATGCTAAAAATATTTCATCTTTAGTTAGTAAATTTTCAAATAATGCTTGTAAAGTATATAGTAGTAATGGTATAATAATATTAAATAGTAGGGGTTATAGCGATAACTTTTTGGTGGAGACAGGGCCGTACCCTTTGTTTCCGACTGATTTGCAACCTCAAATGGCAGTTCTCGGATTAAAAGGAAGGGGCTGTTCCGTAATAAAAGAAAATATTTTTGACAATCGTTTTTTGTATTTATCCGAACTTAAAAAAATGGGTGCGAAATACAGGTTAGATAAAAATATCGCTTATTTATATCCGTCAAATTTAAAAGGTGCAAAAGTAAGGGCGTTGGATTTACGTGGCGGTGCCTCGCTTGTTCTTGCAGGACTTTTAGCGGAAGGTATAACCGAAATAGATGATATTTATCACATTAAACGTGGTTATTTGGATTTAGATAAAAAACTGACTTTACTCGGTGCAAAAATTAGGGAAGAAAAATAGCGGAGAACTTATGAAGAAAAGTAAACTTTACACAATTTTGATAGCGTTTGCATTTATGCTTTCGCTTGTGTTTGCGTGTCTTTGTTTGCTTACGGTAAAAAAAGTTCAAATAAATTATACTTTGATAGAAGAAACAGACGTTTCGGATTTTGAAAAACTGATTGACGATAGATTCGGTGGAAAAATCGTTTTATTTATTAACGAAAACAAGATAAAAGAAACAATGAGTGATGCACCGTATTATTCTTTTGTAAAAATGGACAAACATTTTCCGAATAAGTTGATTTTAGACGTGGAAACGAGAAGAGAAACGTACTTGTTGCAAGTTGAAGAAAATAATTATATAATAGACCAAGAAGGATACGTTTTATCTAAGAATAAAGAAAGAGTTCAGAATACGGAACTTATTGATTTAAGTTTAGACGGAATTGAAATTGAAAGTATTGCCGTTGGTCAAAAGTTATCGGCAAATAAAAATGATTTTTTATATTGTTCTTTTGAAATGGCGAAAGCGATTAATCTTTCGGATAACGTAGAACAGTTGGAAATAATTGCAAGCCAACAAAAAAACGACGTCGTTATGCATACCCGAACAGGCGTAAAAGTGATATTTATATTGTTTGACCATTTAGCTAAAGGTAAAGACATGGCGGTTAAGGCGTTTGATAGCTACAATGAAAAAGCAGACGACTATTCTAAAACTTACAATGAGATAGAAGTGTCAATAAACGATAGTGACGAAATAAAAGTTTGGTGGATTCAAGGAGAATAAATATGCAAAAGAAACAAGTTGCAATACTTGACGTTGGTTCATCCAAAATAAGTGCGGTAATAAGCGAGCGTGGTGTCAATAAAACTTTTAATATTAAGGCGAGAAAAGATTTTAATTACGATGGGTTTGTTGACGGTGTTTTTCTTGACGAAGAAAACTTAAAAAGAATTTTAGCAAGTGCCAGTGAGTTTATTATAAAAATGTCGTCTGATAACGTAGATACGGTTTATGTGGGCGTTCCGGGTGCTTTTTCGGAAGTCGTTGTAAAAGATAGCCAAATAACGTTTAGCAAGAGAACTAAAATATCAGATAAAGACGTTGAAAGGCTTTTTGAATCTGCTTTTATAGTTCGTTCGGAAAAGAGAACTTTAATAAATCACTCTGCAATAGTTTACGAACTTGACGATTTAAGAATGCTTGCTAATCCCGTAGATTGTTATAGCGAAGTGTTAAAGGGAAAACTTTCCTTTGTTATGTGCGATAATTATTTTATTGAAACAATCAAGTCCGCTTTATTAAACGTGGGGATACCGAAAATTGATTTTGTTTCCACACCACTTGCAGAAGCAATGTATTTAATTGATAACGAAACGAGAGACAGAATAGTTATTTTAATTGATATAGGTTATATAAGTACGAGTTTTTCCTTAATTCAAGGTGATGGAATACTTTATCAATCTTCTTTTAGTTACGGCGGTGGATATATAACCGGTGCAATTACTGAAAAGTTTGATATTGATTTTGCAGATGCTGAGATATTGAAAAGAAAAGTAAGTTTAAGCAAAGTTTCGGACAATAGTTTTGACCTTGTAAGTTCCGGAAATGGTGAGTATTACGGGGCAGAAAACGTAAGAAGTATAATCAAGCGCAGTTTAGATAAATTGTGTGATGAGATAGATAATTGCAAAAAGAATTCAGGGTTTATAATACCGGATAGTGTTCCCATTTACATAACTGGTGGCGGAATATCGTATATAAGGGGAGCAAAAGAAAGATTAGCCGATAGATTTGGAACTATGGTAGAAATACTTTCACCAAAGATACCTTTGATGGAAAAACCGACAGAATCTTCTGTTTTGTCATTACTTGATTTGACATTTTAATAAAAAATATATAAAATATAAAAAAGATATTTATAAATAAATACTTTGGGAGGAAATACATGTACGGACAGGAAAATAACAATGTTTCATCTGCTGTAATAAAAGTAATGGGTGTTGGCGGTGCAGGATGCAACGCTATTAACAGTATGATAGATTCTAACGTTAAAAGTGCGGAATTTATAGCTGTAAACACTGATAATCAGGCTTTGATGATGACAAAGGCTGAAAGAACGTTGCAAATAGG
>JAKSOS010000063.1 GCA_024405475.1 Clostridia bacterium
TCTATCGGACATATTAAATTGCGCTTATATTTAGGCGAATGCGGGAGATGGGGAATCAACAACCGATTGCGTATATTCGGGGCATAGTTTTATTGCCGAGAAGGGAGAGATTCTTGCCGAAAGCGAATTGTTTGCAAACGGTTTAATTTATGCCGATATTGATTATGAATACTTGCAATACGTAAACGGTAAAAACGTTGAAGATAAAAAAGAAAACGCCAACTTAAATATAGAGTTTAGTTTAGATAAAAACAGTAGTTTAGAAAGGTGTTTAGATAAATATTCGTTTATTCAAAAAGGAATAGATTATAAAGATATAATTTTAATGCAAGCCGAAGGGCTTAAAAAGAGAATGATTCACACCTATTCAAAAAAACTCGTGTTGGGTTTATCCGGTGGGCTTGATTCAACGCTTGCGATTTTAGTAGCGGTAAAAGTTGTAGATTTATTAGGCAAAAGCAGAAAAGACGTTATAGCCTTAACAATGCCATGTTTCGGCACTACGAGTAGAACGTTTGAAAACTCCGTAAGCCTTGCAAAATCGCTTGGCGTAACGTTAAAGAAGATTGATATAGGCAAGTCTGTTAAAAGGCATTTAAAAGATATTTCGCATCCAGACGGCGTGTTTGATTCGGCTTATGAAAATGCGCAAGCGAGAGAGCGTACACAAATACTTATGGACGTTGCAAATATGGAAAACGGTATGGTTGTAGGCACGGGTGATTTGTCTGAATTAGCACTCGGATTTGCCACGTATAACGGCGACCACATGAGTATGTACGGCGTAAACGCAGGTATTCCTAAAACCTTGATAAGATATATCGTAAAAAATTACGCATTAGATTTCAAGGGCAAGGTAAAGGCTGTTTTATTAGATATTTTAGATACTCCTATTAGTCCTGAATTATTGCCTACAAGCGAAAAGGAAACGAAGCAAAAAACCGAAGATATAGTAGGGCCGTATATTTTGCACGATTACTTTTTATATAACTTTTTAGTCAGGGGATATTCTCCGAAAAAGATTTTAGCGTTAGGCGAAATTACTTTTAAGGGAGAATTTGACAAAAACACCATACTAAAATGGTTAAAGATATTTTTCAGAAGATTTTTCAATCAACAATTTAAGCGCTCTTGTCTTCCGGACGGCGTGAAAGTCGGCGAAATATCACTTTCGCCAAGGGGTGCTTTCACTATGCCGAGCGACGCTGTATATTCGTTGTGGGAAGCGGAATTAAACAGTTTATAAAAGTAGATAAAAATTATTGACAAAATATTTTGATAATGTTAAAATAATGGTATTAAAGGTGTTGATGAAGAGTTTGATTAAAACTTGCCTTTAAGAGAGACGGTGGTCGGTGCAAACCGTTAAGGCAATTTATTCAATGTAACTTCGGAGCCGAAAGGAAGAAAGATATTTATCAAGTAGAACCTTTCCGTTAATGCTTTCGTTATATAGCTAGGGATTGTTAGATTCCGAAAGAGGCTTTAATTTATTAAAGCAATTTGAGTGGTACCGCGGATTTATTGTTCGTCTCAAAGTGATTACTTTGGGGCGATTTTTATTTAAGGAGAAAAATATGGAAAAGTTGGATTTAGGTCGTAAGATTCTTGAAATGGCTAAACGTATTAAAGAATTGCGTGAAATTGAAGGTTTGTCAGTTGAAGAAATGGCGAAAGAAACCGGCGTGTCTGTATCTGAATATATCACAGCAGAAAAGGGCAATGAAGAACTTAACTTTGCCTTTATTTACCGTTGTGCAAGTGCGTTAAAAGTAAACGTTACCGATATCATTGAAGGTAGCAGTCCGCTTTTGTCTTCTTACACTATAACGAGAAAGGGTGAAGGTCAGGAAATTGCAAACGCACACGGAATGACTTATTATAACCTTGCAAACGCTTTCCAAAACAGAATTGCCGAACCGTTATACGTAAAATTAAATTATGACGAGAATCTGGAAAAGAAAAATAAAATTGAACTTACTTCGCATGCCGGTCAAGAATGCGATATCGTCGTTGAAGGAAGTTTAACTATTCAAGTAGGCTCGCATAAAGAAGTATTAAATGCAGGCGACTCTATTTATTACGATAGTAGCGCTCCACACGGAATGATTGCAACGGGTGGCAAAGATTGTATTTTCTACGCTATCGTGCTTAATCCGTCTGGCGAGCCTATACCTGATTTAACCTTTTCTACTCCGGTTAAGGAAAATCGTATTCCCGTTATCAAAGATGATAAGGATAGAATATACAAAAGATTTATTGACGTAAAAGAAGACGAAGACGGAACTCCCGTTAAAATCAAGTTTAAGAATACCGAAAAGTTTAACTTTGCGTTTGATTTAGTTGATGAGTTGGCGAAGCGTGAACCTGATAAGCTTGCAATGCTTCACGTAGATAAGAATAAAAAGGAAAGAAGATTTACCTTTTTAGATATGAAAAAAGAATCAAACAGATGCGCCAACTACTTTAAGTCTTTGGGAATTAAAAAGGGCGATAGAGTTATGCTCGTATTAAAACGCCACTATCAATTCTGGTTTGCAATGCTCGGCTTAAACAAAATAGGTGCTATTGCAATACCTGCAACTAATCAACTTACCGTTCACGATTTTGAATACAGATTTAAATCGGCAGGGGTATCCGTGAAACTTATTCAGAAGAGGAAAAAGCGTGTAAAAATTATCCGTCATTAAAATTAAAGTTAATGGTAAACGGTGCTTACGAGGGCTGGAAAAACTTTAACGAAGAATATAAAATGTTCTCTTCTAATTTTGAAAGAACGGAAGATTCTCCTTGTGGGGACGATTTGATGTTGATGTTCTTTACTTCGGGAACTTCCGGATATCCAAAGATTGCAGCACATAATTACAAATATGCTTTGGGACATTTCCATACGGCTAAGTACTGGCACTCTATAGACCCTAACGGCTTGCACTTTACAATTTCCGATACGGGATGGGCAAAGGCTATGTGGGGAAAATTATACGGTCAATGGCCTGCCGAAGGCGCTACTTTCGTTTACGACTTTGATAAGTTTGACGCAGGCGATATTTTGCCTATGTTTGCTAAATATAAAATCACTTCTTTTTGTGCTCCACCGACAATGCTTCGTATGATGATAAAACAAGATTTGTCTAAGTACGATTTTTCTTCGGTAAAGCACATGACTACGGCAGGCGAAGCCTTAAACCCTGAAGTTTACCGCCAGTTTGAAAAGTTAACGGGGCTTCAAATTCACGAAGGCTTTGGTCAATCTGAAAGCACGATGCTTATAGGAAATCTTATAGGAAAACCGCATAAGATAGGTTCTATGGGAAAACCTGCACCTATTTACGATATTGATATTATAAACGACAAGGGCGAATCTGCAGGCGTAGGCGAAGTTGGTGAAATCGTAGTAAATCTTAAAAACGGACACCCTTGCGGATTGTTTACAGGCTATTATAACGATAAAGAAAGAACGGACGAAGCAATTCACGACGGATATTATCACACCGGCGATACTGCGTGGAGAGATGAAGACGGATATTACTGGTACGTAGGTAGAGTTGATGACGTTATAAAATCTTCCGGCTACCGTATAGGACCGTTTGAAATTGAAAGCGTTATTATGGAATTGCCGTACGTTTTAGAGTGTGGCGTTTCTGCAGAACCTGACGAAATCAGGGGGCAAGTCGTTAAGGCAAGCATAGTTTTGGTTAAGGGCACAAACCCAAGCGAAGAACTTAAAAAAGAAATTCAAAACTACGTTAAAAAGAACACTGCTCCTTATAAGTATCCGAGAATCGTCGTTTTCCGTGATGAACTTCCGAAAACGGTTTCAGGTAAGATTATAAGAAATAAGTTATAATTAAATAATAAATAAAAAACACCGAAATTATTTCGGTGTTTTTTTGTTGCCTTTTTTTCTTTTTATTTTTATTTATCATAAAAAACGTTTCAATTTAATATAGTTTAATAGTCGGTATTTGGAATAGACAAAATATAAATTATACCGTCAAAATAATACAATATTCGCACAAAAAAAGGGAGTAAAATGTTTTTTGTTTATCAAACGAACAAACGCAAACTTATTGTAGTATTTGCACTGATTTTAGCGACGGTTTTTTCGGTAATTTCTCTTTTTTCAACTGGTGCGTATGCTGTTTTTAACGGAAGTACGTTAAAAAAACTTCCTATTTATGGAGTTGAAACGAGTGAAAAGAAAATTGCCATTTCGTTTGATTGTGCTTGGGGTGTGGACTATACCGATAAACTTCTTGCCGTAATGAAAACGGAAAACGTGCATTGTACATTTTTTATGGTGGAGTTTTGGGTTAATAAATATCCCGATTACGTAAAGAAAATATCTGACAACGGTCATGAAATAGGCACGCATTCGTCAACTCATCCGCACATGAGTAAATTAGATAAAACGGCAATAGAAAAGGAACTTTCTTCGTCTAAAACGGCGATAGAAAATATTATCGGTAAAAGCGTTAGCTTATTCCGTCCGCCGTACGGAGATTATAACGATTTACTCATTGATACTTGCTTTGATATGGGACTTACGCCTATTCAATGGTCAATAGATAGTTTAGACTGGAAAAACCTTTCTTCAAGCGAGATAACTCAAAGGGTAGTAAAGAAAGTGTCTAACGGGGCAATAGTGCTTTTTCATAATCAAGGGCTACATACGGCAGAAGCACTCCCCCAAATAATTCATTCTATAAAGCAAATGGGTTATAAGTTTGTGCCTATCGGCGAACTCATTTATAAAGATAATTATCATATAAATCAAAATGGCTATCAGGTTAAAAATTCTTAGGAAAATCATTTGGAGGAAAATTTATGAATTTAACTTTAGAAAGAAACAACAAAGTATTTATCAGCGGAGAAATCGTTTCGGAAGCAGAGTTCTCGCACGAAGTTTACGGCGAAGGCTTTTACGAAATGAACGTTTTAGTTAAGCGTTTGTCTGGGCAAGGAGATATTCTCCCTGTAACGGTGTCTGAAAGACTTATTTCATCAAAAGAATTAAAGGTCGGTTCTAATATTAACGCAGTGGGGCAATTCAGAAGTTATAATAAACTTGTAAACGGAAAAAGCAAGTTAATGCTTACAGTGTTTATCAGGGAAATTTTAGACGAAGCACCCCTTAAAAATCCCAACTGCATAGTTTTGTCAGGTTATATCTGCAAACAGCCTATATATAGAACTACGCCTTTTAACAGGGAAATTGCGGATATTTTAATTGCCGTTAATCGTTCTTATAATAAGTCGGATTATATTCCGTGTATTGCGTGGGGAAGAAATGCAAGGTTTGCAAAAAATCTTGCTGTAGGAGAAAAAATTGCGATTGTAGGCAGAATTCAAAGCAGAGAGTATCAAAAGAAACTTGCAGAAGACGATATAAAAACGTTGACCGCTTACGAAGTTTCTATAAGTAAACTTTCAGCCTATGAAAATGCCGAAAACTTTAACGTTGACGAAGAGTTTGAGTTAATGCTTAACTCTAATGCTAATTTAAGTGATAAACAATTATTGCAAAATCAAATAAGCGAATAATTATAAATAAAAAAGACGGAGTAATTTACTCCGTCTTTAATTTTGATTTTTTTAGATTTCAATTTCCGCTTTTAAAGGGAAGTGGTCTGAATCAAACACTTTTACAACTTCAAAAGAGTTAATCTTTATATCTTTTGAAACGAATATGTAGTCTATTGTAACTTGCGGTTTGTAAGATG
>JAKSOS010000064.1 GCA_024405475.1 Clostridia bacterium
CAAGAACCGAACCTGCCACGGCAAGTGGTAAGTTAGGCATAAACAGCTTTGCAAAAAGCAGACCGAATCCAACTTTAACCATCTGTTCTAATACTTGAGAAATCGCAGTCGGCTTCATTTCGGAAAAGCCTTGAAAATACCCCCTATAACAACTAATAATTGAAACAAAAATAATAGCAGGAGATAAAAATATATAAGATATCGTTGCGTTAGTATTCCCTTGAAGTTTAGAAATGAAAAAAGAAAAAGTACACATAAACACCGAACATATAAATCCGAGTTTAATAAAAAGTTTTTTTGAAACGTTTACGCATTTAATCGCCTCTATTTCTTTGTTTTCTTTTTTAGAAGAAATAATCTTTGCAAGCGCATTAGGAAGACCTATTCCGGAAAATTCAAGTAGAACCGTATACACAGGAAAAATCATTTGATAAAGCCCTATTCCCTCTCCACCGATTAGCCTTGTTAAAGGTATTCTGTAAATTGCACCTAAAAGTTTTGCTAAAAACGTTCCTATACCTAAAATAGTTGCGCCTTTAAGTATTGATTTTTCTTTCACTTTCATATAAAAAATAGTATCAATATTTACCGATTTTTTATACAAAAAAACCTTCCTGTTAGGAAGGCTTTGTTTTTTATTTTATTACGATATCCACGCTTCGGGACAAATTCGTTTTTCCTTAAACCAGTCTGTATCTTTTAGTAAAATATTGTTGTTAGAACAGTTTACACTTACTCCGTCTACCGAAGAAGTTACAACAATATTTCCGTTTAATGATTTAAAAGTTTTTTCGTCATCACTTACACATAAAGTCGTTACGTAAACTTCTTTCGTATAAGGTGCAACTCTATCAATAAAATCTTGTGTTGGAAATTTATTTCCTTCTTCTTTTACCCTGTATTTACTACTACCTGCACAACAGCAAACACATACACGCTTTGGTCTAATAACGCTTAACAAACAATCGTTTGAAGAAGTATATGAACCGTGATGCCCTGCCTTAAATAATTCCACTTTAGGTAAATCGTTTAATTCAACTAACTTCTTTTCTCCTTTTGATTCCAAATCACCGGTAAACAAAAAATTTCTATCGCCTTGCGTTAATAACGTACAAACGGAATAATTATTTTCGTCCGACGAATCTGTATTGTAGTAATAATAGCTATCTAAAACCGTTAACGTTATATCGTCGGTTATGTTAAAAATATAATTGTTGTTTTCTCTGCACTCTTTTGCAGTATAGTGAACTGCTCCGCTATCAATTGCTTCTTGTCTTTCTCTTAAATAATTTTTATATAATCCTTTTTTTTCTTGATTTGTCATTGAAAAGTCTATTATTGTGCCTATTTCATATCTGTTAAATAAACTGTTTTCGGTTGTAAAACAAGCATAGTGATCTTCGTGAGCGTGAGTTACTATAACGTACTCTAATTTATTATCTGTACAATATCTACCTATGTAATTATCTATCGTTTCAATACTTGACTGCTTAGACCCCGCATCAATTAAAATTTCAATGTCGCCCGTTTTTATCAACGTTGAATCGCCTGTGTAATAACTCCCCAATTCTAAAAAGTGAATAGACAATGTATCGTCAATAGGCTTTTTGAAATATTTTTTATAAACAAAATAACCGACGATAACTAATGCAATTATTAAAATGACTGCAACGATAAATAATATGGGACGCTTTTTCGCTACTTCCCTAACTTTATTTTCTACACGCTTTTCAATGTTATTTCTTTTTGCCATTATAATACTCTTTTTCTCAATTCTTCATTTGTTAAACTTGATAAATATTTAAGCGGAATATCGTAAACCGTCATAACTCCCGTAAAGCCTTCTTTTGCCATTTTTGCTATAGCTCTCGCATAAGCCGTTAAGACGCTTCCCGTAAACTCCGGATTAGAATCAAGTTTCAGCGAAAATTCTAATATATCTTTGGTCTTTTCCGAACTTTCTCCGGTTCTAATAACAAACCCGCCGTGTGGTAATTTACCACGTATTTTTTTTACTTCGCTTTGGCTTACAAAATTAACAGTCGTTTTATAATCGGCAAAATAATTCGGCATCTGTTTAATTTGCTTTTCTATGAGTTTTTTATCTGCATCGTCTTTAACGGCAACGAAACACTCTCTACTATGTTTTTCACCTGCAGACAAAGTAGGATTTAATCCTTTTTTAACCCTATTTACCGCACTATCTATTGGAACAGTAAATTGAACTGCATCTATAACGCCTTCAATTCTTCTGATTGCGTCTGAGTGGCCCTGCGAAACACCTTTGCCCCAAAACGTATAATCGTTTCCGTTAGGCAAAACCGCCCCAAACAACTCTCTTGCAATAGAAAACAATCCGGGATCCCAGCCGATACTTATTGCACAAAGTTTTTTATTAGCCTTAGCAACTTTTTCAAGTTTTTTATAATAATCAGGTATTTTAGCGTGCGTATCAAAAGAATCTACCGTATTAAAATCCTTTAAGTAATTTATCGTTGTGTTTGGCAAATCGGTCGCAGAACCGCCACAAAGCAACAACACGTCTATTTTACCCTTAAACTTTTCTAATTCGTTTACAGAATAAACCTTTGTTTCAATAATAGGTTTTATATCTTGTACGTTTCTTCTTGTAAAAATACCTACAAGTTTTAAATCTTGTGCGTTTTCTACTGCACTATGAACGCCTTTTCCGAGATTTCCATAGCCAACAATTCCAACTTTAATCATAAATATACCTCTAATTTATTTTACAATAATTTCAAAAAAAAATCAAAAGTTTTTGCAAAACTCTTTTTAAATATATTTTGTAATTTATTTTACAATTATAGAAAACATTTGGAGATTTTATGAAAAAACACAACTTTTTTGATTACCATTTAGTTATCAAATACTCTTTTCTTCTTTTTACATTTTTGATCTTTAACAGCATTGAAAAAACGATTTTACCTTATTCTTCCGCCATATTTATTTCTGCATTATACATAAACTATTCCTTGATTTTATGCCCTATTCTTTATATTCTTTCATTTATTCTCTTAGAAGGTTTCTCTTTTTTTATTCCCTCGTTGATTTCTTCTGCTTTAATAGTATTATTCTTTCTAATCTACAAAAAGCTTAAGCGTAAACCCGTATTTATATTATACGTACTCTCCTTGATATCTATTTTAAGTTTTTTATTTTTAGGAAAACTAAACACACTACTTTTATTAGAAAAAAAATTTCTCGTTTTAGCATTTAATCTCGCTTTGACGATTATATCTATGATTTGTGCAAAAACTATATCTATAAAGGGATTAAAATTTAAGCCGTACGTCTATGAGATAATATCTCTCGCTTTTATTTCCATTATTTTCGGAGTGGGATTTTGCAATCTTCTATCGCCGTATATTTGGAAAGGAATTGTGATATTTTTAATTTTATCGTCTTGCTACCTTTTTAGGTTTGGTATCGGAACTTTTATTTCGGCAATTCTATCAATAAGTTTTTCCATTTATTATAACAGCTTGGAATATATCGCCGTTTGTCTTCTGATAGGAATTTCTTGTGATATCCTTTGCGAAATATCAAGATTTTTATCGGCACTTTCGGTTTTATTCGTTGATTTTTTAATTTCCTTTTTATTTAACGTTTACGGTGGATATTCTCTCGTTGATTATTTACCCGTCATTATCGCTTCTCTTTTATTTTCAATATTGCCCACTAAACCGCTTTCAACGTTAAAAAACAAATTAAATTCTTTTAGAGAAAAACAATTAGTTCGCCACACCATTAACAGAAACAGGACTATGCTCTCTAATAAACTTTATGAATTATCTAACGTTTTTAACGAAATGTCTATAGCATTTAACACATTTAAGGAAAAAAGCCTTGACGAACAACAAACGAAAGAAAGAATAATAAAAAAAGTTAAACAATCTATTTGTGAAAACTGCGATAAATATTCGGTTTGCAAAAAAAACGATAAAGGCGTATATAATGACCTGAATAAAATAATAGACGTGGGATTTGCTAAAGGAAAAGTGTCCGTTATAGATATATCAAACAATATAAGTGCAAACTGTGTTAAACAAAGTGATATACTCTTTTTTGTCAATAAAAGTCTTGCGGAATATCGCTTAAACATTCAAAGTTCGTTAAATCTTGCAACGGGGCGAGAATTGATTTCGGAAGAAACAAAAGGCGTTTCCGAAATATTAAAAGGGCTGGCTTTAGAATCGGGTTCTCTATTAAAGTACCAAGGAAAAACCGAAAAAATATTATGCGACAATTTGCTAAAAAACGGTTTTAACGTAAGCGAAATTTTAATTTACGGCGAAGGAGAAAATACAACTATTTCCATGATTTTATCTATGAAAGAATTTTCATTAAATCACTTGATAAATATTGTCAACAAAACTCTTTCGTCGCAATTTGCAATTATTGATAAAACAACCATTTCAGAAGATAAATATTACGTATTATTCAAAATCAATACCGAGCTTGATGCTGTATTTGGAATATCTATGGAAAAAAAGGATAATTCTACGATAAGTGGAGATACCCACTCTATCGTAAGAATATCTGACGATAAATTTTTAGTTGCAATTTCCGACGGTATGGGAAGTGGCGAAAAAGCACAAGAAATTTCATCAATTTCTCTTTCGCTTATAGAAAGTTTTTATAAGGCGGGAATGAAAAGTGATTTGATTTTAAATACCGTAAATAAACTGTTATCAATCAATGCTGAAGACAGTTTTTCTGCTTTAGATATTTCGGTTATTGATTTAAAAAATAAAAGTGTTGACTTCATTAAGTACGGTTCTCCGTACGGATACATCATCAATGAAGGTGGAATTAAAATAGTTGAAGCAAATACATTGCCTATGGGAATTATTAAAGAACTAAAACCTTCCGTATGCTCTACAAAATTAAACGATGGAGATATGATTTTATTAACTTCCGACGGAATATCAGACGCTTTTGGAAATTCCAACGCAGTATTAGAATACATAAGAAGACTACCTGCAAAAAATCCGCAAACTTTATCAGACAGCATTATAAAAAAGGCTTTGGAATTATCTCATAATAAACGAAAAGACGATATGACGGTTTTAGCTGTAAGAATATATAAAAAAGACCTTGCTTAATTGCAAGGTCTTTTCTTTTAATTTACTATTAAACGTTTCCTTGAGCTTTCATTGCTTCGGCAACTTTAATGAATCCTGCTATATTTGCGCCTGCCATATAATTGCCTTCTAAACCGTAAGTTTTTGAAGCTTCGTCACAAGCTTTAAATATGCTCTTCATTATTGCGTGGAGTTTTTCATCAACTTCTTCAAACGTCCAAGAAAGTCTCATAGAGTTTTGACTCATTTCTAATCCTGACGTTGCAACGCCACCTGCGTTTGCAGCTTTAGCCGGTCCGTAAATAATCTTGTTTGCAAAATACGTATCAATAGCTTCAGGTGTTGATGGCATATTTGCACCTTCTGATACAACTTTACAGCCGTTCTTTGCTAATGCTTTTGCGCTTTCTCCGTCAATTTCGTTTTGTGTTGCACATGGAAGTGCGATATCGCACGGAATTGTCCAAATGCCTTTACAACCTTCTGTATAAACAGCAGCTTTATGATATTCAAGATATTCTTTAATTCTGCCTC
>JAKSOS010000065.1 GCA_024405475.1 Clostridia bacterium
AAGACTTTCGTTAACAACAAAGTTATTGTCTTTAATAAGAATTTTTCTTTCTTCAACATTTTGGAAATAACGTGGAATATCGCCTTTACTTAATTTTAAGGCAAATTTAATAAAATCATTTGCTGTTGTTACTGTTAAAATATTAAGTGACCCTAAATCATCTTTATCAAATTGAACATTTGTTACTTTTGACAAATAACCACTTTTATTGTCAATAATAAATTCATTTGGCATATTTAGTGTTGACTCTATATTAGAAAATAATGTTTCATTAAAAAAAGGTAATAAGTAATCAGAATCAATGTCAGCCTCAATCATAACAAGATATTTATCGTCATAATGCTGATTGCGTAAACTAATCATATATTTTTTCCCAAAGAAAGATTTTATTTCTATTTGAGGGCAATTAGGCTGTGGAATCCAGCAATTATTATCAATATGATTTTCGTCAAATTTAACAAATGGAACAATTTTATTATCAATTTTTAACCCGAAAACATCTGGTGCTATTCCAACATAATTTGGTTTGTAAATGAAAAAATCCGAATAAACTTTGATATTCTTTTGGCAATTTATTTTTTCTTTTGCTTTTATTAAAAAATAATTATTAAAAGAAACGCTTTCTGGTATTATATTTATCCACCTATCAAAAATACCGCCTATCATATCATTTTTTGTGCTTAAAGCACCATACATACCATTTTTAGATTGTTGTGCCATACTACAAACAAAATAAATATATGGTAGAATATCTTTTTTCTTAACTTTAATATCCATAATATATATCCTTATTTAAAAATTAAAAAATTCACTTAAAGAAACTTCTAATGCGTCTACTATTTTTTCTAATACAGCAATAGATATATTTCTTTTACCGACTTCAAGACTTGCAATATATGTTCTATGGACATTTGCTCTATCTGCAAGTTCTTCCTGACTGATATTTAATTTGTGCCTTAACTCTTTAATACGTAAGCCAACTTTTTCTTGAATCATATAAACACCTCTTGTAAATATTATATTGTTTTGTTACTTTTTTATCAACATACGATAAGTAACAATTTGCGCATAGATTAGATATTGAAAAATTTTAGATTTATTTTAAGATAGGGGGCGTAAGGCGTGTGCTTGTCTTGATACAAGTCGTTGGCATAAAAAAACCTAAACTGAAACAAGTTCAATTTAGGTTTTTTATGGCGGAGAGGAGAGGCTTTCTTCTTGCCTTTTGCAAGGCAATTTACGGTTTCACTTATTTATGCCTTGCAAAATGCTTCGGTCACCGCTAAAAACTTGCCACCGGCAACTTTTTACGGCTTTGCCGTCGCTGTTTCGAATCCTCTCCACACAATTTTTCATACATAAAAAAAGGAACACCATTAAGGTGTCCTTTTTTTATGGCGGAGAGGAGAGGATTTCTTCTTGCCTTTTGCAAGGCAATTTACGGATTCACTTATTTATGCCTTGCAAAATGCTTCGGTCACCGCTAAAAACTTGCCACTGGCAACTTTTTACGGCTTTGCCGTCGCTGTTTCGAATCCTCTCCACACAATTTTTCATACATAAAAAAAGGAACACCATTAAGGTGTCCTTTTTTTATGGCGGAGAGGAGAGGATTCGAACCTCCGATGGCTTTCACCATACTCGCTTTCCAAGCGGGCACATTAGACCACTCTGACACCTCTCCACAAGCGTTATTTATTTTAATATATTTTACATAAAAAAGCAACTTTATTTTACTTTTTTTTGTAAATACTATATAATATTTAAAAAGGAGTATATATGATACATAATATAGTATTTGATCTTGGTGGGGTTTTAATTGAAAAGGCAGATAAAGAATTTGTTGAAAAATGGCTTTCAAATAAAGAAGATACCGATTTAGTTTATCAAACTGTCTTTTATTCTAAAATAAGGGAGCAAATGGATAAAGGTTTAATGTCTAAAGAAGAAAGTTTTGCTAAAATATTTAGCGATATTCCCGAAAGGTCAAGAGAAGAAGCAAAAAAGATGTACGAATATTACTTTAATCATAGAAAACCCACAAAAAACATGCCAGAATTTATAAAATCGCTTAAAGATTGCGGTTTTTCACTATATATTTTATCTAATTTCTTTGAAAGTTTCTCTAAATTAAGTAGTCAAGACGGTTTAGAATTTCTAAATCTCTTTGACGGAGTGTTTATTTCTTCAGATAATTTAACGATAAAACCCGAAAAAGAGATATATCAAAAGTTTTTATCAAAGTATGAGTTAGAAGCAAGCGATTGCTTTTTTGTTGACGATAGAGAAAATAATGTTTTGGGGGCTCAAGATATAGGCATGTCTGGCTATGTGTTTGATGACGTTTCAGGATTAATCAAGTATATGTTTTCTCAAAAAATACTCTAAAACGATATAAAAATGCAGGTTTTTGCACTATAAATCCACTATTTGCACAAAATAGTGGATTTTTTAATAACCACAATATATTGTGTTTAAATAAAAAAAGATTTACAAAATATTGTGTAAAACCGTTGACAACGGTCAATTATAATGGTATAGTGAATATACTACTCGTAATTTGGGTTACATGGAGGAAGAAGAATGTTTCAGGTAAAGAAAAGAGATGGACAAATTGTAGAATTTGATATGTCCAAAATTGCAACGGCAATTTCAAAAGCGTTTAACGCTAACGGAATAAATTACACGGCAGATATACTTAATATGTTGACTTTGCGTGTAACAGCCGACTTTGAAAAGAAGATTAAAGACAATATCGTAACTGTAGAAGATATTCAAGACAGCGCCGAAGTTGTTTTAATTCAAGCAGGCTATATAGAAGTTGCAAAGAGTTATATACTTTATCGTAAACAACACGAAAACGTAAGAAGGGTTAACGAAACCTTAGTTGACTATAAGAAAGTAGTTGACGACTACTTAAAGGTAGCAGACTGGCGTGTTAAGGAAAATTCAACCGTAACATACTCGGTAGGCGGTTTGATTTTATCAAATTCCGGTTCAATAACTGCAAATTACTGGTTGTCTGAAATATATGACCAAGAAATAGGCGATGCACATAGAAATGCAGATATTCATATTCACGATTTATCAATGCTTACGGGATATTGTGCAGGTTGGTCGTTAAAGCAACTTATAAAAGAAGGTTTGGGCGGAGTTCCGGGCAAAATCACATCTTCTCCTGCAGGACACTTATCAACGTTATGTAATCAAATGGTAAACTTTTTAGGTATTATGCAAAATGAATGGGCAGGCGCACAAGCATTTTCGTCATTTGATACTTATTTAGCACCGTTTGTTAAGGTAGATAACTTAACGTATAAAGAAGTTAAACAATGTATTCAATCTTTCATTTACGGCGTAAATACACCGAGTAGATGGGGTACGCAAGCACCGTTTACAAATATCACTTTGGACTGGACTGTTCCTAACGATTTAGCAGAACTTCCTGCTATTGTCGGCGGAAAGGAAATGGATTTTAAGTACAAAGATTGTAAGAAAGAAATGGATATGGTAAACAAAGCCTTTATTGAAGTTATGATTGAAGGCGATGCTAACGGCAGAGGTTTCCAATATCCTATTCCGACGTATTCAATTACAAGAGATTTTGACTGGTCTGAAACTGAAAATAACAAACTTTTATTTGAAATGACGGCAAAGTACGGCACACCGTATTTTTCTAACTATATCAATTCGGATATGGAACCGTCAGACGTTCGTTCTATGTGTTGCAGATTAAGACTTGATTTAAGAGAATTGCGTAAAAAATCAGGTGGTTTCTTCGGAAGCGGTGAAAGTACGGGTTCGGTAGGCGTTGTAACAATCAATATGCCGAGAATTGCATATTTATCCGAAAACAAAGAAGAATTCTATAATAGACTTACAAAGTTAATGGATATTTCAGCAAGGTCGTTAAAAGTTAAGAGAGAAACGATTACAAAACTTTTAGATGCAGGTTTATATCCATACACAAAGAGATATTTGGGAACGTTTGCAAATCACTTCTCAACAATCGGCTTAGTTGGTATGAACGAAGCTTGCTTAAATGCAAAGTGGTTAAAGAAAGATTTAACTAACGAAGAATCTCAAAAGTTCACACAAGACGTATTAAACTTTATGAGAAATAAACTTTCAGATTATCAAGAAGCTTATGGCGACTTGTATAACCTTGAAGCAACTCCTGCGGAATCAACGTCATATCGTTTGGCAAAGCACGATAAGAAGAGATATCCTGATATTATCACGGCAGTAGGTGCTGAAAACGATAGTCCATACTATACAAACAGTTCACATTTGCCTGTAGGATATACCGAAGATATATTCTCCGCATTAGATATTCAAGACGATTTACAAACGTTATATACGTCAGGAACGGTATTCCACGCATTTTTAGGTCAAAAACTTCCTGACTGGAAGGCAGCAGCATCACTTGTAAGAAAGATTGCCGAAAACTATAAACTTCCATATTATACAATGTCTCCGACATATTCTGTTTGTGCAGAACACGGATACATTTCGGGCGAAGTTTATAAATGTCCTGTTTGTGGAAAGACTACCGAAGTTTATAGCCGTATCACAGGTTATTATCGTCCTGTACAAAACTGGAACGACGGTAAGAGAGCAGAGTTCTCTTCAAGAAAGGTTTACGATATAGCAAATTCAAAGTTTAAACCAAGAGCAGAAAAATGCGAATGCGAAGAAAATAAAGCAAGTGTAAGCGAAGATTTCGCAACGCCGATTTTATTTACGAGAACGGGTTGCCCTAACTGTAAGACAAGTAAAATGATGCTTGATAAAGCAGGAATAAAATACGAAGTAATAAACGCCGAAGAAAATAAAGACGCAACGATGAAATACGGTGTAAAGAAAGCACCTACGTTAATTGTTAAAAACGGCGATAAAGTTGAATATTACGACAATGCAAGTGAAATAAGAAAGTTTATAGAGAGTAAATAAAATATGTATGATATTATAGTCATAGGCGGTGGCGCAGCAGGGATGACCTCTGCGCTTTACGCTTTAAGAAACAGTAAAAAAGTACTAGTATTAGAAAGTGAAAGTTTAGGCGGACAAATAGCAATGTCGCCAAGACTTGAAAATTATCCGTCAATAAAGGTAATAAGCGGTGAGCAATTCGCAGATAATTTATATGAGCAAATAACTTCACTCGGCGCAGATTTTGAAATTGAAAAGGCTGTAAAAATTGAAAAGAAGGAAGATAAAACTTTCGTAGTAAAAACGGAGTATAACGAATATCAATCTAAGGCAGTAATTATAGCCGCAGGGGTTAAACACAAGCATTTACGCACGAAGTCTAATAGGGACGATTTAGTTGGCAAGGGCGTTTATTATTGTGCTATTTGCGACGGTGCTTTTTATAAAGGCAGAGAAGTTGCAGTTATAGGTGATGCAAATACCGCACTTCAATATTGTTTACTTCTTGCAAGTTATTGCAAAAAGGTTTACGTTTACACCTTGTTTGATAAGTTCCTTGGAGATAAAGGTTTAATAAAGGCAGTTATGGCAAAGGAAAATATTGAGTGGAGACCGGAAACTGCAGTGTGCGATTTTTTAGGTGAAGACGAACTTAAAGCTATTGAATATAAAGATAAAGACGGTAATATATTAACGCACGAAATA
>JAKSOS010000066.1 GCA_024405475.1 Clostridia bacterium
TATTTTTTTGTATATAAATTTCAGTTTTTGAAATAATACATTTATAGAGGTGTATTATGTCAAGAAAAAAGAAAAACAGAGTTAAAAAGCTAACGGAAGAAGAATACGGAAAGTATATTATGGCGTTAAAAGACGAAGCTCCACCGACAGATTTTATAAAAAACGACAAATAAACTCATTATATGTGGTTTTATATATTTTACAACAAAAATCCCTAAAATTTTAGAGATTTTTTTGTTAAAATAATTGAAAAAAGCGTTTTTAGTAGTATAATATATGTGAAGGAAAAGTTATGATAGAAATTAAAGAAGTAATAACGAAAAAGGACAAAAAAATATTTGCAAAATTACCTTTAAGTATATATAAAGATTGCCCTTATTACGTTCCGAGTATATTTAGCGACGAATTGAATATTTATAACCCGAAAAAGAATTTCAGCTTAAAACATAATGAATGTAAAGGGTTTTTGGCATATAAAGACGGAAAGGTAGTCGGCAGGATTTTGGGACTTATAAATAAAGAAGACAATAAAAAGACGGGAAGACACAACGTAAGATTTTCACGTATAGACGCTATTGAAGATATAGAAGTGTTTAAGGCGCTTTTAGGGGCGGTAGAAAAATACGGCAAGCAAAACGGATTAGATACTATTCACGGTCCTTGGGGCTTTAACGATACCGACAGAGAAGGGCTTTTGACGTTTGGTTTTAAAGAACGCAGTACATACGCCACAAACTATTCTTACGAGTATTATCATAAATATTTGGAGCAATTAGGTTTTAAGGACGAGTCAAAGTGGGTTGAAAAGAATTTTATAATTCCTGACGTTCCTTATGATAGGGTAATGAATATTGCGGATAGGCTTGAAAAAAGACTTAACGTTAAAGACGTTGCGGCAAAACCGGTAAATATTAAAAAAATAGTAAAAAACTACGGTGATAAGTGGTTTGAAACTTATAACGAAGCATATAGCAAGCTTGACGGATTCGTTCCGGTAGAAGAAAAGGAAAAGAAAAACGTTTTAAAGCAATTTGCAACGATAATAAATCCACAATATTTCAGTTTAATCGTAAACGAAAAAGAAGAAGTAGTTGCATTTGGGGTTGTATTGCCGTCAATATGTAAACCTCTTCAAAAACACGGAGGAAAGATATTGCCAAGTATTTTTAGTTTCCTAAAAGCGATTAAGCATCCTAAAGAACTTGAAATGGCACTTATAGGAATAAAAGATGAATATAAAAATTCGGGTGTAAATTCAATAGTTATTGCACATATAATGAAAAATGTCATTGATAACAAAATTCAAAGAATTGAATCAAACCCTATGCTTGAAACGAACTTAAATATTCAATATCAATGGAAGTTTGCCGAAGGCGATATTATAAAAAGACGTCAAACGTATATTAAACTGGTTGGGGATTTAATAAAATACTGCGAAAATAAATAATAAAAAGTACGAAAAGCGAAACGATTTTAGTTTCGCTTTTTATTTGCGTAAATATTAAGATTATGCTAAAAACATAAAATATTTATTATATACTGCAACAAAAAACTGTTGAAATAACTTTGTTAAAGTGTTAAAATATAAATATAAGATAAAAAACGAGGTAAATAAAATGATTAAAATTGTTCAATTTGGTGAAGGAAACTTCTTACGTACGTTTGTAGATCTTTATTTTGACACCCTTAATAAAGAAGGTGGAGATTATAAAGTAAATATCGTAAAACCTATTACTTTTGGCAGTTTAGAGAACTTTGATAAGCAAAACAATAAGTATCATATAGTTTTACGTGGTGTAAAGAATGGGAAAGACGTAGAAGACGTTTACAAAGTAGACGTTTTAGAAGGCACGGTTTCTCCGTTTGAAGATATTGACAAATATTACGCCTTGGCAGTAGAAGACGATTTGAAAATTATTGTTTCAAACACTACCGAAGCTGGAATTTGCTATCATGAAGAAGATAAGTTTGACGGATTTGAAAATATAACGTATCCGGCTAAGTTAACAAAGTTTTTATACACTCGTTTTAAAGCAGGAAAAGAGGGATTATATATGATGCCTGTAGAGTTAATTGATAACAATGCAGACGAATTATATAGTTGCGTAGATAAATACATAAAGTTATGGAATTTAGGTGCAGATTTTAAGAAGTGGAACGACGAGCAAAACTATTATTGTAATACGTTAGTTGACCGTATCGTTTCAGGTAATCCTAAAGACGAGCAAACGAAAAATCACCTTATAGAATTGATAGGGGAAGACGATAAACTCGTTTCAGTTGGTGAGCCTTTCGGACTTTGGGCAGTTGAAAATAAGGGTGAAATATCAAAATATATAAAAGAAGGCGTACATAATATTGAAGTCGTTTTAGCTGATAGCATTAAGTATTACAAAAAGAGAAAAGTAAGAGTGTTAAACGGGAGCCATACGAACATTGTTCCCGTTGGTTTATGGAAGGGAGCAATAACCGTTTACGACTGTATGAAAGACGCAACACTTTCAAAGTTTTTAGAAGACACGTTAAATGAAGATATAGTTCCTTTCGTTTCAAACGATATAGAAGCAACGAAGGTGTTTGCAGAAAGTATTAAGGGAAGATTCTTAAATCCGTACTTAAATCACCAGTTAGTAAGTATTTCGTTAAACAGTATAAGCAAATGGCGTGCACGTGATTTACCGAGTTTTAAGGATTATTACGAATCACACGGTAAAATTGCACCACATTTAACAATAGGATTCTCGTATCTTATGGCAATATATAAGAGCGTAGTTAAAAAAGATGACGGAAAGTATTACGTTAAGCTTCCTACGAGAGAAATTGAGTTAAAAGACGATATTCCGTATTTAGAATATTTTGCAAACGGCGGATGCGTTATAGATTTTATGAAAGACGTAAACGTTTGGGGAGAAGATTTAACTTCTTATAACGGATTTGCAGATGCAGTTAAGCAAAACGTTAAAACAATTCTTTCGGGAGAAAATATTATATAGTTTATGGAAAATAAAATTATAATAAACGAAAAAGATAACGTCGGAGTTAATCTTGTAGGAAACAAAAAGATTCCCGCAGGTCATAAGTTTGCAATAAAAGATATTAAAAAAGACGAATACGTTATCAAATATGGTGAGATTATAGGTAGAGCAAAAGCACCTATAAAAAAAGGCGAGTGGGTACATACTCACAACGTTAAATCGCATTTAGACGAAAAAACCACTTACACCTATAAGTTTTCGGCTAATAAGTTTGATAGCGAAGAAGGGTTTTTCTACGGTTATAAAAGGGCGAAATCAAGAGCGGGAATAAGAAACGAAATATATATAATTCCAACGGTTGGTTGTGTTAATAACGTATGTAAGCTTATAGAGAAGAAAGCGCAAAAGTTTGTTAAGGGCTCAATAGACGGTATTTATGCATTGACGCATCAATTCGGTTGTTCTCAACTAGGACAAGACAACGAAAATATCAAAAAACTTTTATGTAGCGTTGCGTTAAATCCAAATGCAACTTACGTTTTATTCGTTGGACTGGGCTGTGAAAATAACGGTTTAGAAGGGATTAAAAGCTATCTGAAACCGTTTAAGAGAAACAATATAAAGTTTTATAATTGTCAAGAAGTAGAAAATGACGTAGAATACGGCTTAAATATCATAAAAGAGTTTTCGCTAAAAGCAAAGAAATTAAAAAGAGAAAAAGTTTCTTTGTCTGAATTATGTATCGGCTTAAAGTGTGGCGGAAGCGACGGATATTCGGGATTAACAGCAAATCCACTTGTCGGTAAAATCTCTGATAAAATCGTATCAATGGGCGGTAGTGCCGTGTTAACCGAAGTGCCGGAAATGTTCGGTGCGGAACAACTTTTAATGAATAAGTGTGAGAGTAAAGAAGTCTTTAACAAGTATAAGAAGATGATAGTTGATTTTAAGAACTATTATACCAGTCAAGGATTTCCTGTATATGAGAATCCAAGTCCGGGAAATAAAAAAGGCGGAATAACAACGTTAGAAGAAAAATCTTTGGGTTGTGTAGAGAAAGCAGGTTCAACAAAAATAGTTGACGTATTAGATTATGGTGAAAGGGTTAAAAAAGCGGGTGTTTCGGCATTGAATGCACCGGGAAACGACCTTATCGCAGCAACTGCACTCGCAAGTGCAGGTTGTCAAATAGTGTTGTTTACAACAGGCAGGGGAACGCCGTTTTCAACGTTTGTTCCTACAATGAAGATTTCATCTAATAGTAAACTTGCATTATTTAAGTCAAACTGGATAGATTTTAACGCATTTTCAATGGATGAAAAGGGTTTATTTGACTTGATAATCAAGACGATAAACGGAAAATATAAAGTAAAAAATGAAGAGATAAGAGAAATAGCCTTCTATAAGACGGGCGTTACTCTATAAAAAGGGGATAAAATGAGTTATTTAAAAGACAATTTTTTATTGACGAATAAGACAGCGAAAAAGTTATATTTTAACTATGCAAAAGACATGCCGATATTTGACTATCATTGTCATTTACCTGAAAAGCAAATTTTAGAAAATAAAGAGTTTAACGATATTTTTGAAATCTGGCTTGCAGGCGACCATTATAAGTGGCGTTTAATGAGAAATTTCGGAATTGACGAAGATTACATAACGGGTTCTAAATCAAACAAAGAGAAATTTGTAGCGTACTGTAAGGTTTTGGGAACGGCATTTGGCAATCCTTTATATCACTGGTCGCAAGTAGAATTAAAGGAATTTTTTAATTGTGATATAGAAATTAACGAAGCAAACGCCGAACTTATATGGAACTGGTGCAACGAGTATATAAAACTCAATAAAGTAACACCGCAAAGTTTAATAGAAAAGTCAAACGTTAAGTATATATTTACGACAAACGAAATTTTTGACGACCTTTCAACTTTTGAAAAGATAGCAAAAAAGGATTATAAGTTTACGGTTATTCCTGCATTCAGGGCAGATAAGATAATGAACGTTGCCGCAAAAGGTTATTCGGGATTTATCAAAAAGTTAGAAGAATTAACATTTAAGATTGATAGTATTGACGAATTAGAGAAAGCAGTAGAGCAAAGATTAAAAGAGTTTATTAAAGTAGGTACAACTGCCGCCGACATAGCTTTAGAAAAAACTTGTGCAATTTCAAATAAAGAAGATGCAGATAAAGTGTTTAAGAAAGCCTTAAAAGGCGAAGAAATCAGCGCTACCGACGAAGAAATATTTAAGGGCTATTTTACTTACTTTTTAATGAAAACTTACGGCAAATACGATATCAGAAC
>JAKSOS010000067.1 GCA_024405475.1 Clostridia bacterium
CTTGGAGAAACGGGTTTGGAGTCTGTCGGCGCACACGGAACGACTGCAACGCTTGCATTGCTTAACGACGCTGTTAAAAAGGGTGGCGTTATGGCAAGTTCGTCGGTAGGCGGATTGTCAGGTGCATTTATTCCTGTAAGTGAAGATATAGGCATGATAAACGCAGCGAAGTCAGGTGCAATTTCAATAAACAAGTTGGAAGCTATGACTGCGGTTTGTAGCGTAGGATTAGATATGATAGCAATTCCGGGCGATACACCGGCTTCAACCATTTCAGGTATGATAGCAGATGAATCTGCAATCGGTATGATAAATAATAAGACCACGGCAGTGAGAGTAATTCCCGTACCTAATAAAAAGGTGGGAGACGAAGTTGACTTTGGCGGTTTATTAGGTTCGGCACCTATAATGCCGGTAAGCGATTATTCTTGCGAAAGTTTTATAAGTAGGGGTGGCAGAATACCTGCACCGATACAAAGTAAAAAAAATTAGTAGGTGAAAAGTTGGATAAAAAATATACTTGGGCAATAGAAGACATTTATTCTTCTATTGAAGAATGGAATAAAGACTTTAATAAAGTGCAAAAACTAACGGATTTTTCGTGTTTTAAAGGGAAACTTAACAACGAACAAGACTTTTACGATTGCATGAAAAAGCAAGAAAAAGTTTTCAGACTCGTTGAAAAGTTGAGTGTTTACGCATATATGAAACACGATGAGAACACTAAAGATTCTTTTAGTGACGAGCTTTTGTCAAAGATATCGTCTTTATCTGTTGTCCTTGAAACGAACACTGCTTTTATCGTGCCCGAAATTACGTCGCTTAAAAAGAGCGTGATACAAAGTTATATTGCAAATCCAAAGTTTAGCGAGTACGATTATTCTTTAAAAAACATATTAAAAAATAAAGAGCACGTGCTAAATAATGACGAAGAAAAACTCTTGGCACTAAGCGGAGAAGCGTTGTCTTCTTTTAAGGAAATATTCACAAAGATTGACAATGCGGATTTACCACTTGCAACTTTTAAGTATAAAAATAAAAATTATAAGCTTACTCACGGATTGTATAGCGTATATATGCAAAATCCGGATAGAGAATTGAGAAAGCTTGCATTTAAGAAATATTACGAAGCATACACGTCTTTGATAAATACGATAAGTTCGACCTATTACGGAAGCGTAAAAAAAGACGTATTTTATGCAAAGGCAAGGAAATATTCATCTGCAATAGAATCGGCGTTATCTAATGAGGACGTTCCGGTTGTTGTGTACGATAATTTAATTAAATCGGTAAATAACGCACTTCCACTATTACACGAATATATAAGGGTAAAAAAGAGTACGTTAAAACTTTCGTCTTTCCATACTTACGACATGTATTTGCCACTTGTTAAAGGCGCAGACTTAAAGTTAGAGTACGATAAGGCGTATTCACTCGTAATAAAGGGCTTATCGGTTTTGGGGAAAGAATATACCGAACTTCTAAAAAAGGGACATGACGAAAGGTGGATAAGCGTTTACGAACAAGAAGGCAAAAGGAGTGGCGCATACAGTATTGCAGTTTACGATACACATCCGTTTGCGTTGTTAAATTATCAAAAGACCACGCACGACGTTTTTACAATAGCACACGAAATGGGGCATAGTATTCACTCGTATTATTCAAATAAAAAGCAACCGTTTGCGAAGGCAGATTATAAGATATTCGTAGCGGAAGTAGCAAGTACCGTTAACGAAGTATTGCTTGCAAAGTATTTATTGAAAAACGCAAAAGACAAAAAATTAAAAAAATACTTGTTGTCGTATTTGTTGGAGTTAATAAGAACGACACTGTTTAGACAAACTCAATTTGCGGAGTTTGAAGAAATAACGCATAAACTTGTAGAAAACGGCGAACCTCTTTCAAAAGACAAAATGTGTTCTGAATATTTAAAATTAAATCAAAAATATTACGGCAAAGCACTTGCTAACGATAATGAAATAAAGTATGAATGGGCAAGGATACCGCATTTTTACAGAGCGTTTTACGTTTATAAATATGCAACGGGAATAATCAGCGCATTAGCAATAGCAGATAGAATATTAACGGAAGGTGAAAAGGCAGTAAAAGATTACTTTAAGTTTTTATCTTCGGGAGATTCTGACGGACCTGTGGAATTATTAAAGATAGCAGGCGTTAATTTAGAAGATACGAAGCCGTTTGAATCGGCGTTTAAGGTATTTAAGGACGCACTTGAAGAGTTCAAGAAACTTTAAGGAAAAGGAGTGAGATTATGGCAAACACAAAGGGGAATAACGCAAAAAAAGTTTATCAAGAAATGCCACATAGCGTAGAAGCAGAACAAGCGCTTTTAGGGTGCTTATTGCTTGATACGAAAATTCAGGTAGAAACTTCTGCTTTTTTGGAAGAAGAAGATTTTTACGTAGAATCACATAAATATATTTTCACGGGAATGAGAGATTTAATTTCGGTAAACAAGCCCGTAGATTTTGTCACGTTAACGGACAGTTTGGAAAAAAACGGTACGTTAGAGTTGGCAGGTGGTGTAGATTACATAGCAAAACTTACCGACATAATGCCGTCTTCTGCCGGTTATCAAAGATATCTTGATATAGTAAAAAGAAACAGTATGTTGAGAAAATTGATAGCAGGTTCAACCGAGATAATAGACGATTGTATAAAGAGTTCAGACGAAAAGCAATCTCTTGCGTTTGCGGAAAAAACGGTATTTGATTTGTCAAACGGCGTAGATACGAGCGAAGTAGTAAAAATCGGTTCGGTTATTCCCGAAGTAATGACTGAGTTAGACGAATTGACAAAAGACAAATCAAGACTTCGTGGAATACGAACGGGTTATAACGATTTAGATAATATAATCAACGGCTTACATAAAAGTGATTTAATGATTTTGGCTGCTCGTCCGTCAGTCGGAAAAACGTCACTCGCAATGAATATCGTAGAAAACGTTGCGTTAAATAATTATTCGTGTTTGATATTCTCGCTGGAAATGAGTAAAAAGCAATTAGGTCAAAGAATGCTTTGCTCAGTTGCCGACGTAAGTATGGAACACGCATTAAAAGGCAACTTAAACAAAGAAGAATGGATAAAAATGGAAAAAGCGAGAAAACTTCTCTCGGACAAGCAAATTTTTATAGACGATTCTTCAATTATAAAGCCAAGTGAAATGATATCAAAGTGCCGTAGAATAAAGAGAAAATACGGACTAGATTTTGTAGTTATTGACTATATTCAACTTATGACGCCGGATGCTAAAAAGAACTTAGATAACCGTCAACAAGAAATAACGGATATTTCAAGAAATTTAAAGATTTTAGCAAAGGAAATAGACGTTCCGGTATTAGCGCTTTCACAACTATCACGTGCAGTTGAATCGGAAAAACGTAGGCCACAATTATCAGACCTTCGTGAATCAGGTGCGATAGAACAAGATGCCGATATAGTTATATTTATTCACCGCCCTGACAAGAAGGCAACGGATGAAGATATTAAGACAGGTAAGGTAAAGAAAAACGTTGCCGAAATACTCGTGGAAAAGAACAGAAGTGGTAGAACGGGTTTGGCACATTTATACTTTAAGGGTGAAACTACAAAGTTTATAAATATTAACGAAGAGACGGGCGAAACGGACGAAAAGGAAAAAGAATCAACGGAAAATGAAAATACTTATTTAGAAGAAGATTCGTTTACGCAAGACGAAGAAACTGCTTCTCCTATAAAAAGCGTTGACGACGATATATTTTAGTATGATAACACAAATAAGTAAAATCAATAAAGAATCTATAGAACAAGCGAAAGAGATTTTGTTAAGTGGTGGTGTAATCGGTATGCCTACGGAAACGGTTTACGGATTAGCAGCAGTAGGGACAAATAGCGAAGCGGTTAAAAAAATATACAAAATAAAGGGAAGACCGAGCGATAATCCGCTAATTTGTCACGTTCATAAAGATTACGATATAAGTAAGCTTGTGCTGGTAAAAAACGATTACGTATATAAGCTTATGAAAAAATTTATGCCGGGACCACTCACAATAGTTTGTGATAGTTTAGGAGTGATTTGCAAAGAAGCGGTATGTGGTGGCGATACTTTGGCAATAAGAATGCCTTCACATAAAGGATGCCAAGAATTACTTCGTGCAGTAGATATGCCGATAGTTGCACCGAGTGCTAATTTAAGTAAGCATACGAGTCCTGTTACGGCAAAGCACGTTTACGACGATTTAAATGGAAAAATTCCTTTGATACTTGACGGCGGAAAATGTCAAGGCGGAATAGAAAGCACTGTTTTAGATTGCACGACGAAAGTGCCGAGAATATTAAGGGCAGGTTTAATAACAAAGGAAATGATAGAGAGCGTTTGTGGCGGATGTGAGATAGCCGAACATAAAGAAGGAGATAAGGTAAAATCTCCTGGGGTAAAGTACACACACTATAAGCCGAAATGCGATACGATTTTGTTTAGCATAAACGAAGTTGATAAAGCGATAAAACTATATGACGAAGAACTAAAAAAAGGCAGAAAGCCGTATATAATGTGCGAAAACTCTTTAAGCGATAAACTAAAAGGAAAAAATCTTTTACTGTTAGGAAATACAGGAGAAGAGATAGCGTCTAATTTATACGATAAATTATTAGAAGGCGAAAAGAAAGCCGATATAATAATAGCGATATCGTTTGGTAGAGAAGACGGAGTTTATATGGGAATTATGAATAGACTTACAAGGTCTTGTAATTAAAATAAAAAAATAAAAAGGCAGGTAATAAAAATGAAAATTGCAATAGGATGCGACCACGGTGGTATTAATTTAAAACCGATACTTTTAAAGTATTTGGAAGAAAAGGGTTATGAATACGAAGATTTCGGATGTTATGAAAAGACTTCGGTTGACTATAACGACTACGCATTAAAAGTAGCAAATTCCGTAGCCAAGAAAGAGTGCGATTTGGGTATTCTTATTTGTGGTACAGGAATAGGTATGAGTATAATGGCAAATAAGGTAAAAGGAATTCGTTGTGGACATTGTCACGACGTATTCTCCGCTAAAATGACGAGATTACATAATGACGCAAACGTTTTGGCATTTGGCGAAAGAGTAATAGGACCTGGACTTATGCTTGAAATCGTAGAAGCATTTTTAACGACCAAGTTCTCTAACGACGAAAGACATGTAAGAAGAATTGCAAAAATAACTGCATTAGAAGAAGAAAATTTTAAATAAAAATCAGGGGTGTAAAATGATAAAAGTAAAAAAAG
>JAKSOS010000068.1 GCA_024405475.1 Clostridia bacterium
TCTTAACCAAGGCGGGAAGATATACATATAAAGTTAAACCTGTATTCGGCTATGAAATAAATAATACCATAACTATTTTATCATTTGACAGCGATACAGAAATAATGTTTATGGGTGCTGTATGCGATATGAATAATTCTCATAATCCTGTGATAGATTTACCTGAAATGCAGGTTGGTGAAAGTATTAGCAACTACACTGAAAAAGTTGTTTCGTTTATAAACGATAATGATAATATTTGTGTAATGGTTGTATGGGGTATGGGTGATACTATGGATCCTATTTATGAAATTCAACTAAACACAGTATCGGCAGATATGTTTGACTTTAGTAAAGTTGACAGTTCGCAAGAAGGTTACTTGTTTGTTAAAGATTATAACGGTAACACGACGACTATAACTCTTGCTGTTAAAGTTGCATAACACGTTTTATCTGACAACTAAAAATATTAAAAGCCACACTTCATTTTGTGTGGCTTTATATTTTTAAACAAAAAAAGAATTAATTTTTATACAAATCGTATTAAAAGCAATTTGTTTTTTTTAATTTATTTGATTTTCTATTATAAAAATGTTATTATATATATGTTTGGTGAAAAAATGACTAAAAAAGCTATAAAAACAAATATTTTTGATAAAGCAGTTGTTTTTGCAGTTAAAGCGCACAAAAATACTGAAAGAAAGGGGCATAAAACGCCGTACGTTCTTCACGTTTTAGAAGCAGCTTCTATTTGTGCAACTATGACTGATGATTTAGAATTGCTATCTGCAGTTGTTTTGCATGATGTTTTAGAAGATACGAACACTTCTTTTAACACGTTAAGAAAAAAGTTTGGTGACAGAATTGCTCAACTTGTTTATGACGAAACCGAAATTTGTATAAATGGAAAATCTCACGCAGAAACGTGGAAAAACAGAAAAAAATCAATAATTAGTAAGATTAAAAACGGAACTATTGAAACTAAAATGGTTGCTATCGGAGATAAACTTTCTAATATGAGAGCAATTGCAAGAGATTACGTAATTAAAGGTGATAAATTATGGAAAATCTTTAATAACGATAATCCTAAAGATATAAAATGGTATTACACAAGTTTAGTTGACGTTTTAATGGATCTGAAAGAATATCCTGTTTATAAAGAGTTTAGTAAACTTGTTAATGATGTTTTTAAAAATATACAATAGGTGAGAATAGGTAAGAAAATGTTAGATGCTTCTTCAAAACATATTTTAGAGCAGTATAAACAAAATATAGAAACATATAAAAAAGTGCAAGAAATTGTTACTGCCGAAATAAAAAGGGTTGTAAACAATTTTGGCATGGTTGTTTGTGGTATTGAAAGCCGTATTAAAACGGAAAAATCTCTTACGGGCAAGCTTGAGTTAAAGGGCTATAAATATAAAGATATAAAAGATATTACCGATATTTTAGGTGCAAGAGTTATAACTTTTTATTCTGACGAAGTTGATAAAATTGCTTCTTCCTTAGAAACTGTTTTTGACGTAGACTGGGCAAACAGCATTGATAAGAGAAAAGCATTAAGCACAGATCAGTTTGGCTATATGTCACTTCATTTTATTTGTAGAATACCTAAATCGCTTTATTACAATAAAAACAACACTGAAATAAACGAAATTCCTTTTGAAATACAAATAAAAACTGTTTTGCAACACGCATGGGCAACAGTTCATCACGATATGGGTTATAAAACTGACGTTGAAATACCTAAGGAATATTTAAGGGGAATAAACAGACTTGCCGGTATTTTGGAAATGGCTGATGACGAATTCAAAAGACTCAGGGTTTCTATTGAAGAATATCGTAAAAAAGTAAAGTCTATTGTAAGTAGTGGTAATTTTGATGAGATAGAATTAAACGGCGATACGTTTAAGGCATATATTGATTTCGGTGCATTTGCAAAGTTAAATAGGAGAATTGCTGAAATCAATAATATGGATATCGTTGAAGTTTCTCTTGACCGTTTCTTAGAAGTGTTTATCAAGTTGCAATGTGCAACTCTTGGCGACATTAATAAAATCGTTAAAGAATATTCTGAAAAAGCATATCAATTAGCATTAGTTCAATTCGGGAATAAAGATATTGACATAATGGCTTCAAGTGTTGGTTTAACTTGCTTATGTTCTGTTTATATCTTGTCAAAAGGCTTTGGTGAGAGTGGCTTAGAACTATTCTTTAAGGAGCTTAACGGAGATAAAAAATCAAATGAAAATCTCGTTAATCGTACAATGGAATTCGGTAGAAAAATCGGAATTATAAACTAAGGAAAATATGAAAATATATATATCTTTAATGCTTGTCGGACTTATTCCTATTGCACTTTCCGTAGCATTATACTTCGTAAAGAAAACTGAATTTTTTAGCAATTTATCTAAAAGGACGTCTCAAGTGATAATAGGTGTTCTATTTGGAATCGTTGCAATTTTAGGTACGGAATTAGGTGTTCCTGTCGGTGATGAAGTCGTTACCGCAACTGCTAACGCAAGAGATGCCGCACCGCTTTGCGCAGGACTTTTGTTTGGTGGATTATCCGGTATTATTGCAGGTATAATAGGTGGTGTTTATCGTTTTGTTGCAACGTACTGGGGTGCGGGGGCTTATTCGCAAATTGCTTGTACTGTTTCCACAATTTTTGCGGGATTTTTCGGCGCAGCATTAAGAAAATATATGTTTGACGATAAAATGCCAACATGGCCGTTTGGTTTGGCAACTGCAGTTGTTATGGAAGTTTTCCATATGACCGTGTTGTTCTTAACTCATTTGGAAAATGCAGAAGAGTCATTTAAGATTGTGCAGATTTGCACTTTACCTATGATTATTTGCAATGCTTTTGCCGTTACCGTTTCTATAATTTTAATTGCTATTTTTTCAAAATCATTTAAAATGGAAAAATTAAAGTATAAGCGAATTACTCAGCAAATTCAAGTTTGGCTACTTATTGTCGTTGTAGTTGCGTATTTTGCCACGACAATGTTCGTTTATGCACTTCAAACGGGAACTGTAAGAAGGACGTCTGAAAACATAATTGAAATATCCTTAATAGACGTTAAAGCGGAATTAGACGATGATACTGATATTGAAAATATTGCTACAAATCGTCACGTGGGAACAAGTGGCTTTATAATTGTTGCAGATAGTAATAAAAAAATAGTTAGTGTAACCGAAAAATATAAAACTGATTTATTAAATAAAAAACTTTCAGATATAGGTTTTGAAGATATTGATAAGAAAAAGCAAGATACTTCTTTTGAAACGACTGTCTTAAATGAAAAATGCTTTTATATGTTTACAAAAGATGGCGATTATTATATAATATCTGCACTTTCTCATAATGAGGTTTATGCAACGAGAGATAGTTCCGTTTATATAAACTCTTATATGGAAGTTTTAGTATTTGCACTTTTATTCTTTATCATTTACGACTTGATAAAGAGAAAGGTAGTTAATAATATTCGTTCTGTAAATAATAGTCTTGCTAAAATTATTGATGGCGACTTAAATATTTCCGTTGACGTTAATTCAAGTGAAGAATTTTGTTCGTTATCAAAAGATATTAACACAACCGTTCATACGTTAAAACACTATATTGATGAAGCTTCTGCAAGAATTGATAGTGAGCTTGCTTTTGCTAAAAGTATTCAGCACTCTGCACTGCCTTCGGTATTTCCTGCATATCCAAACATTAAAGAGTTTGATATTAACGCTTCAATGTTTACTGCAAAAGAAGTCGGTGGCGATTTTTACGATTTCTATATGTACGGCGAAAATAAACTTATGTTTTTAATTGCAGACGTTTCGGGTAAGGGGATTCCTGCAGCAATGTTTATGATGAGAGCAAAAACGTTGTTAAAGAGCCTTTCGGAAACGGGAAGAAGTCTTGAAGAAGTGTTCTCAATGGCAAACGATCAATTATGTTCCGGCAATGAAGCGGGAATGTTCGTTACTGCGTTTATGTGTGCCTTGGATATTAAAACAGGGCATATTGATTATATCAACGCAGGGCATAATCCACCGTTTGTTTATAGAAAAGATAAAGGTTTTTCTAAAATTGATTGTAAAGCAGGTTTTATTCTTGGCGGAATGGAAAATATTAAATATAAAATGCAATCAATAGATTTGTGCGAAGGTGATAAAATATTCTTATATACCGATGGAGTTACTGAAGCTATTAATAAAAATAATGAACTATTTGGAGAGGATAGACTTGTTTCTTTACTCAATAGAAATAGCGACGTAGATGACGATAGGTTTTTAGATAGTGTAAAATACTCTGTTGATGCCTTCGTTAATGGCGCAGAACAGTTTGACGATATAACAATGTTGTTGCTTTCTTTTAATGGAAATGGTGTAATGAAAACAGAGAATAAAAAGACTTTTTTAGCTGATAAAACTAAAATTGATGAAGTAAATAGTTTCTTTGGACAAATATTTGATAAAAATGAAGTTTCTATGAAAATTCAAAATCAAATACTTGTTGCCGTAGAAGAAATTTTTGTAAATATTTCAAGCTATGCTTATCAAGGTGGTAATGGATTTGTTGTTATAAAAACGGATATAGATAAAGAAAGAATTTGTATTTCGTTTGAAGACACCGGTGTTCCATTTAATCCTTTAGAAAAGGCAGATCCAGACATAACGCTTTCGGCAGAAGATAGAAAAATAGGTGGTCTTGGAATATTTATGGTTAAGAAAACAATGGATAATGTTTCTTATCAAAATATAAATGAAAAAAATATTTTTAAAATAGAAAAGAAGTTAAACTAAAGGGGTATAACTATGGAAATTATTAAAGAAAATAATTGCAACGTACTTACTGTAAAAGTTAGTGGAAGATTAGACACTGTGACAGCTCCGGAATTAGAAGAAAAAATCGGAGTTTTAGACGGTATTAAAGAGTTGGTTCTTGATTTGGAAAAATTAGAGTACATATCTTCAGCCGGACTTAGAGTTTTACTTAATTTACAAAAACAAATGAATAAAATCGGAAAAATGACAGTAAAGAACATTTCTTCTGACGTTATGGAAGTTTTTGAAATAACAGGTTTTTCCGAAATTCTTACAATAGAATAAAAATAAAGAACAATAAAAAAAGAACCCTAATATTGTCGCTCTTCCCGTAGGGAATTGCGACAACTAAATAAATCCGCAAGCGGATT
>JAKSOS010000069.1 GCA_024405475.1 Clostridia bacterium
CCCGATATCAAATAATATAATTCATAAAATTCATGATAATGCTCTCGCTTCATTTCATATTTATAATTCTGTTTTTCTCTTGTAATCCTGTACATTTTTTCCTTTCCTTACCAATCCTCTTTTTTGCATTATATCATAGCGAAATACAAATAGGACAATTTTTCTGTACTTTTAATAAAATCCAACGATTTATATGTAGATATCACTGTATTTATGTATTATGATAAGTATTTATCCGGAACTAACGGCGAAATACTTTACGAGACTGATATTGTAGGCGTTGAAATTGACGGTGGAAAAGCAACGTATATTCCTGCGACAGACGGACTTAATATAAAATTAACTATAGATTACGATATACAACAACTTTGCGAAATTGCTATGGAAGAGGCAATGCAAGTCCACAAGGCAAAATCAGTGAGTATGATTGTTTTAGATCCAGGATCAGGCGCAATAAGAGCAATATGTAATAAACCTTCTTGTAATTTGAACGAAATTGATAGAAGTAATATAGATTTATTAAATCAATTAAGTAGGAATAATATAGTATGTAATATTTATGAGCCCGGTTCCACGTTTAAGATTTTAACCGCTGCGGCAAATATCCAAGAATACTTAAACGGAAATAAAAATGCTTTTTCTACTAACCATATTTTTAATTCTTCAAGATATAGGTATATAGACGGTCAAAAGGTAAAGTGTTGGAGTAATCACTCTAATGGGAAACATTCTAATTTGAACTTACAAGGTGCATTAAATAACAGTTGCAATCCGATATTTGTTGATATTGCTATGTCGCTGGGTAAAGAAACAATGTATAAGTATTTGGAAAGCTTTAACTATGGTAGCACAACGGGTATTGATTTTAACGGCGAAGCACAAGGTATGTTGTTAAATAAATATTCGGTGCAAAATGTAGATTTGGCAAGAATTTCTTTTGGTCAAACAGTTGCTGTTACAGGTCTTCAGTTGGCGTGTGCAACAGCGTCAGCAGTAAACGGTGGTAAATATTATTCGCCATATTTAGTTAGCGAAATATATGATAATAACGGTATTATTGCGCAAAAAATCCAACCTAAAATAAAATCTAAACCGATAAGTGAAAAAGCATCTAAAATATTGTCAGAAATGCTTGAAGGGGTAGTTAAAGATGGTTCCGGAAAACAAGCGTATATAGATGGTTATAGGGTGGCAGGCAAAACAGGTACGGCGCAAAAATACGAAAACGGACATATAGCACAAGGGAAATACGTCAGTAGTTTTGTTGGGTTTTTCCCTGCGGATAAACCTAAATATTTGGCACTTGTAATAGTAGACGAACCCGAAGGGCAATATTATGGCAGTACAGTTGCCACTCCGTATGCCAAACAAGTCTTTGAAGGGATAATTAAGTTAAAAAACTTAACGCCGTCGTAATTTCACGACGGCGTTAATCGTTGTCAAAAATAAAATAATCGGCTGACACATTAAAGAATATGCAAATATTTTTAAGAGTATCTAAATCGGGTGTTCTATAATCTTTTTCGTAGTTCGCAATGGTTGACCACCCGATATTTAATTCTTTTGCTAACGCTTGTTGCGTTAGTCCTTTTTCTTTTCTTAAATACTGTAATTTTTCCCCTAATTTCATAATAATATTATTGCACATTGCAAGAATATTTTGCATAATTCTTGCAAAACGCAAGAATTTATGATAAAATATATTAAATCATATAGGAGAAATTTTATGAAAAAGAAAATTTTTATCGGGTTATTTTTGTGTTTATGCGCAGTTTTTTGTGCAATAGGGCTTGTTGCTTGTAATGGCGACGATACGGCAAGTGTAGATAATAGAGATAAACAAATTGTTTCTATTTATAACACCTATGTCGCTTATGCAGAAGAAAACGGCACGACGCCACTTTCTTATGAAGACTGGCTTGTAAGTATAAAAGGCGAAAAGGGAGATAAAGGCGACACGGGAGCGCAAGGTATTCAAGGCGAAAAGGGAGATAAAGGCGACGCAGGTGCGCAAGGTATTAAAGGCGACAAGGGAGATAAAGGCGATACGGGTGCGCAAGGTATTAAAGGCGACAAGGGAGATAAAGGCGACGCAGGTGCGCAAGGTATTAAAGGCGAGAAAGGTGCAGACGGTATAGGAATACAAAATACTTATATTGACAAAGACGGATATCTTTGGGTTGTATTAAATGATAAAGATGGAACTGAAATAAATGCAGGGCAAGTTGTTGCACCTATTAAAAAACTTGACGAAAATAATAAAATAGTTTTTGACGAAATATTTTCGGTAAATGAAAGAACTGTAAGCACAAAAGTATCAAATGATACAGAAAATATTTATTTTAACGATTATATAACTATTTTAGGTGGTGCTGGTTATTCAGTTTATAGAGATAGAGATTGTGAAAACCTTGTAAAATCTAAAATCGTAGATTTGGAAATCGGCGACAACACTTTCTATATATTAGAATACTGCGGAGAATTTGATAACTTGTATACTGTCAATATTCGTCGTCGTCCTATTTATACGGTTTCTTTTAATTCTAATGGCGGAACGGCAGTAGAAAATCAATACGTAGAAGAAGATGGTTTTGCTTTTGAGCCTGTTTCGGTTTTGCCGAATAACGCTGCGACTTGGGATTTTGACTTTTCTAATCCTATTTTAGAAGATAAAGAAATAACGGCAACTTGGCACGAAGTGTTTATTTTTAGCGGAACGAGCATAACGGGTTTAACTGATTACGGAAAAACTTTGTCCACGATTACCGCCGAAATGTTTCCAAGTGGTGTAACGGCTATTTATAGTTACGCTTTTGAGGATTGCACTATTCTTGAAAACATAATTATATCTGACAGTATTTATGAAATAGATAATTATGCATTTAAAAATTGTGCTAAACTTCAAAATGTTGTTATTTTAAGTTGTAATGCTGATTTTCTCATTGGCGACCATGCTTTTAATGGTTGCGTGAAACTTTCTAAAGTGTTCCTAAAATTATTCCATTATAACTCAACATCTTGGGGTGATGAAAGATTTCATCCGGAGTTTTCAAAAGCCAAACGATATTATTATATGGAAAATGATCCAGAAGTTTTAGGGACTTATTGGCACTTTGATATTGATGGTAGAACAATTCTAGAATGGTAAATAAAAGGGGAAATCATATGAGTTTCAAAATTAATCAATTAAGAATATTAAATAGTAATTTTTGGAACAAGATAGACGCAAAAAGTGGGGTTTATACAGTTATAAATCCTATAAATAAGGAAACAATTTATATCGGGCAAAGTAAAAATACTAAAAGAAGGATTAAACAACTAATAAAGACTGCTTTTTATGGACATAAAACACATATGGGCGGAAAAGATATGTATTCTCTTAAAAATTTTAATAATTTTGAAATTGAAATAGATTATGTAAATAATCAAAAGCAAGAGAAACAAAAAAGATTACAAGATTATAAAGAGCAATTTGGGGAATTGCCATTTGCAAATAAAAAGTTATAATGGTACTATAGTATGGTAAAATAGGTACGGCGCAAAAGTACGAAAATGGGCATATAGCACAAGGAAAGTATGTAAGTAGTTTTGTTGGGTATTTTCCAGCAAATAATCCACAATATTTAGCACTTGTAATAGTAGATGAACCGGAAGGGCAATACTATGGCAGTACAGTTGCATCTCCTTATGCAAAACAGGTCTTTGAGGGAATAATTAAGTTAAAAAATTTAAAGCCGAGTTGAAATTCAACTCGGCTTTAATCATCTTCTATTAAATCTTCAAAGGAAATATTTAATGTTTTTATTATTGCAATTATGTTAGAAAGAGTTGGTTCAACTTTATTTGTTTCCCACTCTGAAATACGTTGTTGTGTAGTGCCTAAAATTAAAGCAAATTCTTTTTGGCTGAAACCTGCATTTTGTCTTTCTGTTTTTAAATTTTCCCCAAATCTTTTCATATTGCTATTATAGTTTATACACTAAAAAAAGTGTTGACATACACTAAATATAGTGTTAAGATGTAAAAATGGAGAAAGTTATGAAAAAGAAGTTTTTAGTCGTATTGTTTTTATGTGTTTGCGTGATTTTTTGCACAATAGGTTTTACAGCTTGCGAAGATAGTCCTGTTAGTTTTAAATTGAATTTTTTCGTAGATAACGTAATAGTAAAAACAATTGATACAACGGGGAATGAAGTGATTTCCGTTCCAAACAATCCCGAAAAAGAAGGATATACTTTTGAAGGTTGGTTTTGGGATAAAGATACTTGGCAAAGACCTTTTACGGCAAATTCGTTATTAAATGAGCCTTTATCAAGTGATATGAGTGTTTACGCAAAGTTTAGCGAAAATCATATACATAGTTATAGTGAGCAAGTTTTTGAGCCTACTTGTACCGAACAGGGCTATTCATTACATACTTGTTCGTGTGGTGATGTGTATAAAGACACTTATGTAAACGCAAAAGGGCATACGTATTCAACTAAGTGGACAACCGACAATACGTATCACTGGCACACGGCAACTTGTGAACATACGAGTGAAATAAAAAATAAGGCAAAGCATACGGCAGGCGATTGGATTATTGACAAAAATGCAACTTACGAAAAAGCAGGTAGTAAACATAAAGAATGTATTATTTGCAAAAAAGTTTTAGAAACAGTGGAAATTCCGCAACTTGTAAAAGACGCAATTTCTTTTAAAACTTTGGATGTTGACGATAACCTTAACGTTTACGGTAAAGTCCCAAACACACAAACCATATTTAGCTTTATTAACGAAGTAAAAGTCAGTGGTAACGCAACTTTCGTTGTATCTACCGATATATACGGCATACAGCAAATACCGACGAAAACCGTTCCGCTTGAAATAGGCGATAATACTTTTTATATAACGGAAACGGTTGGTAATAATATTCGTTTGTTTACCGTAACCGTTAGAAGAAAACCTGTTTATACGTTAACTTTTGATACAAATGGTGGAACATCCGTAGAAATTCAACAGGTAGAAGAAGACAGCATCGCATTAAAACCTAAAACAACAAAATTATGTCATAATTTTGTTTCATGCGATTATGATTTTGACTTGCCTGTAACCAAA
>JAKSOS010000007.1 GCA_024405475.1 Clostridia bacterium
AATATATTGACCATAATATACTCCTTTTTTGTGTTGAGTTTTCCCTAAAAGAAATTTTTTATACAAAAAAACACCACTTGTTAGTGGTGCTTTTCTTTTTTTAATTTATTATTGTAAGTTTTTGTTTAACTTTGCTAATTCGTCGTAAAGTTCTTTAGGAACTCTTTCACCGAGTTCGCCGTAGAATTGTTCAATTCCCTTAGCTTCTTCTTGCCAGTTAGCTTTGTCAACCTTTAAGAGTTCTTTAATCGTGTCAGTATTAACGTCAGCTAAACCTTCAACGCAAATATCTTCTGCTTTTGGAACGAAACCGATAGGTGTTTCAACAGCGTCAACCTTATCTTCACAACGCTTTAATATCCAGTCAATAACACGGAGGTTATCGCCGAATCCCGGCCAAATGAAGTTTCCGTTGTCGTCTGTTCTGAACCAGTTTACGTTAAATATCTTTGGTTGATGTTTAATCTTAGTACCCATTTCAATCCAGTGCTTAAAGTAGTCGCCCATATTGTATCCAACGAATGGTCTCATAGCCATAGGGTCACGTCTTACAACGCCAACTGCACCGGTTGCGGCAGCAGTCGTTTCACTTGCCATGATAGAACCTACGAATACACCGTTATTCCAGTCTCTGCTTTCGTAAACGAGTGGAGCAGTTTTAGCACGTCTTCCACCGAAGATGATTGCTGAAAGTGGAACTCCGTTAGGTGCTTCAAATTGATCTGAAAGGCAAGGACAATTTACCGTAGGAGCTGTGAATCTTGAATTCGGGTGAGCGCCACAAGTAGATTTATCTTTCTTGTCGTACTTTGTGTAATCCCACTTTTCACCACGCCAGTTAAGAGCGTTCTTTGGTGGATTGTTATCTAAACCTTCCCACCAAACTGTTTCGTCGTCAAGATTTTCAACAACGTTGGTGAAAATTGTGTTTTTCATCGTAGTATGTAATGCGTTAGGGTTAGACTTTTCGTTTGTTCCAGGAGCAACTCCGAAGAAACCGTTTTCAGGGTTTACTGCCCAAAGTCTTCCGTCTTCGCCAACTCTGATCCAAGCGATATCGTCGCCAACGCACCAGCACTTATAACCCTTCTTCTTATAGATTTCAGGTGGTATAATCATTGCAAGGTTTGTCTTTCCGCAAGCAGATGGGAAAGCAGCGGCAACGTATTTAATTTCGCCCTTTGGATTTTGTATTCCCAAAATAAGCATGTGTTCTGCCATCCAACCTTCCGTCTTACCAAGATAAGATGCGATACGGAGTGCGAAACACTTTTTGCCTAAAAGAACGTTTCCGCCGTAGTTAGAGTTGATTGACATAATCGTATTGTCTTCAGGGAAATGACAAATATATCTCTTTTCTTCTGATAATTCTGCGTAAGAGTGAAGACCTTTTACGAAATCTCCATCACCTAAAGCTTCTAAAACTTTGTTTCCGACTCTCGTCATGATAGCCATATTTAAGACTACGTAAATAGAGTCAGTAAGTTCAATACCGATTTTAGAGAACTTGCTTCCAACTGCGCCCATTGAATAAGGAATTACGTACATCGTTCTTCCTTTCATAACGCCCTTAAATAAACCGTTTAAGAGTTTATATGCTTCAGTTGTTTCCATCCAGTTGTTGATAGGTGCAGAATCTTCTTTGTTTTTAGAACAGATAAACGTTCTGCCTTCAACTCTTGCTACGTCGTTTACAGTTGTTCTGTGAAGGTAGCAACCCGGAAGTTTTTCTTGATTAAGCCTGATTAAAATCTTTTGGTCAACTGCTTGTTGTCTCAATTCATTTAATTGTTCTTCGCTTCCGTCAATCCAAACGATAGAATCAGGTTGGCAGAGAGCTTTAGCTTCTTCAATGAAATCATTTAGTTTTTTGTTTGTAATCATTTTTCTACGCTCCTTTTTTACGTTTCCATATTTACATTTTTTATATTTTAGCATTAAAAAAATAAAAAGTAAACTTAAAAGATATCAAAACGATAAAATTTTCATAAAATTATTTAATAATGATATATTTTTATACAAACGAGCAAGTTTTTTGACAATAGTTAGCAAAAAATAATAAAAAATTTTCTTTTTTTCGTGTTTAGTTCATATATATTTATTGTAAATATCTTCTAAAAAGGTGAGAAAATGAGTTTTTGTGAAAAAACATTGATTATAAAACAAACTTCCGAAGATTTCAGTATCAACGAAAAAAGAGTAAGTGGCATTTGCAGAATAGAAAACGAAGACGGAGTTTCAACGTTTTTTCTTTCACTTATAAATCTTAAATCGGTTGATAACGGAAATTATTTTATTTACATATTTGATAACGACAATAACGTTATATTTTACGATTTAAAAAACAGACCTATTTCAATTTCTTGCGCAATGGAAAAAGAAATAAATATTAAAAGCGGATTTGCTTGCGGATTGTTTTACGAGTATGATTATATTCCGCTTTTAGTGGCGTTTGGGAAAAATGAAAATTGTAATTTAACGATTCAAGATTGCAAAAAAATAGTTGCTGAAAAATGTTTGGAAAAAAAGAATAAACAAATTCAAGAACGAAAAGTTTTGTTAAAGAAAAACGAAGAAGAAACAATTCAAAAAGAAGAAAAAATAATTGAAGAAGAAAAGCAAAATAACTATAACGACGAAGCGGTTGCAACCGAAGATTTTTATTTACTTGAAAAAGAACTTAACGAAAAATTAAAGACGATAAGCGAAGCGGAAAATAAAACGTTTTCCGAAAACAACGTTGAGTTTTACGATAAGGAAAAAGGAGAGTTAGAAGAGTTGTTTTCAAAGTTTCCTCACGAAGAAAATTTAGAAAAAACTTTTCCTTTTAGCACGTGGGTAAAAATAAATTATTCTTCGGATAAATATTACGTTGTTGGGGTGGTAAAAGAAAACGATAAGGAAAAATATATTTGCTATGGAGTGCCGTCAAATTATTCCGAAAATCCTCCGATAGAGTTAAAAGGATATTGCTCTTTCGTACCGGCATCGTTGTTTGATTTAAAAGGCAAGGGCTACTGGATGATGTTTCAAGACGCCGTAACCGGAGATTGCGTGCATTTAGATAACAACTAAGATTTTAAAATAAAAAGCCGTCGCATTTTTGCGACGGCTTTTACTAACTAAAAATTAGTTTTGTTGAGTTTCCGTTTTCTTTGCTTCTTGTTTCTTTAAGAAAAACTTTAATCCGAATAATGCACCTATCATAATTGCAATAGAAAGTGGAAGCATTACGTACCAAAGCGGAATAAATCCTGCAATGATAAAACATACGAAAGAAACTACCGCAACGAATATTGCATAAGGAATTTGCGTAGAAACGTGATTTATGTGTTCGCATTCAGCACCTGCGGAAGACATAATCGTCGTATCTGAAATAGGTGAGCAGTGGTCTCCGCAAACGGCACCTGCAAGACAAGCAGAAATGCCGAGAATAAATAAGGGGTCTAATGGTGAATACATAGCTGTAACGATAGGAATTAAAATACCGAAAGTTCCCCAAGATGTTCCCGTTGCAAATGCTAAGATGCAAGCTACGATAAAGATAACTGCAGGTAAAAGTTTTGCGAGTGTTGAAGAGGCATTTTTCATCAATGTCCCAACAAAGTAATCGGCGCCAAGTTCCCCTGTGATATTTTTTAATGCAGTGGCAAAAGTTAAAATTAAAATTGCTGGAACCATTGCAATAAATCCTTTTGGAATTGATTCCATAGAATCTTTAAAACTTATAGTTTTTCTTATTGCAAAGTATATTATTGAAACGATAAGTGCTAACAGTCCGCCCCATGGCAAAGCAATTGTTGCATCGGTTTCTGCAAAAGCTTCAACCATAGTAGCGCCGTTAAATATTCCACCGACATAAAGTAATGCGAATATGCAGAATAAAATTAAAAAGACAATAGGCAATATTAAGTCTAAAATTGTACCATGTTCAGATGAGTTAACCTCCTCTTGTTTAATTTGTTTTCCCGAGAAAAGGTCTCCGTTTAGTGCATTTAATTCGTGTAGTTTCATAGGTCCGAAATCTAATTTCATAAAAGTAATACCCAAAACGAATACAAGAGTTAAGATAGAATAAAAATTCATGGGAATTGCCATAATAAACACTTTAAATCCTTGACCGTTTTCAACATATTTTGCAACTGCCGCTGCCCAAGAAGAAATAGGTGCAATCATACAAATAGGTGCCGCCGTTGAGTCAATAAGGTAAGCAAGTTTTGAACGAGATATTTTGTGCTTATCGGTAACAGGCTTCATAACAGAGCCTACCGTTAAGCAGTTAAAGTAATCGTCAATAAAAATCAAAACACCCAAAACGAATGTGCATAATATTGCTCCTATTCTCGTTTTTACATGAGTTTCTGCCCACTCACCGAAAGCACGGCTACCGCCTGCACGGTTAATTAAAATGACGAGTATACCTAATTCAATTAAGAATATAAAAATACCTGCTGTTTGAGAAACTGCATCTATTAAACCTATATTTACAACAGTATCTATTGTGGTTGCTGGTTTAAAGTTGCAGGCTAGAATACCACCTGATAAAATACCGATAAACAGCGAAGAAAATACTTCTTTTGTGATTAAAGCAAAAGAAATCGCTATAATTGCAGGAAGTAATGCCCAGAAAGATCCGATGTGGCTTAATCCGCCTTCGCAAGTAACACAGTTGTTGCCGTTATAAACTCCCGTTCCGTCACAAGTAGGGCAGGTAAGAACTTTTTGTGCCCAGCCTGTTGCTGTTACGACAATTAACAATCCCAACACGACAAAAGCCGCAATTAGAATTGCAATGGTCTTTTTTGTAAAAAATTTCTTTTCGTTTGACATATTATTCTCCTTTTACCTAAACGATAAGGTTTTAAAACTAAAAAATCACGGTACTACCAAATACCGTGATTTACCAAACACAAATATTCAATAGCGCAACGGCAGAGATTCTGCCGACAGTTGTAAGTGTATTTCACTTACACCCAGACAAGTAATTTTTGGGAAAATTACTCTCTTCGGCGATTTTTCCTTTACCATACACGCTTAAACCCTGCGTGTACTTATCATAAAAACCGCTCCTCTATCTTGATTTTTCGTGCCTTTAATATAAAACATTTTTATATATTAGTCAAGCGTTTTTTAAAATTTTTACTTTTTTTATCAAATTATTATCATTTTTTTTACTTTTGTGCTATAATCAGCTTAGAAGGTTTTCGGTCAACACTTCTATAAAACAACCGAAAGGGCAATTTCCTTTTCGGTTTGAAAAGGATTTTTTATGTCTAAAAGCACAGCGTATTTTGTGAGAATAGCGTTAATTTCTGCTATGTATATCGTTTTATCGCTCATAACTTTTCCTATCGCCTCGGGCTTTATTCAAGTGAGAATAAGCGAGGGATTAACTTTACTTGCGTTAATTTATTCGGAAGCAATTTTCGGAGTGTTTTTCGGGTGTTTGATTTCCAATCTCATAACGGGTTGTGTGGTGTTTGATATTGTTTTCGGAAGTTTAATTTCGCTAATAAGCGCAATCTTAACTTTTCTTACGGGAAAGATATTCAAAAGAAATTTTCTTAAAACGTTTATCGGTGGTCTTTTTCCCGTTTTACTTAACGCATTTTTCTTGCCACTTATTTGGTATTATTGCTACGGAAAGTTAGAAGTTGTTTATATCGTTCAAGTTTTGATACTGATTTTAGGGCAGAGTTTATCGGTTTATGCCGTCGGAATTCCGATAAACAAATATATCTCAAAATTAAAAAACAAAGGAATAAAATTTTTGTAAAATTAAAGAACCTATCAAAAGCGATAGGTTCTTTTCTTTGTTTAGATTATTCAACAGCCTTAAAAGGGTTGTAAATGCACCAGTAGAAGATTAACCATAAACCTGATAAACCAACAAGTGAATAGATAATTCTTGAAACTACTGCTGCACTACCGGCACCGAAAATCATTGAAACAATGTTGAAATTAAAAAATCCAACTAAGCCCCAAACGATTGCGCCGATAATAACTAAAGCAAATGCTATAATAGAAGTTGTTTTCATATTTTCCTCCACAAATATATTGTGCAGTGAAAACGTAATTATACATTTTTTATTTATAATAAAGCATTTTCCAAAACGAGTTTATCAAAAGAGATTTTTTCAACGAAATCGTCTATCGTAAACTTGACGTTATTATATTTCGCATAGTTAAAAATATGCGTTTTAATGAGAACGGGAGTAGGACAATCAAGCATATCGCAAATTTCTCTTAAATAATCAAAAAACATAGAGTAATCCATCATTTCGTTGCGAGTATAAATGCACTGCTTAATAATCTTTCCGTCTTTATAAAGTTTTGCCCAGATTCTAATCATAATACGCTTTTATTTTAACATAAAATGCTTTTTATTGCAAGGAAAGTTGATTGACAAAAAGGCTTCTAAAGTATATAATAATAGAAAAATATTTTTTCGGGGTGGCAATATGGATAATTCAAAAAAGAAAATCATAAATCTTCTTGTTGAAAACGCAAGATATACGAACAAGCAAATTGCCGATATTTTAGGTATGACCGAAAATCAGGTTCAAAAATTAGTTTCGGAACTTGAAAAAGACGGTGTTATTGTAAAATATTCAGCGATTGTAAACGCCGAAGCCGCGCCCGAAAAGAAAGTTCAGGCAATGATTGAAGTTAAAGTTGCTCCACAAAAATTAAAGGGTTTTGATTCTTATGCGGAAGAATTATATGATTTTTCCGAAGTTAAGAGTTTATACCTTATGAGTGGTGGCTTTGACCTTGCTGTTTTTGTAGAATGTAAAGAAATTACAGACATAGCAAAATTCGTTGCCGAAAAACTGTCTGTCATTGATGGCATTACGGGTGTTCAAACTCACTTCATTTTAAAAAAATACAAAATTGAAGGTCAAATTACAAAACCTAGTAAAGAACATGACAGGCAGGTTATTCAGGCATGAGAGATTTTTTAAGCGATAGGGCTAAAAATCTTAAACCTTCGGGAATAAGAAAATTCTTTGACCTTGCTAACGGCAAAGAAGATGTTATTTCCCTCGGTGTGGGAGAGCCTGATTTTGTTACGCCCTGGCATATCAGGGAAGCAGGTATTTTAGCAATCAAAAAAGGCTATACACAATATACTTCAAATAAGGGATTGCCTGCATTAAGACAAGAAATTTCGGAATACTTAAATAAAAGATATTCCGTTCAATTTAACAGCGAGCAGATTGTAATTACTTTGGGTGCTAGCGAAGCCATTGATATAACGCTTCGTTCCGTCGTCGGCGATAACGACGAGGTTTTGATTCCGGACCCGAGTTATGTTTCTTATAGACCGTGCGTTGAACTTTGTGGCGGTAAAGCAATTTCTATTCCTTGCTCGGGAGATAACGGATTTAAAATCACTCCCGAAAACTTAGAAAGAGTCATAACCGAAAAGACGAAGGCTCTCATATTCCCATATCCTAATAATCCTACGGGATCTATAATGGAAAGAGAATATATAGAGAAAATTATTCCTATAATTTTAAAACACGATTTACTCGTTATTTCAGACGAGATATATTCGGAATTAACTTATGGGGAGCAACATTGTTCTATCGCATCTTTTGAAGAGTTAAAAGATAGGGTGGTTTTGATAAGCGGTTTTTCAAAAGCATTTGCAATGACCGGTTGGCGTATAGGATTCGTATGCGCTCCAAAAGCAATTTCAGATACGCTTTTGAAAATACATCAATATTCTGCGATTTGTGCTCCTATTTTTTCTCAATACGCTGCTCTTACCGGACTTGTTGAAGGCAAGAAAGACGACTATGCTATTGTGGAAGAAATGCGTCAAGAGTACGACGCAAGAAGAAGATATATGCTTAAAGCATTTAAAAACATGGGATTAAAATGTTTTGAACCGAAAGGTTCGTTTTATCTTTTCCCTTGCGTTAAAAACTTGGGATTAAACGGCGAACAATTTGCAATAAAATTATTAAACGAGAAAAAAGTTGCGGTCGTTCCTGGTAGCGCTTTTGGTGATTTTGGTAAAGACTACGTAAGAATCTCTTATGCGTATTCAATGGAGAACTTAGTAAACGCTTCTAAAAAGATTGCGGAATTTATAAAGGAATTAAAAGATAAGAAATGAAAATAATTGAAATGACTGACGCCTATCTTCCTACGGTAGACGGTGTAATTAAAGTCGTTAATAATTATGCAAATGAAATATCTAAAACGGACGAGTGCTTAATAGGCGCACCTAAAGCTAAAAAAAAGGATAAATACATTGATAACGGCAAAGTTAAAGTTATAAGGTGTTTATCTATGGGTGCTCCTGAAAATTACAGAAACGCTTTGCCTCAGTTAGACGCTAAGTTTCTAAAAACGATAAAGGACGAAAAGCCTGATTTAATTCACGCACATACTCCTTTTTTAATGGGTAGGGCAAGTTTGCATTTAGCAAAAAAATTGCATATTCCACTCGTTGCGACCCTTCACACACAATATCACAAAGATTTTGACAGAACGCTTAAAAACAATAAACTGTTAAAGCGCTTTATGTTAAAGTTTATTTCAAAAGTTTACAAAAAGGCGGATAGCGTTTGGACTGTTAGCAATGCTTCTAAAAAATATTTAGAAATGTACGGATATAAGGGGAAAGTTGAAGTAATCAGAAACGCTACCGATTTTACCTATCCTTCTAACGATAAAGAATTAATAGAAAAAATAAATTCACTTCACAATTTAAGTAATCAAGAAAACGTCTTTATTTTTGTCGGCAGAATGGCAAAGTATAAAAATCTATATTTAATTTGCGATGCGCTTTCTTTGTTAAAAGAAAAAACGGATAATTTTAAAATGATTTTTGTAGGTGGCGGTTTTGACTTAAATGACGTAAAAAAATATGCAAAACAAAAGGGGATTTTTGACGAGTGTATCTTTACGGGAGACGTTAAGGATTCTTCTTTAATCCAAGGTTATTATTTAAGGAGCGACCTTTTAATTTTTCCTTCAACTTTTGATATGGCAAGTATTGCTCAGATTGAAGCCTCTGCACATAAAAAGGCGGCGGTCGTTACAAAAGATTCTTGTTCTTCTGAACAAATTACCGATGGAGAAAACGGATTTATTTGCGAAGAAAACGCACAGAGTTATTCGGAAAAATTATATCAACTTATGGGTGATAAAAAGTTGATGTTTAATGCGGGAATAAATGCGTATAACACTCTTTATAGAACGTGGGAAGACGTTGGAGTGGAAGTAAAAAATAAATATAAAGAAATTATAGAAAATTACAAAAGAAAAAACGACAAAGGAAAGGAAAATGTTAAATAAAGTAAAGGAATATTTTGAATCAATAATATTTATTCCTATAACGCTTTTAATGGCGTATTTGTTTTGGGTACTTGATTTAAATACGGCAATGATTTTGTTTTTAGCCGTAAATACCGTACTCATTTTATTGCTATGTAGCGATATAAAAAATATTTTCTGTACCATATTTTATTGTAGTTTTTTTATTGACGATATCTTTGAAAATCCCGCTTGGGTTTTATACGGAATTTGCATAGGAATAATTATTGCGTCGTTTATATATTGTATCGTAAAAAACGTGCTTAAATTTAAAAGGGAAAACAAAAAAATATCGTTCGGCAAAATGGCAATTCGTTTGCTGTTTGCAGATATTGCATTTTTAATGGGCGGTGTTTTTTACAGTTTTGATTTTATAACGACTCTCATTGTTTTCGGTTGCTGTTTTGCTACTTATCTATTGTATTTTTTAGCAAGAAATTTTACGAAAGATTTATGGCAATATTTACTTAAACTTTTCGTTATAGGTGCATCGGTCATTTGCTTACAAGTTTTCACTTTAAACATAAAAGCAAACGGAATAAAAGGAATTTTTATTTTCTACGTAACAGGTTCAGGTTGGATAGGAGCACAAAACTCAAACGTTGCGATGATTTACGTTTTAATGGGATTAATCAGCGCATTTGCGTTAGGATATAAAAATAAATTTGATTATCTTTTCGTTCTTGTCGCAGGATTGTTTATGGGAACAATACTCGTTGTAAAATGCAGATGTGTTTTACTTATTAGTATTCCTGCGTTTGTTAGCTTAGCAATTTTACTTTTGATTAAGTCCAAAAATAAATTATACACCGGATTTATGTTGATAGCTTTCTTAATAGCGACTATTTGTGTTTTCGTATTTTCACCGGGTGTTATTCAACAATTTAAAGCAAGAGTAATGACTGAAAATACCAGTGGAAGAACCGGTCCTAACGGTTTATGGAGCTGGTGTTTAGAGCAGTTTAATAATAGCAAATTATTTGGTGTTGGATTTATCAATAAAGCAGGGGAAGTCCGTTGGCAAAGGGCAGGGGCGTCAAAGTTTATTCTTGCACACAATACGGTTATTCAATGGCTTTGTTCTCTCGGAATATTCGGCACGGTTTTAATGATTGTTTACTATATAGGAAAATATAAAACCGTTATTTTTAATTTTACAAAACCTTCTTTCTTTATTTCATTTATTTTAATTGCAGTTGCTCTTACCGGAACGTTTGATCAAGCTGCGGCAATGGACTTTTTCGTGTTTAATATGCCGTTGACAATGATTGCAAGTATAGAGAGAAGAGATAAAAAAGAGAAAATGAAAATCTAAAAAAGATTACAAAAAAAGCAGACTGAACGCAGTCTGCTTTTTAATTTTAAATTTAATTATTTTCTTTTTGCTTTTAGTTTCTTTCCTTTTTTAATCCCCTTTGCGATAACGCCTACTAAAATGAAGGTATAGAAACATAAAAATCTCCACGTCATCATAGCAGGGAAAGCAACGCTGTATAAACCTATGGTGCCGAGAGCCAAACCTTTTTCAAATAGCAAGTAGAAAGACAAGTCAGCTGCTCCGGAGTTTCCGGGGGTAGGAATAAACGATACGGCAGATTGCAATAGAAAGCACATTTGTAAAATTTGAATCCACTCAATAAAGCCTTTTGCTTCCCAGTTTAAGCCGAAAGTTTTAAGTGAGAAATAAGCGATGGACATAAGTGCTAATTGTTCGCCGATTCCGGCAACGATAGCGAGAATAAACGAAGAAGGTTTTTTAGCAACCTGCATAATACATTCTGCGTTTTTAGATAAGCTTATCATTGCTTTTTCTTTACTTGCTTTTGGATCTTTAATTATTTTTAACTTACTGCCTAAAAAGAAAACGAAAGAAATAATTTTTTCACCGAACTTTTTTGACAGAGAGAATACGACGACCCAAAACGGAATAAGTAAACTGAAAAACAATCCGATTGATGCAGGAACGATTAGCCCTCCCTTAAACACGCTTTTAATTTCATACGGAATATTAAATGCGTTCGTCGTGTAAAAAACGAGAGAAACTATAACCATAAGAACCAAGCATATTTGGTGAATAACGTAAGATGATAGCGGTATGCTTGAAGCGTGTTCAGACGAAATATTATGCGATGCCATATAAACTATTTCGCTGGGTGGACCGCCGATGGCAAACGGTGTCATATAGTTATAACAAAGTCCGAAAACGGCAGTTTTTAAGCACAAAATAAAGTGATATTTTCCCGTTAAGTTTTTGCAAAGGAAAGACAATCTCAAACCCTTAAAAACGTAACACATAAAGCATGAAAAAACGGCAAGTAAAATGTACGGCCAGTTTTTAGAAAGTGTTGAAAATAATACTTCTTTAGGGATAGGTTCTTTTTCGCCTGAGAAAAAGTCCTTATAAAAAGTATATGCTAAAACGCCCACGATTAAAACGATGAAAAGTATTGTGGAAAGAACTTTTAACGTCTTCTTTCTTTTAGTGATTTTAGCATTTTCTTCGTTATTATGATCGTAGGAGTTAAAGATTTTACTCATAACGAGTTGTTCGCCGATACTGTTAATCGGTTCAATAACGGAAGGTTGTTCCGCTTGACTATTGACAGTATCGTTGATTAAATTTTTTTCATCAACTTTTGTTATATAAGCTTCGTTTGTTTCGGAGTCAATTTCAATTTTGTTGATGGTTAATTTTTCTTTTTTCATACAAATCTAATTTATGACGTTAACGGTAATTTTAGCAGTTTCTTCCGGAGAGATTTTAATAGTGACTGGGTATCTGCCGGCCGTTTTAACGTTTGATTGAATAATTATTTTCTTTTTGTCAATTTCTATACCTAATTCAGAGAGTTTTTCAGCGATTTCCTTATTAGTGATACTGCCGAAGAATTTTCCGGAAGCACCGCTTTTAACTTGGATAGTAATTTCCTTTCCGTCAATTTTTTCTCTTAATTCTTTATTTGCTTTAAGCTGTTCTTGTCTGTGGAAAGCCGCCGCCTCTTTTTGTGCTCTATTTTCACTTAACGATTGAGCGTCTGCACATTTGGCAAAGCCGTTTTTGATGAGATAGTTTTGTGCGTATCCGTCTTTTGCTTCAATAATATCACCTGCTTTACCAGAACCTTTTACATCTTTAATAAGAACAACTTTCATTTTTATATCTCCTTAAACTTTAATATATTGTACTATAAATAGCACAAAAAAGTCAATAGACAGGGTATATTTTTTTAAAATACAGCCATAATAATGGAAAGGAGTTAAATATGTACAAAAATTATTCTATTAAGTGCGATGTAAATAAGTGCAGACACAATGCAGACGGTTGTAATTGTTGTTTAGACAGCATTAAGGTTACTTGCGGTTGTGGTGATTCTTGCACTTGTTGCGGAGATTATTCCGAAAAGGAATAAACTAAAACAAAAAGCCGTGGTTAATATTACCACGGTTTTTTTGGAAAAAAATAAGTAAAAACTATTTTGCTTTGTTTATAAAAAATAAAACGGTATTCACTTTTTGAATATCGTTTTATCACTTTTAAATCATATATTACCCAGAAACTTTTAACTTTTATACCTTAATTATACTACGAATAAAACGATTGTCAATACAAAATGAAAAAATTTTGCAAAAAATTTTAAATATTTTCAAAAATACGCAAAAAGATAGCGGTTTAGAAAGCAAAAGGAATAACGAGATTACTTGACAATATAGTATAGTTTAATTATAATATATAAGTAATAATTAAAATGTGGAATAATGTCCGCAAACGGAGGAATAATTATGGCAGAAGAAGTAATTCTTACAAAAGAAGGAAAAGAGGAGCTTGAAAAAAGACTTGAATATTTAAAACTTACCATGCGTCCTGAAATTGTTGAAAGAATTAAGACGGCAAGAGAACAAGGCGACTTATCTGAAAACGCAGAATACGACGCAGCAAAGACGGAACAAGGTATTATTGAAGGTGAAATTCTTGAAATTGAAACCAAATTAAAATACGCTGTTATTATTGACGAAGCAAAGAAGAAAGGCACGGTTTCATTAGGTAGCAAAGTTGACTTTGTAGAAAATGAAAGTGGCGAAAAGTTTTCTTATGAAATCGTAGGTACGACGGAAGCAGACGTTGAACAAGGCAGAATTTCAAACGAATCTCCTATCGGCAACGCACTTTTAGGAAGAAAGGTTGGAGATGTTGTAAAGGTAACGACTCCATCCGGAATGATGGAAATAACGATAAAGAAAGTTTACTAATTTTAAGGAAAGAAAAATGGAAGAAAATAATGTAAATGTAGAAGCTCCTGAATTAGACTTAAACGAGATTTTAAGAATAAGAAGAGCTAAATTAGACGAGTTAAAGGCTAACGGAAAAAATCCTTACGAAAAGGTTAGATACGATAGAACTGCATTTAGTCAAGATATAAAAGACGATTACGATAATTTTGAAAACAAGACGGTAGGAATTGCCGGAAGACTTATTTCAAAAAGAATTATGGGTAAGGCTTCGTTTGCAGTTATATTAGACGGAAAGGGAACGATACAATCTTACTTATCAATAAACGATTTAGGGGACGATTATCTTGCTTTTAAGGAATACGATATAGGCGATATCGTCGGAATAACGGGATTTGTATTTAAAACGAGAACGGGTGAAGTTTCTGTTCACGCACAAAAAATAGAATTGTTATCAAAGTCGCTTTTGCCGTTGCCTGAAAAGTTTCACGGATTAAAAGACGAAGATACCAGATATCGTCAAAGAGAAGTTGATTTAATAGCTAATCCCGAAGTAAAGAAAACGTTTATTGCTCGTTCTAAGATATTAACGGAGATTAGAAATTACTTAAATGGAATAGGATATTTAGAAGTAGATACTCCAGTTTTGCAACCGTTAGAAATAGGTGCTTCTGCAAGGCCGTTTAAGACTCATCATAACGCACTTGATATTGATATGTATTTGAGAATAGAAACGGAACTCTATTTAAAAAGACTTATCGTAGGCGGATTTGATAGAGTTTACGAAGTAGGCAGAATATTCAGAAACGAAGGTATGGATAGATCTCATAATCCTGAGTTTACAACGGTAGAAATGTATCAAGCATACAGCGACTACTTTGAAATGATGGACGAGATTGAAGATATGTATAAGACGATAGCGCAAAAAGTTTGTGGCACGTCAAAAATCACATATCAAGGTGTAGAGATAGATTTAGGTAGTAAGTGGGAAAGACTTACTATGGTAGAAGCCGTTAAAAAATACGCAGGCGTAGATTATAACGAATGGGCAACCGACGAACAAGCAAGAAAGGTTGCAAAGGAAAAGGGCGTTGAAGTTGAAGAAGGTGAATCGGCTACGAAAGGGCACGTTTTAATCGCTTTCTTTGATGTGTTTGTTGAAGAAAAACGTATTCAGCCGACGATTATTTACGATTACCCGGTAGAAAATTCTCCACTTGCAAAAAGGAAGAAAGACAATCCTGCATTTACCGAAAGATTTGAGTATTTCATTTATGCAAGGGAAATGGGAAATGCTTTCTCTGAGTTAAACGATCCGATAGACCAAAGGGAAAGATTTGTTAAACAAGTTGCCGAAAAGAGAGCCAAGGGCGGAAACGACGCTAAGGTTGACGAAGATTTCGTAACTGCATTAGAATACGGTATGCCACCTACAGGTGGTTTAGGATTTGGCGTTGACAGACTTATTATGCTTTTGACTGATAGCGCATCAATCAGAGACGTAATATTGTTCCCAACGATGAAGCCTATAAAGTAGTTAGTTTTAGGGGAAACGATGGACAGTAAGATTACAAAAAAAAGATTATCTGAATTTTTATCTTACGAGTGGATTTTTATTATCATAATAGCACTCGCATTTTCTTGTGTTTGGGGAATCGTGTTCAGTGTTTCTTCTCTTAAACTTACGGTTGGTCAGGAATTCAAATATTATTATGACGAAAATCTAGACGTTGACGGAAGCTTGTCTTTAACGGGAATAGCCGATAAAAATTTCAGTTATGATATAAGAAAAGTTTCTTACGAAACGTTAAGAAAAAATTACAACGTTTTAACGAGAAGGCTTGCAGTTTACGACGGCGACGTTATTTTTACCGATACGGTAAATGACGAGAAAAACGTTAGCAGAGCAAAAACTCTGATAGACGATACCGAATACAAAATAATGGATTACGACACGTTAAACTTAAAGGCAAAAAAATATTTAAGTTCTTTTTTATCTGATGAGTTTAACGAATATTCGGAAGAAGAAAAATACAATCTTGCTTTTGATTTTGAAAATCTTGATAAAGATAAAATAAATGCAAACTTCAATAAGAGAACGAATAAGAGAATTTATAAAAACGACATAAGGGCAAATAAAATTTCTTATTTAGACGAATTGCAAAGAATAAAAACTTTATGTAAGGAAGTGGAAAAATTCCAAACTGTTATAGAATACGGAAAAGAAAACGGTTGGTTTTTTTATCACAAAAGATTTGAAACTTTAATTGAAAGTGCAAACGAGTACAGAGAAATGTACGAAAACGAGCAAGAGAAAAATTACGGATTTAACGTCGGTAAAATTTCCGATAGTGAAAGCAGGTACGATATTTCGCAATTCGTAAAACTTGAAGGAACGACAAGTGCGGAAAACGTAGTTTTATTAGTGTTTGATTTTAGCGATAAACAAGAAGATTTGCAATACGAGAGTATTTCGTTTATAAACGGAATAGTAGAAAAATGCAGTAGTCTTTTTAAGGATAAATAATGAAGGGAAAATTTATTACGTTTGAAGGGTGTGAAGGGGTTGGAAAATCTCATCAAATTCGCCTTTTAGAAGAGTATTTAGTAAAAAACGATATCAAATATTATTTGACGAGAGAGCCGGGTGGCACAAACATTTCGGAGCAGATAAGAAATATTATATTAGACGGAAAAAATACCGAGATGACAGACGAGTGCGAAGCGCTTTTATATGCTTCGGCAAGAGTGCAATTATTAAAGCAAGTAATTAAGCCGAGATTAGATAACGGTGAACTCGTTTTTTGCGATAGATATATAGATTCTTCTTTTGCATATCAAAGTTATGCAAGGGGATTAGGTTTTGATTTCGTTGAAAAAATCAACGACTATGCAATTAAAAACTTTATGCCTGATTATACTGTTTTTCTTAATCTCACTCCTGATGAAGCGTTTAAGAGAAAAGGCGGAGTAGATAAAAACGATAGGTTAGAACTTTCGGGTAATTCTTTTCATCAAAAGGTTTATGACGGCTACGTTGATTTATCTAAAAAATACAGCGATAGGTTTATTGTAATTGACGCATCGGGAAGCAAAGAACAAACTCATGAAAAAATTATAAATGCCTTAAAAGAAAAGGGTGTTATATGAGCGGATTAGAGAGCCTTATAATAAATTCATCTGCGTATAAAAGAATTCTATCGGATAAGCAAAGCAACAGGCTTTCACACGCATACTTACTTGTTTCAAAAGAAAAAGAATTTTTAGAAGAGCAACTGATTATTTTTGCTAAACTTATAATGGCAGATAATCAATCAGATTGCAGTAGAATAAATAGTTTAATAGAAAAAAAAGAATATTCCGACGTGGAGTTTTATCCTAAAAACGAAAAGGGTATTTCTACCGAAGACGTAAACGACTTAATAGAAAAAAGTTTTTATAAACCGTTAGAGTCAGACAAAAAACTTTTCGTTTTATGTGGCGGAGAGAATATGACGGTGGCATCGCAAAATAAACTTTTGAAAACTCTTGAAGAGCCACCTGAAAACACGTATATTTTAATAGGAGCAAGAAGTGAATTTCCACTTTTGCAAACGGTAAAATCAAGAGTAAAAAAACTTGAAATAGAAGCGTTTAGTTTTGAGCAACTTTTTTCCGCATTAAAAGAAAAATGTTCGGACAGCGAAAAATTACAATCTTCAATTTCCGTTAGTGACGGTACTTATGGAAATGCTTACTCACTTTACACTTCCGAAAAGTTTTCTTTGATTTGCGAATATGCGCAAAGCGTTTTATTTGATATGAAATCAAGTAAAGAAGTTTTGGATTATTCTGTTAAGTTTGAAAAGATAGGCATTGATATAACCGAGTTGCTTTCGGTTTTAGAGTGTTATTTAGAAGATATGCTTTTTTTCTTTCAAGGAAAAAAAGAATTTATAAAAAACAAAATCGTATTAGAAAAAATTTCAAATCCAAACGGATTTAATTTAAGTTCGGTAGTTTACGCATTAGAGCAAATTGCCGAAACTGATAAAAGGGAAAAGGCAAACTGCACTAATCCTATGATGATTGAAAGATTGCTTTTTTCTATTTTGGAGGGAAAACATAAATGGCAAAAATAATAGGCATTAAATTTAAAAATACTGCCAAGATATATTACTTTGCTCCGACGGAAGGGGAAAAATACGCCGAAAATGAAGGCGTCGTTGTAGAAACTTCTAAGGGAGTTGAATACGGCACGGTCGTTTTCGGAATAAAGGAAATTAAGGACGAAGACTTGCAGTATCCGTTAAAGCCGATTATAAGAAAGGCAACGGAAAAAGATATTTACAGAATGAAGGAAAACGAAAAGAAAATTCCCGACGCAATGAAATTCGCCGAAGAAAAAATTGCCGAGTTAAAACTTGATATGAAACTCGTCGGTGCGGAATATTCTTTTGACGGAAAGGAACTTACTTTCTATTTCTCGTCTGACGATAGGGTAGATTTCAGAGAATTAGTAAAACTACTTGCCGGCAATTTTAAGATGAGAATAAAACTTCGTCAAATAGGCATCAGGGACGAAACCAAGATTTTAGGCGGAATCGCACCTTGCGGAAGGGCTTGTTGTTGTTCGGGTGCTATGAGCGAATTCGGTAAGGTTACTATAAAGATGGCAAAAAATCAAGGGCTTCACTTAAACCCTTCAAAAATATCCGGACTTTGCGGAAGACTTATGTGTTGTTTGGAATACGAAAACGATTATTACGCAGAAGTCTGCGTTAAAATGCCAAAGGTTGGCGGAACTGTTAAAACTCCCGAAGGCGAAGGCACGGTCGTTTCTAACGATATGTTAAAAATGATTTGCAAAGTTAAAATCCCAAAGGGCGAAGGCAGTGAAGTTTATAAGGACTTTCCGGTTGACAGGTTAGAGTTCAATAGAAACAAACAAAAACCGAGTAAAGAAGAAGACGACGAAATTTCTGCAGAAATGAAAGGAATTTTAGATTAGTTCGTTTACAAAACAAAAAAAGTGTGATAAAATACTTATAGAAACAAATTTTAGGAGGATACTTCTTATGGCATATAAAATTAGTGATAAGTGCATTTCTTGTGGTGCTTGTGCAGATACTTGCCCAGCTGGTGCTATCAGCCAAGGCGATACACAATACAACATTGATGCAAACGTTTGCTTAGATTGTGGTGCTTGCGCAGCAGGTTGCCCGGTAGAAGCTATTTCGGAAGAATAATTTTCGGAAAAAAAAGGCGCAATTTTTTGCGCCTTATTTTTTTAATTAAAGTAAATTATTATGTTAAATATTGAATCATTAAGCCCGCTAAATATAAAAGTTTATCAAGACAGTTCGCTATATTGTTTTACTTCCGATTCTATTTTGCTTTCGGAATTTGCCACCGCTAAATCAAACGACGTAGTTGCAGATTTCTGTTCGGGAAGTGGAATCGTCGGTTTTGATTTTTACTCTAAAAACAGTAAACTTATAAAGAGTACGACTTTTTTTGAAATGCAAAAATGTTTGTACGATTTATCGGTAAAAAGCATTGAATTAAATAAATTAGAAAATAAGTTTTTTGCAATAAACAGTAAACTTCAAGATATTGATAAAAAATATTACGGAAGTTTTTCGTTAGTTTTATGCAATCCGCCCTATATGAAAAAAGGCGCAGGCGAAGGAAGTAAAACGGAGCATATCGCAACGTGTAAAAGCGAAGTTCAATTATCTTTAAGCGAACTGATACTTTCTATTTCAAAATGCTTAAAGTTCGGTGGAAGGTGCGATATCGTTCACAGGGCAGACAGGCTTGTTGAAATTATTGACTTAATGAAACAAAATAATATAGAACCAAAAAAACTTCAATTTGTTTGCCCTAAAAAAGACGCTTCGCCATATCTTCTTTTGATAGAGGGCGTTAAGGGTGGCAAAAGCGGTATTAAAATATTACCGTCAATTATTAATTAGGAGAAAATATGAAACTTAAATATTTAGGCACGGCAGCCTACGAAGGTATTCCCGCTATCGGTTGTCAATGTGAAACTTGTAAAAAATCAAGAGAGTTGGGCGGAAAAAATATCAGACTAAGAACTCAAACTCTCGTTAACGACGACTTGATGATAGATTATCCCGAAGACGCAATTCATTATTCTATTAAATATAATATTGATTACAATAAAATTAAAAACGTGTTAATTACTCACGCTCATATAGACCATTTATGTGCAAGAGATATAGAAGCGTTTAGAGTAGATTTTTGCACAAGCGACAGAACAGAACCTATTCATTTTTTTGCAGATAAGAAAGCTTATGATGAAATTAGTGCAATCACTTGCCACGATTATATGAAAGGCAGAGTTGACGTTACTTTAATTTCTCCTAATCAAACTTTTATGGCGGGAGATTATAAGATAACTGCTATTCGTGCTAATCACGACGAGAACAGTTCGCCGTTAGTTTACGTTATTGAAAAAGATAATAAGAGATTTTTGTATCTTCACGATTCGGGATTTTTAAGCGAAGAATCATGGAAGCAATTAGAAAAATGCGGAAGATTAAATTTAGTTTCGTTTGATTGCACTTGCGGTGCGCTTAACAATATCAGGGACGGACACATGTCTTTTGACGTAGTTTTGGAAACGGAAAAGAAAATGAGAGAGATTAAGGTTTTAGACGAATATACTGTAAAAATATTAAATCACTTCTCACATAACGGTCATTTAACTCACGAAGACTATATAAAAATGGCAGAAAAATATTTGAAATATATAACCGCATACGACGGTATGGAAGTAGAATTTTAATGTTATATTTTGTAGGAACGCCGATAGGCAATTTAAAAGATATATCTTTCCGTGCAATAGAAGTGTTAAAGGAAGTTGACGAAATTGCTTGTGAAGACACACGCCACTCTTTAACACTATTAAATCATTATGAAATAAAAAAGCCACTCTTTGCATATCACAAGTTTAATGAAAACAAAGAGTGTGTAAATATTATAGAGAAATTAAAGGCAGGAAAAAATATTGCGGTAATTTCAGATGCGGGTATGCCCGTTATATCCGACCCCGGAAATGTATTAGTAAAAAGTCTTATAGAAGAAGGGTTAGAGTTTACGGTTGTCCCCGGGGCGTGTGCGCTTATTTCGGCACTTATTTTATCGGGATTAGACAGTGCGAGATTTTGCTTTATAGGATTTTTACCCGAAAAGCAAACGGAGAGAAAAGAACTTTTAGAAAAATATTCTTCTTTAGATATGCCACTTATTTTTTACTCTGCACCGCACGATATAGTTAAAGATATTGAAACGGTTTATTCGGTGTTTGGAAACAGGCGTGCCGTTGCCGTTAAAGAAATCACGAAGATTTACGAAAATGCAGAAAGGTTTAACTTAAAAGACGGGTTAAAATCAGAACCGAAAGGAGAATTCGTTTTAATCGTTGACGGAAAGGAAAAAGAAGATTACTCTAATCTTTCAATAGAAGAGCATTTGCAAATGTATATAAACAGCGGATTAGATAAAAAGGAAGCGTTGAAAAAAGTTGCAAAAGAAAGGGGAGTCAGTAAATCTTCGCTTTATAAATACACGATAGAAAAATAAAAAGAATAAAAGCAAAGGGCGTGAGAAAATCTCACGCCCTTTATAATTAAAATAGATTTTATTTTTTATCTGTACTGCCAAAGCCACCTGTTCTTAAAGCAGTTGCGTCGTCGTCTAAAGTTATTCCGAAAGGAACGAAAACGCCTTGTGCGAAAGCCTTGCCTTTTTCAACTGTTAAAGGGGTGTTTGAAAGGTTTGTCATTTTAATAAAAATATGCCCTTCGTTTTCGGCAAAGTAATAATCGGAATCAATTATTCCAACGGTGTTGTTTAGCGTTAAGCGATATTTAAATCCAAGGGAAGAACGGGGATATATTTTTAATACCCAACCTTCGTCAATTTTTACTCTGACGCCGGTTGCGATTTTTACCGTTTCGTTTGGGTTAACCGTAAAGTCGCTGTTGGCAAAAAAATCGTAGCCTGCGCTACCGCTCGTCGCTCTTACTGGAAGCAAAATGCTGTCGTACTGAGATTCGTTTCCGTCTTTAAGAAATTCGGTTTTAGAAACCTTAAAAAATTGTGCAATTCTATTCATAATTATATTATATCAAATTTAATTTTCTTTTTCAATAATAGTGTGAAGATTTTTGTCAACACGACTAAAATAAATTATCGTTGAAATTACCATGATAAAAAAGAACACGGTTATAAATATAGGGAAAAACGCAAGCGATAATTTTTTAACAAGCGAACCGAAAAGCGTTGGCATAAGCATTATTCCGATATTGCACATAACCATTTGCGAGCTGATAATTGATTGCGAATACTTTTCGCCAAAATACTTTGGCGTTAAGTGCGAAAGATTTGGAAAGGTCGGTCCGTTTCCAACCCCTATCAAAACTATTGCAAGGCTTTTTATTATTATTGAAGAAGGAATAAAAAGTAAAGTTAATGCAATTAAAACTACTGTGTAGCCTGTAAAAATAATTTTTCTTACTGCGATTTTTGTTGATAACAATCCCGAGATAAATCTTCCCGTCGTTATGCCGATAAAGTAAAGCGATAGTATAAGGGCGGCGTTGTCTGCAGTTGTGCCGATATATTTTTCTAAATATGTAGCACTCCAAAAGTTGCAAGAAAACTCTAATGCGCAAGTAGAGAAAAATATAAGCCAAGAAATTCTTATCGCTTTATTTTTTGCCATCGTTTTATAAGATAGCGTTATAGGTTTAATATCTAAACCTTGTTCAACTTTTTCTCTTTTTACCTTTTTCCAAAAGATAAGGGAAATTAAAGATACAACTGAAAGCCCTAACTGAATTAAAAATACAATTTTATAGCCTAATCTCCAGTCTCCGTTTTTTAACGTGAAAGAAAAAACGTAAGGAGAAAGGAAAACGCCTATTCCGTAAAAACAATGCAAAAAATTAACTAAAGCCGGTTTATAGTTTACAGAAACGTAGTTATTAAGTGCGCTGTCTATTGCGCCTGCACCGAGTCCTGCCGGAATTGCACATAAAGAGAGTGCGTAAATAGACTGACTGTATGAAAACGCAAGGAGCGCAAGTGCGGTTAAAAAAGTGGAAAACGTCGTAACTACTCCTGCGCCTATTTTATTTATCAATCTAACTGAAAAGAAACTTGCCAAAACGGTGCAAAAAGAAATTAAAAAAGTTATAATGCTCTCGTATCCTAGTGGAAGAGATAATTCTGTGGCAATAGAAGTCCACGCAGCACCTGTTATAGAATCGGGAGTTCCAAGCCCTATATATATAATGTATATAAAAATTAAAAGTATAGTTGCCATTTCAAAGAGTATTTTAGCACGAATACATGATAAAATCAACTTAAAGAGAGTATCGCTGATTGACAAAGGGCATAAAAGAATATAAAATGGTATATATTATATATAATGTTTATAATTTGAGGTGGCAATATGGTTATTTGCGTTTACGGTTCTTCAAGTGAAAGTATAGATGAAAGATATTTTAAGGAGTGCTACGAATTAGGTAGGCAATTAGCAAAAAGGGGACATTCGTTGATATTCGGTGCAGGCGGTGTCGGTATTATGGGCGCTGTCGCAAACGGATTTAAGGCGGAAAACGGATACGTTCACGGAGTTATTCCAAAGTTTTTTGAAGAAAACGGATACGAAGGCGTATTTTATAAAGCAGATAAATTAACCCGTACAGAAACAATGGCACAAAGAAAAAGTATAATGGAAGACGGGTGTGACGCGTTTGTAGTTGCTCCTGGTGGAGTCGGTACGTTTGAAGAGTTATTTGAAGCAATAACGTTAAAGCAATTAGGAAGGCATAATAAAGCGATAGCCGTATTCAACGTATTAGGTTATTACGATAATATGGATAAACTTTTTGAAATGATGGCAGAGAATCATTTCGTAAATAAAGAAAGTAAGAAGTTATATAAAACCTTAAATACGATAGAAGAAGTTATAGAATACGTAGAAAATTATAAGCCCGAAGGAATAGACTGGGCAGATTTTAAGGTAAGCAAAAAATAGTTTATAAATAATTTGAATTATTATGTAAAATATTTGACACAAGAATAAATAATTGTTATAATATGAATGTAATTTAATTTTGCCAATATAGGACTGCAAAGATATGGCGCAGTCGTTTCTACCGAACAGCCTTACGATTCGACTATTGGACTAAAAAATACAATTAAAAGCATTTGCTTTTAATTGCTATTTTATTTTTGTATTGGCAAACGGTTTGAGAAATCAAAACCGTTTTTTGTTTTTTCAGAGGTTAAATATGAAGATTTTGGAAGACGAAATTGCAAAAAGGGGAAAGGTTTTACCAGGAGACGTTCTTAAAGTAGGCGATTTTGTCAATCACAAAATGGAAATGCCTTTGTTATCTCAAATGGCAGACGAAGTTTATAACCACTTTAAAGACAAGGGAATAACAACTGTACTAACCGTAGAAGCGTCCGGAATTGCACTTGCGATTTTAGTTGCCGAAAGATTAGGCGTAAGTATGTCGTTTGCTAAAAAGAGCAAAGCCCTAAATGCAGACGGAGACGTATATAGCGCAGAATGTTATTCATATACAAGACAAAACACTAATTTGATTATTTTGCCAAAAGATTATTTGCTTTCTTCGGACAAGGTTTTAATCGTTGATGATTTTTTGGCAGTAGGTAATGCAACAAACGCATTGCGTTCTATTGTTTCTCAAGCAAAAGCGCAGTTAGTAGGCGTTGCGATTGCAGTTGAAAAGGGTTTCCAAGGCGGTGGCGACAAGATAAGGAAAGAAGGTATTGATTTGCTTTCGCTCGCCGTTGTAGATAGTATGGAAAACGGGAAACTCGTTTTCAGAAAACAGTAATAAACCCTTTATAGGGTAGGAGGATAAAAAATGAAGAAACTTTTAACACTTTTAGTTGCTGCTATTTTAGCAGTAGGTTGTTGCTTCGGTTTAACCGCTTGCGGTAAAAAGAAAGCAGTTGTAGGCCTTATTTGTTTACACGGTGAAAGTTCTACTTATGATAAGAACTTCATTGATGCATTTAAGCAAGCTTGTAAAAACAAGGGTTTAAGCAAAAAGCAATACACGATTGTTACTGACATCCCTGAAGATTCAACATGCAAAGAAACTGCGTTAGATCTTGCAGATAGTGGTTGCAAAGCAATCTTTGCTGATTCTTTCGGTCACGAACCATTTATAATTGAAGTTGCAAAAGCATGTCCTGACGTTCAATTCTTCCACGCAACAGGCGTTAATTCTCAATCAGAAGGATTAAACAACTTCCACAACGCTTTCGCTTCTATTTACGAAGGTAGATATCTTGCAGGTTATGCTGCTGGTTTAAAACTTATGACAATGACAGATAAAGCTGTTGACAAGAACTTTAAGGTTGGTTACGTTGGTGCTTGGACATATGCTGAAGTTATTTCTGGTTATACTTCTTGGTTCTTAGGTTTACAAGCTGCACTTTCTGATGGCTACACAGCTACTATGGAAGTTACTTTCACAGGTTCATGGTATGATGAAGCTGGTGAAAAATCAGCTGCTCAAACTCTTATTGATGACGGTTGTGTTCTTATTTCTCAACACGCTGACTCAATGGGTGCTCCTACTGCTTGTGATAACAGTAATGTTCCTAACGTTGCTTACAACGGTTCAACAGGTAAGAACACGTTAGTTGCTTACTCTAAGATTGACTGGACAAATTATTTTGAAAAGATGATTGATTGCGCTTTAGAAGGCAAAGAAGTTGAAACAGACTATTGTGGTAAAATGTCTGACGGCTACGTTAAATATGAAATCGGTCCTGCTGCTGCAGAAGGAACTGCTGATAAAGTAAAGGCTGTTGCAGACGAACTCAAAGCAGGTACAAGAAAGGTATTTGATTTAACAAAGTTTACTGTTGGGGGCGTTGCTTTAGATGCTACGACATGTGCTCCTGGTGATGCTACATGGGCAGGATTTAATAAGGCTGCTGAACTTATCGCTGATGGATATTATCACGAATCAGAATTACGTTCTGCTCCTTCATTTGATATCACTATTGATGGTATTAAATTGTTAAATGCTGTTTACGGAACAAAAGCAGACGGTACACCTGATATTATTGATATGACAAAATAATTAAGAACAAAACTGGGGGCAAGGGATCCTTGCCCCTATATTTTTCTAAAATAAAAAGGAGATAGCAAATGACTGAGAAATATGCTATTGAATTAAAAGGAGTTTCCAAATTCTTTGGAAACGTTATAGCAAACAAAAACATAAATCTCACTGTAAAAAAAGGCGAGATTTTATCGCTTTTAGGCGAAAACGGTTCCGGAAAAACAACCTTAATGAATATGATTTCCGGAATTTATTTTCCTGACGAAGGAAAAATATTAATTGACGGAAAAGAAGTTGTTATTTCTTCCCCGAAAGATGCTTTTAAATATAAAATAGGTATGATACATCAACACTTTAAATTAGTTGATGTTTTTACTGCTGCTGAAAATATCATCTTAGGTATTGACGACGGCAAATATAATATTAAAGACGTAAATTCCCGTGTTAAGGCTATAGCCGATAAATACGGTTTTGATATAGATCCAAAAAAGAAAATATACGAAATGTCCGTTTCCGAAAAACAAACTGTTGAAATTATTAAAGTTTTATATCGTGGCGCAGATATTTTGATTTTAGACGAACCTACTGCGGTTTTAACTCCGCAAGAAACTAAAAAACTTTTTACGGTTCTTCGTAAAATGAAACAAGACGGAAAGTCAATTATCATTATTACACACAAACTTAACGAAGTTTTAGAAATTTCCGATAGGGTTTCAATTTTAAGAAAAGGCGAATATATCGGTACGGTTGATACTGCTAAAACAAGTGAAAAAGAACTTACCGAAATGATGGTCGGTAAAAAGGTTGAACTTAAAATTAACAGGGCTAAAACAGATTTTGACAGACCGTTACTTGAAATAAGAAACTTAAATATTAACGGCGATGACGGCAGTAGAAAAATTGAAGACGTAAACTTTTATATTCGTGGTGGCGAAATACTCGGCGTTGCAGGAATTGCAGGTTGTGGTCAAAAAGAACTTTGCGAAGCAATCGCTGGTTTAAGGCCGTTAGTGTCAGGTCAAATTATGCACAAGGGTGAAAGTATCGTAGGTCTTCCGGCAAAGGAAATTATTGAAAAAGGCGTTTCAATGAGTTTTATTCCTGAAGACAGATTAGGCATGGGACTTTGTCCTTCGTTCTCTATTACCGACAATATTATGTTGAAAAATTACAGAGATAATAAAGGACCTTTTGTAGATAGAGATTTGGCAAAGAAGCAAGCTGAAGCACTTATTAAAAAACTTGAAATCGTAACTCCTTCTTCTGAAACACCTGTAAGAAGATTGTCGGGCGGTAACGTTCAAAAAGTTTTAGTTGGTCGTGAAATAGAATCAAGTCCTAACGTAATCGTTACGGCTTATCCTGTAAGGGGACTTGATATCAATTCTTCTTATGCTATTTACGATATATTAAATGAAGAAAAGAAAAAGGGAACGGGCGTCTTGTTTATAGGTGAAGACCTTGACGTTATGCTTGCCCTTTGTGATAAAATTATGGTATTGTGTCACGGTAAGAATATGGGTATCGTTCACGCTGAAAAAACAACGAAGGAAGAACTCGGTCTTATGATGACAGGTTCTCTTGACTTAAATAAGGTTAAGAAAGATAAGCAATTCGGTAAAGCAAAAGACTCTAACTTAACCGCTAAAGAGTGGAGAGAAGAAGCAAAAAAACAAAAGGAAGAAAAGGGGGAATAAAAAATGCAAGAAACAAAAACTATTAAAGAACCTTTATTCCACATTATAAAAAGAGATAATTTAAGCAAGAAAAAATCTTTGCTTATTTACGCTGTTTCTATTCTCGTAGCATTTGTTATTGCAAGTATTTTCTGTGCTGTTTCATCTTCAGACGGCGGTTCGCCACTTGATATGTTCGTAGCACTGTTTGACGGCGTGTTCGGTACTGAAAGAAGAATTTGGTTATTTTTAAGAGATACCGCAATTTTGCTCGGTGTTTCTTTGGCAATTATTCCTGCATTTAAAATGAAATTCTGGAACTTAGGTGCTAACGGACAGGTTTTAGTCGGTTGTTTAGCAAGTTATGCTTGTTTATTCTATACGCAAAATACTAATATTAGTTCCGTAATCGTAATTTTGTTGATGATTGTTTCAAGCATTTTAGCTGGTATGATTTGGGCTGTTATTCCTGCAATATTTAAAGCGTTCTTTAAGACGAACGAATCTTTGTTTACACTTATGATGAACTATATTGCAGAAGGTCTTGTTTTAACTCTCATTACAATTTGGGCTCCGAGTGGTTCGGGAACGTTAACTCCTATATCTAAAAATACTTTGCCTAAGATTGTCAACGATCAATTATTGAGTATTATTGTCGTTGCAATCGTTACGGTATTTATAACGATTTACTTAAAAAAGAGCAAACACGGATATGAACTTGCAGTCGTAGGTGAATCTGAAAATACCGCAAAGTACGTTGGTATGAACGTTAAAAAAGTTATTATAAGAACGCTCCTTTTATCAGGTGCGATTTGCGGACTTATGGGTTTACTTTTAACAGGTAGTATTAACCACTCTGTAAACAGCACGATGCACGGCGGATTAGGTTTTACCGCAATTATGACTTCTTGGCTTGCTAAGTTTAATCCGTTAGTTTTAATCGGTACTTGTGCTTTAATTACTTTCGTTTCTCGTGGTATGGGCGAAGTTAGAAAGGCGTTTGGTTTTTATAACGACGCTTTGGCAAACGTTGTTTTAGGTTTAATTTATTTCTTTATTATCGGTTGTGAATTCTTTATCAATTACAAAGTTATTTTCAGAAAAAAGAAAAACACGACAAACGAAAAACAAGAAAATAAAGCAAATACCATAAAGGAGGATAAATAATGTTTACTTCTTTACTTATTGGTTCAATATCTTTGGCAACGGTATTCTTATTCGGTTGCGTAGGCGAAATCATCACGGAAAAAGCAGGGCACTTAAATCTCGGCATTCCGGGAATTATGTGTGCGGGAACTGCAGGTGGCTGTTTTGCTGTTGATTTATATATGAAATCAAATCTTGCAAACCCGTCCTGGATAATGCTTATATTATTTACGATATTTATGGCATTTTTATTTGCCGCTATAATCGGTGGTATTTACGCTTTACTTACCGTTTCACTTCGTTGCAATCAAAACATCACAGGTTTAGCTATAACTACTTTCGGTGTTGGATTTACTCAATTTTTTATTGATAACTACGTAGATAGAACAAACTTTGACGCTGCAAGTAAAATTATTTCAAAGAGTTTAAGTTTTTCTTCAAATCTCGGTTGGTTCGGAAAAGTATTTTTATCCTATGGCATTTTAGTTTATTTAGCTATTATCATTGCAATTTTATGTTCTATATTCCTAAACAAAACGAAAGCAGGTTTAAGATTAAGAGCTGTCGGCGAAAGTCCTGCAACTGCAGATGCCGTTGGTATAAACGTTACGAAGTATAAATACGTTGCAATTTTAATCGGTAGCGGAATTGCCGGTCTTGGTGGATTCTTCTACATTATGGATTATATCGGTGGCAGTTGGGAAAACGCAGCTACCATAGAAGCGTTAGGTTGGCTTTCTATTGCACTCGTTATGTTTACCTTATGGAGGCCGACGCTATCAATTTTAGGTTCAATTATTTTCGCTTGTTTCTATATTTTAGCGTTTAAGATTACCGGTGTATCATTTACACAAATGGCTGCATTAAAACTTTTACCTTATATCGTAACTATTATCGTTTTAATTGCTACAAGTATTAGGGGAAATAAAAACGTTCAGCCTCCTGCATCACTCGGATTAAACTATTTCAGAGAAGAAAGATAAAATCAAATCAAAAAAGACGCTCAATTTACTTTGAGCGTTTTTCTTTTTAAATTTTTTCTTTTGATTTAGTTGTTGACTTTTTTAGGTTTCAATGTTATAATGCTAATGATAATGATTATCATTAACGAATATGGAAAGATTTAGTAAAAAAAGGCAAGCAATAATAGATTGTCTTAAAAACACAAAGACTCACCCTACGGCAGAGTGGATATATAACGAGCTTAAACCGAAGTTTAAGGATTTAAGCTTAGCAACGGTTTATCGCAACTTAAAGGAATTAAAACAAAGTGGCGATATACTTTCTGTTGGAACGATATTAAATAAAGAAAGATTTGACGGAACTGTTTTGCCCCACTCTCACGCAATATGTTCTAAATGCGGAAAAGTTTTTGACGTGGAAAATATTGAACTTGATAGTGAAACGAAAAAAAGAATTCAAAAAAAATATAAGTTTAAGATAGATTATTCAAATATTCATTACGTAGGAATATGTAAAGAATGCGAAAACAGATTAAAAGAAAAAAATAATAAAGGAGATATATAAAAATGAAAAAATGGAAATGTTTAGTTTGTGGACAAATTGTAGAAAGTGACGTTTGTCCTAGCGCTTGCCCGTTGTGTAAAGCACCGGCAGAAAAGTTCGTTGAATTAAAGGACGAAGAAATGAGTTGGGCATCAGAACACGTTGTAGGTATTGCTTCAAACGTTTCTGAAGAAATTAAAGAAGGATTAAGAGCAAACTTTAACGGCGAATGCTGTGAAGTAGGTATGTATCTTGCAATGGGTAGAGTTGCCGCACGTGAAGGCTATCCTGAAATTGCAATGTACTGGGAAAAGGCTGCTTTAGAAGAAGCAGAACACGCTGCAAAGTTTGCTGAAATGTTGGGCGAAGTTTTAACCGATTCAACAAAAAAGAATTTGGAAATGAGAGTTGCTGCAGAAAACGGTGCAACGGCAGGTAAAACTGATTTAGCAAAACTTGCAAAAGCACAAAATCTTGACGCTATTCACGATACCGTTCACGAAATGGCAAGAGATGAAGCAAGACACGGCAAGGCTTTCCAAGGCTTACTTAAGAGATATTTTAACAAGTAAGAAATTTAACGATTTTACAAATAAAAGAGATAGACTATAAAAGTTTATCTCTTTTTTATTTTTCTATTGCAAAAAGAGAGATAAAATGGTACAATAATAAAAACACAAAGGAGAAAAATATGAAAAAAATTACAAAAACAATAGTTGCTTTAATTTTGGCTTTGGTTACAGTATTATCACTTACGGCTTGCAGTTCTTATCCTAAATTAAAGAAGGCGTTTGTTAAAGAAGGTTATGCTGAAAGTGAATCAGTAGAAAAGGTGGTTGATTCAATTAAAGAAGATTTTGAAAAAGATAAGTTAGCCGTTGAGTGCCACCTTTTATCAAAGGGAATAAGTTTTGTTTTAATTTGCGAATTTTCTACTACCGACGATATGGCAAAAGCATTTAACGATAGTGAAACTATGCAAGGCTTAATAAAAGACGCAAAGAAAAACGACGATTTAAAAGCAGTTTACAGTGCGTTAGAAGATACCGGTCTGGTAAAAGGAAATTGCTTGGTTATTCCTATTTCAATAATTAATACAACCGAAGTTGTTAAAATAGTTAAAAATGCTTAATTAAAAAGCGACTAAAAAACCCGAAGCAAAATGCTTGTAAGATTATTGAAAAAAATCAGAAAAATAAAAGAATATAAAAAACAAGAAAATGAAGGTGGTTTATATGGCAAATCCTATTGTTAAAATTGAAATGGAAAACGGGAAAATTATCAAGTGCGAGTTATATCCGGAGTTTGCGCCAAATACTGTAAACAATTTTGTATCATTAGTAAAAAAAGGTTTTTACAACGGATTGATTTTTCACAGGGTAATTTCGGGATTTATGATTCAAGGGGGATGCCCTGACGGAAACGGTATGGGTGGACCTAACTATTCTATTAAAGGCGAATTTTCTTCAAACGGATTTGCTAACAAATTAAAACATACTCGTGGTGTTTTATCAATGGCAAGGGCGTATAATCCAAATTCGGCAGGCTCGCAATTTTTCATTATGCACGAAGATGCACCGCATTTAGATGGCGAATATGCGTCTTTCGGAAAGGTTATAGAAGGGCTTGAAGTAGTAGATGAAATAGCAAATTGCGATACTGACTATAATGATAGACCGCTAAAAAAACAAGTTATGAAAACAGTTACCGTTGATACATTTGGTGAAGAATATCCCGAGCCTGAAAAAATGTAATCGTTAAAATAATTTTATAAAAAATGGAGAGAGCGAATGAAAAAGATTATATCAATTTTTATATTAAGTTTAATGGTTGTTGCGTGTTTGATAGGACTTGTTGCTTGCAATGAAAGTGAAGAGCAGTTATTGCAAGCTTATGAATCATACGTTGAATCATCAACGGAGAATGGAGAACAAGTCTTAGATTATGAGGAATGGTTAAATAGCAGAGGTAAAAAAGGCGAGAAAGGAGAAGCCGGAGCGCAAGGCGAAAAGGGTGCACAAGGCGATAAAGGCGAAACCGGAGCGCAAGGCGAAAAGGGTGCACAAGGCGATAAAGGTAATGATGGATTAACTCCTTACATAGGGTCTAACGGAAACTGGTGGATAGGAGATAAAGACACGTTGGTTTATGCCGGTATTGAAAATCACGTTCACTCATTTAAGCAAACGATAGTTGAGCCTACGTGTACGGAAAAAGGTTATACAATAAATTATTGCGAAGAGTGTAAACAAGAGTTTTATTCAAATTACACAGAACCGTCGCATGAATTCGGTATTAAATTTTCATATTCAAATAAAGTATTAAAACAGATAAAAACTTGTAAAAAATGTGAAAAAACCGTAGAAAAAGAAATGGCACAATCTAAAGGCTTAAAATATGTGTTAGACTTTGATACAAATACATACATATTAAATGGGGTTGGCACTTGTACTGATGAGTTTATCGTTATTCCTGACAAGATAAACGATAAAGAGGTGACGGCTATTGCAAATAATGCGTTTTTGTCATCAAAAATTCGTGGTGTATATATTCCTAATTCTGTTAAACAAATAGGGGCAAATGCATTTGCAAAGTCTTTAATTGAAAGTGCTTACGTTGATGCACAAGTCACAGAGTTTAGCAATGGAGTGTTTAGCGATTGTTCACAATTAGAAGCCATCGTAATAAAATCACCTATAAAGAAAATAACAACGACTTTGTTTTCGGGCTGTTTAAAGTTAAAAGATATTAGTTTGCCGACAAATTTGGAAACTATAGAAAAAAATGCATTTATAACAACGGCTTTTTATAATACAAAAGATAATTGGGATGAAAATAATGCATTGTATTTACAAAATTATTTAATTGCAATCGTTGATACAAACGTAGGTACTTATTCTATTAAAAAAGGACCGACGTTGAGTGCTGAAGACGCTTTATACGATTGTCAAAGTATAAGGAATTTGAGCTTTAGTACGGAGTGAGAATA
>JAKSOS010000070.1 GCA_024405475.1 Clostridia bacterium
GATCCTACTATTGAACATAACGCAATTATGGAAGCAAGAAAACTTCATATTCCTATTGTAGCTATTACAGATACAAATTGCGATCCTGATTTAGTAGACCACGTTATTCCGGGAAACGATGATGCTATTCGTGCAGTAAAACTTATTGCTTCTGTTATCGCAGATGCCGTTCTTGAAGCTAACCAAGGCGAACAAGTTGAAAAAGTTGTTGAACCTGAAGAAGAAAAAGCTTCTATGGCAGACGCTATGGCTGAAAGCAAAGAAGACAAAGAATAATATTTGGAGGATTTAAGATGTTTTCAGGTAGTGATGTTATCGCATTGCGTCAAAAAACAGGCGCAGGCGTTTTAGATTGTAAAAAGGCTTTAACTGAATCTAACGGTGATATGGATAAAGCTATTGATTTTTTAAGAGAAAAAGGTATCGCTTCAGCTGCTAAAAAAGCTTCAAGAATTGCCGCAGAAGGTATCGTTGCCGCAAAGGTTGCAGGTAAGGTTGGCGCTCTTGTTGAAGTAAACTGCGAAACTGACTTCGTTGCAAACGGTGAAGGTTTCAGAGCTTTCGTTGATAGCGTAGCTGATTACGTTATTGCTAACGACGTTAAAGATAACGAAGCTTTAGCTACTGCTAAAAATGATGAAACGGTTGCCGCTACGGCAAAGATAGGCGAAAAGATTGCTATTCGTCGTTTTGCAAAATATGAAGCTTCTAACGGTATCGTTGAAACTTATATTCACATGGGTGGTAAAGTTGGCGTTATGGTTGAAATTGAAGGTTGTGATTGTGATGCAACAAAAGAACTTGCTCACGATATAGCACTTCAAATTGCAGCATCTAAGCCATTATATATCAACCCTGAAGAAGTTCCGGCAGAAGTGTTAGAACACGAAAAGGATATTTTAATTGCTCAAATTAAAAATGATCCAAAACTTGCAAACAAGCCACAACAAATCATTGAAAAGATGGTTGAAGGTAAAGTTGGTAAATACTATGACGAAAATTGTTTAATGAAACAAGCTTTCGTTAAAGATCCATCAATCACCATTGATAAGGTTATTAAGGCAGTTGCTGATAAGGCAGGTAAGGTTTTAACCGTTAAGAGATTTACTCGTTTTGAAATGGGTGAAGGCTTAGAAAAGAAGGTTAACGATTTTGCTGCTGAAGTAGAAGCTCAAATGAGAAAATAATTAAATAAACAAATAAAAAGGCTTGAAATATTCAAGCCTTTTTTATTTTTGATATTGACTTTTTTGTATATTATTGTTATAATATGTAAAAAATAGGTGGTAGTTTTTATGAATTATAAAGAAACTTTAATGTGGAAGGAAATTAACGAAACCCCTGAAGTATTCGGAAGAATTTTTAACGATAATGCTGATGTAATGAAACAACTTGTTTCCGAAATTAAAAATAGCAAGGCAACGAACTTTGTTGCCGCTGCAAGAGGAACGAGCGACCACGCACTTATTTATTTTAAGTATATGCTTGAAATTAACTCAAATTACACTGTTGGTTTATCAGCTCCGAGTGTTTTAACTCTTTATAAAGGTAAAATAAATTATTCAAACAGTATTGTTATCGGTTGTAGCCAAAGCGGTAAAGCAGAAGACGTATTAGAAGTTATTAAAAAGGGTAATGAACATGGGGCTATCACTATTTCAGTTACAAATGACAAAAACAGTCCGCTTGCAAAAGAAGCGAAGTTTCATTTGTATTGTGATTGCGGAGATGAAAAAAGTGTTGCCGCAACAAAAACTTTCTCTGCAGAGTTGTATTTGTTGTTGTGGTTAGCGTCAGAACTTTCTAAAAAGAAAGAAAACCTTTTGATGCTTAAAAACTTAAAGACTGAAATTGAGTGTATTATTCCGCAAATAGATCAACTTACAACTACTTATGCAAATAAGTTTAAGGATATGAAAAGCGGATTTGTTCTTTCAAGGGGTTTAACTTACGCTATTGCATTAGAATCAACGTTAAAACTTCAAGAAACTTGCTATATACAAATGAAAGGTTATCCGGGCAGTGAGTTCTATCACGGACCTATGGCAATGGTAAATGAAAGTACGCCGGTAATTATATATTGTGCTAAAAATAACGGTGATGACGAAATGCAGTCAATCGTTAGGGCTGACCAACTAAAATGTTTAGAGAAAATGTTGGTTTTAGGTGCACCCGTATTGCTTGTCACAAATGATTGCGTTTTAACGGGAAAATCTTTTAAGTGCAACGATGCTTTAATCAACTTTAACGTTTCGGAAGAAATAATGATGTTTGCTTTTGCAATTTTTGCACAAATGTTTGCTTGTAAGATTTCTTGTTTAATAGGTAATAACCCAGATGCTCCAAGAGCATTACAAAAGGTAACAATTACAAAATAAAAACAAATAAAAATAAATCCCTGCACTATGTGGTGCAGGGATTTTTTTTAACTAAAATAAATTATTCTTTAACTTCTGCTTTTGGAGCTTTTTCAGCGTCAGTAATTTTCTTTGAAAGTTTACTCTTTTTATGAGCAGCTGCCTTTATGTGAATAACGTTTTTTGAAGCTGCGATGTCTATTAATTTAAAAGCGTTTGGAAGAGCTGCTTTAGCTTCTTCAATTTTGTTTTCTTTAACAAGAGCTTCAATTTTCTTTATTTCTGTTTTGAAAGCAGAACGAGTTGTCTTATTATTTTCGGTTTTCTTTGTGTTAACAATAACTCTCTTTTTTGCAGATTTAATATTTGGCATATTTATGCACTCCTTATTTACTTATAATTACGCTAATAATTTTATCATAAAAAAATAGTAAAAGCAACTACATTTGTGCATTTTTGATTTATTTTTAACTATTTTTTAAAAAATAACATACATTTTACTATGTTAAATGATTATATTGCCATTTTAGATAGTGGAATAGGTGGTTTTTCTCTGTTAAAAGATTTAGTAAAATATCTCCCTAATGAGAGATATTTGTATTTTGGCGATAATTATAATGCCCCATATGGAAATAGAACGGAAAGAGATTTAATTAATATTACAATGGAGAATATTGAAAAAATTAAATCTTTCGGAGTAAAATGTATCGTTTTTGGTTGCAACACTTTAAGCGTTTGTGTTTTAAGTAAAATACAACAATATGAAAAGATTAAATTATTTGGAGTTTTTCCTCCGGTTGAAAAAGCGATACTAGATGGTAATAAAACTTTACTGCTAGCGACCGAAAATACGGTGAATGAGTATAAAGACAATAAAAACGTTATTAGTGTTGGTTTACCGACTCTTGCAAAAGAAATTGAAGACAATAAATTTCACTTAGACTATATTGATTTAGATAATATATTAAATAGTGCGTTCAATTTATGTAATGTTTCAAAATATAACGTAAAAAACTACTTTGATAACGTAATTTTAGGATGCACGCACTATTTTTTTGTAAAAAATAAAATCTATAACCACTTTTTACCACAAAAAATGATTTCAGGATCACTAAATTCGGTTTTAAGGCTAAAAAAATATCTAAAAAGCGTAAAATCATTAGGAAATAACAAACAATTTTCAATAAAATTCATAGGTGATTGTGCAAAGGAAAATCAGTATTTTTATAAAAAAGTGGTTTCAAAATTAAATTTTTGATTAAAAAATTTGTAAAAATATTAAAAAAATTATAAAAAGTGGTTGACAGTGGGCATAATTTGTGTTAGAATCTTTGTGTAATAAAGATAGGGAGAGGTGTATTCTAATGTCCGCTAAGAGTTATTCACATCAACTTGATGCAAAAAACAGAATGAGAATACCTGTCAAATTCCGTGAGGAGTTGGGCGGTGAATATACCATAACTATCGGTGCCGGTGGTTGCTTATATGTTTATAGCAAAGAGCAAATGGCTGAGCAAAAGAAACTTTTAGAGAACGTTAACCGTTTTGATGAAGCACAATTAAAGGCAGCACGTTTCATTTTGTATAACACTTGGGATGCAGAAGAAGACAAGCAAGGCAGAATACTTATTCCCGAGAATTTAAGAAAGTTAGCAAAGATAGAAAAAGACGTTGTAGTTTATAAAGGACCGACTTGCATTGAAATATGGAGTGAAGAAGTTTGGCAAAATTATTTTAATGACGTTAACTTTAATTCGCTTGCAAGTGCTTACGAGTCATTAAAGAACAATGGATAATTTGAAACATATTCCTGTAATGCTTAACGAGTGCATGGAAGCTTTAAAAATTAAAAAAGGTGGCATTTATTTTGACGGAACTTTAGGCGGTGCGGGGCATTCAAGCGAAATATTAAAATTAAGTTCACCGAACGGACAACTCGTTGCGACTGACTTAGATGATTTTGCAATAGGTAAAGCAAAGGAAAAGTTATCCGAATTTGATGGAAGATATACTATAGTTAAAGATAATTTCAAAAACTTTAACGATATAAAAGAAAAATTAAATATAGACGGTTTTGATGGAATTCTTCTTGACCTTGGCGTTTCAAGTTTTCAGTTAGACGATAAAAGCAGGGGATTTTCTTATATGGCAACTGACGAAGTGTTAGATATGCGTATGAATAAAGATAATCCTTTAACAGCCGAGAGAATAGTAAACGAATATAGTTATAAATCGTTAAAAGATATACTCACCGAGTATGGTGAAGAAAGATTCGCAGATAAAATAGCAAGCAATATCGTTAATGAAAGGGCGAAAAATCCGATTAGAACGGTAAAACAATTAAATGAAATAATAGATAAAAGTATTCCGCAAAAATTTAAGAAAGACGGACATCCTTCAAAAAGGACGTTTCAAGCATTGAGAATTGAAGTAAATGGCGAAATTGAAGGGCTTTACGATACCGTAATTGATATGTCAAGGGGACTTAAAAAGGGCGGAAGAATAGCAATAATAACTTTCCACTCGTTAGAAGATAGAGCAGTAAAAAGAGCTTTTAAGGAATTAGAAACTGATTGTATTTGTGATAAAAGTCTCCCTGTTTGTGTATGTGGAAAGAAAAAAGAAG
>JAKSOS010000071.1 GCA_024405475.1 Clostridia bacterium
AGATAAGATTGATGATATCGGAGCATTTAAACTTGCTAGAGAAATAAAAGAACGTATAGAAAGTGTAATAAAAATTTTTATTTCACTAATTGTATTTTTATTTTCATTTGTGTTTTATAAAGAGAGCATTTTAAGAGATGTAATCAGAATAGTAGCTACGCTGATAGCAGGATATGAAATACTTATTGAATTTTTTAAAAAGATTATTAAGTTTAATTTTCTTGATGAGAATACGTTAATGGTAATAGCATCTATTACTGCGTTTATTTTAGGGGAGAGTGTTGAAGGATTTATTATCGTTTTGCTTTATGGAATAGGTGAAATGTTAGAAGATATAGCAACGGAAAAATCCAAAAACAAAATATTAAAGTTAAAAAGTTTAGAAATAAAAACGGTAAGGTTGATAAAAGATGGCGTCGCTATTGACGTTGAACCGTCTATGGTAGAAATAGGAAGTATTATTGAAATAAAAAAAGGTGAAAAGATTCCTATTGACGGAGAAATGTTAAACGATGGTGATTTAGATATGAAGGCATTAAATGGTGAAAGCAAGATTTATCAATTACGTAGTGGAGAAATTGCTTTAAGCGGTGCAATAAATATAGGGGAAGTTATAAGAATAAAAACTACGAAATCATATACTGATAGCACGCTTAAAAAAATAATTTCTGCAATAGAAAACGCAAACAGCAATAAATCAAAAGAGCAAAAATTTATAACTTCATTTGCAAAGATATACACGCCTATAATTGTTGCTTTGGCGATTGTAATTTCGGTAGTTCCACCATTGTTTGACGGTATGAGTTTTACAAAATGGATTTATAAAGGTTTAACTTTTTTAGTAATTTCTTGTCCTTGCGCACTCATTATTTCCGTGCCGTTGGCGTTCTTCGTTGGAATAGGAAAGTTAGCAGATAACGGTGTTCTTGTAAAAGGTAGTTTATATATAGATTTACTGACGAAATGCGATACGATTATGTTTGACAAAACGGGTACTTTAACTATGGGAAACTTAAACGTAGATAAGGTAATTTATTTAGATGACTATAGTGAAGAAGAAGTTGTTAAGACGGTTGCTTCTATTGAGCAGTTTTCTAATCACCCTTTGGCGAAAGCCGTGTGTGATTATTACAAAAAACCTTTATACGAAGTTAAAAATATAGAAGAAATATCAGGCTTTGGAATAAAGGGAAAGATAAAAAATAAAGAAGTTGAAGTCGGTAATAAGAATGTATTAAAAGATGCCGATATAAGACATGTTGAAAAAGAACAAACAGCAATTTATCTTATTGTAAATAGCAGGTTAAAGGGTGTAATAACTTTTTCTGATGCAATCAGGAAAGAGAGCGAAGACGTTATTAACAACTTAAAGAAAATGGGAATAAAGAATACGATTATGGTAAGTGGGGATAGCGACTTTGTTTGTTCTAAGGTTTATAGGGCTTTGCCACTTGATAAATATTATTCCGAAAAACTTCCTTTGGAAAAAGAAAAGATTGTAAAAAAATATAAAAAGTATAATACGTTGATGTTCGTAGGTGATGGAATAAACGATTCATTGTCTTTGGTTTCTTCCGATATAGGAGTTGCAATGGGAAAGGCAGGAAGTGATATTGCAATAGATTCTGCAGACGTGGTTTTAATCAATGATAAATTAGATAATTTATGTCTTGCAATAAAAGAGTCAAAAAGAATAAAAAGAAAAGTTTTTCAAAATATCGTCGTATCAATATTTGTTAAGTTTGCTATAATGACGTTAAGTGTTTTTGTGGGAGTTCCTATTTGGTTATCAATGTTTGCAGACGTAGGAATAATGCTTTTAGCAGTTGTAAACTCTCTGTGTATTAAATAGAAAGAAAAAAAGCGGAGTATTTTAGCTCCGCTTTTTTTACTATTTTAGTTTTTATATTTAACGATTATTTTTTCTAACAGGGAAACTATTGCATACATAGCGCCGGCAAGAATGCACAAGACGATAGTTGAAGCCATAACTAAATCCAACTTAAATACCTGACCACCGTAAACAATAAGATATCCGAGTCCGGCTTTAGAAACGAGATATTCTCCCATAATAGAACCTATCCACGCCATACCCACGTTTATTTTTAGCATACTTATAAGGGTGGGCACACTTCCGGGGATAACGAGTTTTGTCATTATCTGAAAGTTGTTTGCGCCCATAGATTCTAACAAAAGTATTTTTTCTTTTTCCGTTGCCAAAAATCCGTTGAGCATAGTTATAATTGCGACTATAATTCCTACTAACACCGCCATAAAAATAATTGATTTACTTCCACTGCCAAACCATACTATGATAATAGGCCCTAATGCAATTTTAGGAAGACTGTTTAATACTACGATATAGGGTTCCAAAATAAGTCGCAATTTTTTAGATAGCCATAAAAGTAGGGCAATTATATAACCGAAAAATGACGAGAGTAAAAATCCGACTATCGTTTCGTAAAGAGTAATTGAAATATGATAGGTTAATCTGTCTTCTATGAAAAGTTTTTTAATCGTTTTTATAATACGTGAAGGTGAACTTGAAATAAAAGTATCTATGGCGTTTATTCTTGCTAAAAATTCCCAAATACCGATTATAAAAATTAAAATTAAAAACCTTGAAATAACAATAAAAGCATTATTGCGTTTAATTTTTTTAATGTATAATAAGTGCTCTTTAGAAAATTCGTTATTCTTCATTAGTTTAACTCCTTCCATATTTTTTCAAACCATAATCCGAAGTTTTTACTCTCCCTTTTTTTAAGAGGGGAGTCGCCTAATAGGTTAGGATAAAAAATGCGTTTAACTTTAGCAGGTCTTTCGGTAAGCACTACGATTATGTCAGACATAGAAATGGCTTCTGAAATATCGTGAGTAACTAAAACTGCAGTTTTTTTCTCGGCTTTTATAATTTTATACACGTCGTCGGTTACAGATAATCTCGTTTGATAATCAAGTGCGGAAAACGGCTCGTCAAGTAGTAGCAATTTCGGATTACTTACTAACGTTCTTATCAGTGCAACTCTTTGACGCATACCACCCGATAACTGTTCCGGATAGTTTTTTCTAAAATTGTATAAGCCGTATTTTTTCAGTAAAGATTTTGCGTAATCTTTATTTTTTTGCGTTAAAGTCTTTTTAATTTCAAGTGGAAGATAAATATTTTTTTCAATAGTTCGCCAAGAAAATAACTGGTCTTTTTGAAGCATATATCCAAGGTCTTCTTTTTTATCGTTATTTTCTTTTCCGTCTATAATAATGCTTCCATTCGTGGGTTTAATTAACCCCGCAATTATTGAAAGTATCGTAGTTTTTCCACAACCCGATGGACCTATGATAGAGATAAAATCTCCGTCATTACAACTAAAAGAAAGATTATCAATAGCTTTAATTTCGTTGTCTATCGTTTGGTAGGAAAGGGAAATATTTTTTAATTCTAAAAGTTTATTCATAATTTATCCGCCGTAAAAAAGATTTTTTTATCCGAATATTTCTTGAGCAAAAGTATTGTCAACTATTTTATTAAAATCAACCCTTTTTTCTAATTCGCCGGCATTTTGCATTATGTCCTGAAGTTTTGTAAAACTGCTCTCTGTAGCTTTTAAGTCAGTTTTCCAAGCGTCAATTTTTTTGTAGCTTTTTATTGAAGTTTCAATAGAAGCAATACTTGTTGAAGGGAATTGCTTTACAATACTTTCGGCAACTTCTTTTTCGGTATGAGTTGCTAAGTATTCGTGTGCTTTTTTTAATGCTCTTAAAAATGCTTTTATTGTGTTTGGGTTTTCTTTAATAAAACTTGAAAGTGCGATAAAAGAAGTGTAGGGAATTTCTCCACCTTGTTCGCCGACACTTGCAACAATATGCCATTTTCCTTCTTTTTCGTATTCGGAAGCAGTGGGTTCAAACACGGTACAATAATCTGCCGTGCCCGAAACGAATGCACTTGTCATAAGATTGAATTGTACGTCAAAGTTTAGCGTAAAATCCAAGTTGTTTTTCATGTTTAAATTGTTTAAGATGTATTCAAAAGTCATTGCGGGGACTCCGCCGAGTCTTCCTGCTAATATTTCTTTGCCCTTTAAGTTATTCCAGTCAAAGTTTGGCTCAGAAATTCTTGAAACCAAGAACGAACCGTCTTTTTGTGTTAATTGACCGAAAACTTTAGGGTAATCAACTTTGTTTTGATTGTAAACGTAAATAACCGTTTCAGGACCCATAAGCCCTATGTCTGCGGTTTTGGATAATACGGCAGTCATAGAGTTATCTGCACCACCACCGTTTGTTAAATTAACTTGCAATTTTTCTTCTGAAAAATAGCCGTTTTCTATCGCTATATAAAGCGGTGCATAAAAAACGGAGTGCGTAACTTCATTGAGTTCAATAGTCGTTAGGTTTTTATTGTTCTTTTTGCATGCGCTAAAAGGCAATACGAACACGATTAGTGCAATAAATATTGTTAAAATTTTTTTCATTTTGAAAACTCCGATAATTTTTTCATATTTTATTTTATGATTTTTCTTTCTAAAATGACAATGTAATGCCTATTTTGGTTTGACAAAAAAAACAAATTTAAGTATAATGATAGAACTACGCATTAGGAGAAAATGCTTTATGGATATGGCAAAAACATACAATCCTTCGGAATTTGAAAAGCAAATTTACGAAGAATGGGAAAAAGAAGGCTATTTTAGGGCAGACGTTGATCCAAATAAACTGCCTTTTACAATAGTGATTCCACCACCAAATATAACGGGTCAACTCCACATGGGGCACGCTTTAGATGAAACTTTGCAAGATACTTTAATCAGATTTAAGAGAATGCAAGGTTATTCTGCATTGTGGCTTCCGGGAACTGACCACGCATCTATAGCAACGGAAGTAAAAATCGTTGAGCAAATGGCTAAAGAAGGTTTGACGAAAAATGACGTTGGTAGAGAAGGTTTCTTAAAAAGAGCGTGGGACTGGAAGGAAAA
>JAKSOS010000072.1 GCA_024405475.1 Clostridia bacterium
GGTCTTTATTCAAAATTGTAAAGATATTATGGAAAACGGCGTTTGGGATACCGATTATCCCGTTCGCCCTAAATGGCTTGACGGTACGCCTGCTCATACCGTTAAAAAGTTTTGTATCGTAAACCGTTACGATTTGCAAAAAGAATTTCCTATTCTCACTTTAAGAAGAACGGCTTTTAAGTCGGCAATAGACGAAATTCTTTGGATTTGGCAAAAAAAATCTAATAACGTTCACGACTTAAACTCTCACATTTGGGACTCTTGGGCAGACGAAACGGGTTCTATCGGCAAGGCTTACGGCTATCAATTAGGCGTTAAGCATAAGTACCCAGAAGGTGAATTTGACCAAGTTGACAGAGTCTTGTTTGACTTAAAGAATAATCCGCATTCAAGAAGAATTATGACTAATATTTATACCTTTCAAGACTTAAACGAAATGCACCTTTATCCTTGCGCTTACTCTATGACGTTTAACGTTTCGGGTGATACGCTTAACGGAATACTCAATCAACGCTCTAACGACGTTGCCGTCGCTAATAACTGGAACGTCGTTCAATATTCTATTTTACTTATGATGCTCGCTCAGGTTTCTAACTTAAAGGTTGGCGAACTCGTTCACGTTATTGCTGACGCTCATATTTACGATAGACATATTCCTATAGTTAAAAAGATGCTTGAATTCCCACAATTTGAAGCACCGAAAGTTATTATCAATCCTGACGTAAAAGATTTTTATAAATTCACGGTTGACGACTTTAAACTTGAAGGATACGAGTTTAATAAACTTGAAGATAAGTTTGAAGTCGCAGTTTAAGAGGTTATTATGAAATCTATAGTTGCTGTTGATAAAAAATGGGGCATAGGTAAGAAAAACGGCTTGTTGTTCTCCTTGCCACTTGATATGCAATTCTTTAAAGAACACACTCTAAATAAAGTCGTCGTTATGGGCTCTAATACGTTAAAATCTTTTCCTAACGGCAAACCACTTAAAAACAGAATAAATATCGTTTTATTCCCCGGCGGAGAAAAAAGAGATGACTGTATTGTCGTTGACAATATGGACGAATTAAAATTAGAATTAAAAAAATATAATACTGATGACGTTTTCATTATCGGTGGTGCAATGTTTTATAAAACTATGCTTCCTTATTGCAGTGAAGTGTTCGTAACAAAAGTAGATGCCGACGGAGAAGCCGAAGTATTTTATGAAAATTTGGACAAACTTTCTAACTGGAATATGGTTTACGAAAGCGAAACGCAAGAAACTAACGGTTATAAAATAAAATTTACAACCTATAAAAACGACAAGGTGGAAACGTTTTAATTTATAGAAGGTGCGTAATGAGTAAAGCAATAGGAATGGATTTGACGAAAGGTCCGATTTTTGCAAAAATAGTCAAGTTTTCTATACCGCTTATTTTAGCGAATATTTTGCAGTTATTATTTAATGCGGCAGATATTTTCGTTTTAGGTATTTTCGTAAGTGAAGATGCCGTTGCGGCGGCAGGTTCTAACGGTGCGCTTATAAACCTTATTATAAACTTATTTATAGGGTTATCGGTCGGCTCTAACGTTATGGTTGGCAGAAATCTCGGAAAAAATGATACCGAAGCCGTTCGCCGTTATATCGGTATGAGTATGCTTATAGGCGTAGTTGCTGGGGTTGGATTATTATTTATCGGATTTTTCGGTGCAAGAACATTTCTAACTTGGATGGACTGTGATGAAAAAATTATTGATATGGCTGTTAAGTATGTAAAAATATATTTTTTGGGCATGCCTATCATTTTGCTTTATAACTTCTGCGCTTCTATTTTAAGAGCGGCAGGAGACTCAAAAAGACCTTTGATTTATATGGCTATCGGCGGAGTCGTTAACGTCGGCTTAAATATTTTCTTCGTTACTGTTTGCGGTATGGACGTTGAAGGCGTTGCTATCGCTACCGTCGTTTCTAACGGAATTGCTTCGGCATTGACTATAATTGCGTTAATCAGGAGTAAAGGTCCTGTTAAATTATTATTTAAATACATTAGATTTTATCCAAAAGAATTCGTTGAGTTAACTAAGGTCGGTCTTCCTTCGGGATTGCAAAGCTGTATGTTCTCTATTTCTAACGTTTTAATTCAATCTTCAGTTAACTCGTTTGGTTCATCTGCGATGGCAGGATATTCTTACGAGCAACAATTATCCGGATTCGTTTATACCGCTATGAACGCTATTGCTCTTGCTTGTATGTCTTTCGTAAGTCAAAACTTAGGTGCAAAAGAGTTTAAAAGAATTAAAGACGGCATTATTCAATCTTCTTTATTTGCAACTGCCATAGGTGTTGTTATGGGGGTATCAATGTACTTTTTGGCAACTCCTATTTTGCACGGACTCGGTGCAAGCGAAGAAGTTATTGATTACGAATTGCAAATTATGCGCTGGGTAGCCCTTCCGTATTTCATGTGTGGCGTTATGGATACTGTAGCTTACGCAATGCGTTCGTTCGGAAAAAGTTTTACCACTATGATTATTTGCTTATTCTGGGCGTGCATATTCAGAATAGTTTGGATTAAAACGGTATTTGCAAAAGTAAATACGATTTGGTCGGTATTTATTTCTTATCCTATCTCTTGGATTTTAACGATTGCTTGTATTTTGGTTTTCTTAATTAAAACGTATAATTACGAAAAGAGAATATACGAAAAAGAATTAAAAGCAAGACAAATTAATAACTGATTATAATAATTGAAACATTTAAAGAGTTGAAGAAAAATCTTCAACTCTTTTTTTATTTTTTCTTAAAAACACTAAAATCGTTAGTATTTTTCTAACGATAAAAAATTGCGTCTTTTGTGTCATAAACGTATTTACTTTTTTTAATTGCGTACTACAATACGCTTGAAAGAGGACGAAAATGAAAGACGAAATTTTGCGGATTAAACTTATTGATAGCGAACTTGAAAGAAGAAAAAACTCTCCATTAAACAAATATAATACGGGAGAAGTAAAACACTTAAAACAGTTGGCTTTTCATAAAAACGCAAAAAAGAACCGTTGGGTTTTCGGCGGAAACAGAAGCGGTAAAACGGAGTGTGGAGCGGTTGAGTGTATCTATATGGCACTCGGTATTCACCCTTATCGTGAAAACAGGAACAACGTTTTCGGTTGGGTTGTTTCACTTTCAAGAGAAGTGCAAAGAGACGTCGCTCAAAAAAAGATTTTACATTATCTACCGAAGTCAAGCATTCTTGATATCACGATGAATTCGGGCAAAAAAGATAGTCCTGAATACGGTGTGATAGACCAAATTAAAGTGAGAAATTCCTTCGGTGGCGTTTCGGTTATCGGCTTTAAGTCTTGCGATCAGGGTAGAGAAAAGTTTCAAGGAAGTTCTTTAGACTTCGTCTGGTTTGACGAAGAACCGCCCGAAGATATTTATTACGAGTGCAAAATGCGTGTCTTTGATAAAAAGGGGGATATCTTCGGCACGATGACTCCGCTTAAAGGGCTTACGTTTATTCACGACGAAATATACTTAAACTCTAAAAACTCGCCTGATGTTTGGTACGAGTTTATGGACTGGAACGACAATCCGTTTTTAGATTCAGACGAAATTGAAAAACTCTCTTTAGAATTAAGTCAAGACGAGTTAGAGTCCAGAAAATACGGTCGCTTTAAGACGAGTGAAGGGTTAGTATATACCGAGTTTGACGAAAATATTCACGTTATAGAACCTTTTAGCGTCCCTATTGAGTGGCACGATAAATTGTCTATTGATCCGGGGCTTAAAAATCCTCTTTCTTGTCACTGGTACGCCGTTGATTTTGACGGAAACGTTTACGTTATAGCAGAACATTTTGAAGCAGGTAAAGAAGTTTCTTATCACGCCCAAAAAATAAAAGAAATATCTAAAAAAATAGGTTGGAAAGGGGGAGATGAAAAATTAGAAGCATTGATTGACTCTGCGTCTAATCAAAGAACTCTCGCCAGTGTAAAATCGGTTACCGAACTTTTTTACGAACAGGGAATAAACGTCAATCCAAACGTTAATAAAGACTTGTTTTCGGGCATTTCAAGGGTAAAACAATACTTAAAAGTGATAGATGGAAAGCCAAGACTGTACGTATTCAAAAATTGCGTGAACTTAATAAGGGAACTTAAAAATTACAGGTACTACGATGGAGATACTCCCAAAAAATATGACGACCACGCATTAGACGAATTGAGATATTACATTATGAGTAAGCCCGAAAATACACCGCCAAAGCAACCGAAAAACCAGATGCAAATACATAAAGAAAGGCTGTTTAGGAAGTTGGATTATGAAAGAAAAAGGAGCAGTTATCAGTAAAAAGAACAAAAAAATTCAATCTGCTCTTCTTAAAAGAGCAGTGGGTTATGATTTGACCGAATCGGTTGAAGAATTCGTTTATAGTGATGAAGGAGAGTATAAACTCACAAAAAAGAAAGTAACAACTAAAAACGTTCCACCAGATTTAGATGCACTTAAAATATTGATGAATAATAACGAACAATCGGTTGAGTCAATGACTAACGAAGAACTGTTGGAAGAAAGAGAAAGGCTAATAAAATCTCTATCAGACAGTCAAAAAAAAGTAAAAGGGGAATAAAATGCAAAAAAACAAGAAAAAGGATAAAGACAAGTTCGTTGAAGAACTTGTCAGCGAAGTCGTAAGCGATTTTGAAAATCGCCAACTTCAAAGAAAAAAACTTGAAAGACAATGGCAGTTAAATATGAATTTTCTTAACGGAAATCAATATTGTTTTATAAGCCGTGGCGACGAGATATTAGATGAGAACGCATCGTATTGCTGGCAAGGCAGAGAAGTGTTTAACCACATCGCACCTTTAATGGAAAGCAGGCTTGCGAGATTTCATAGAATTTCGCCTGTAATT
>JAKSOS010000073.1 GCA_024405475.1 Clostridia bacterium
ATAAGGGCATTAGGAAAGGAAAGAATTGCATGTTTCCATTTTCACGACGTAGATTTAATAAACGATAATCATACCTTCCCGTTTGTTGAAAAGATTGACTGGGACTTAGTTACGAAAGCAATTAAAGATGTAGGATATAAAGGCACGTTAACTTTTGAAGCAGATGCTTTTATGGTAAATTATCCAAACGAACTTTTAGAAAGTTGCTTAAATTTATTGCTTGATACAGGCAGGTACTTAGCAAATAAAATTGAAAACTAATAGGAGGACTTATGATAAATTATTTATCTTTTTTTGAGAGTTTTGATATTACAGACGTTGAAATATTAAAAGGTCAAAAGAAAACATTTAAATATTCTTCGCCGACAAGTATTCATAGCGAAGTTACAGACTGGGCTTATGGAAAAGTACTTTCAAGAGAGTGTAAGGATATATCTGACGGAAAGCTATTAAAGGGCGTTTTTAATCTAACGGAAACGAAGGGCAATTTCTTTATAAAAGTTATTGCTTGTATGCCTGACTGGCAAAAATATATCAACTCATTTAAGATAGTGTTAAACGATAAAGTTGTTGTTGATACAAACGAAGCGTTTTTTGAAAACGTTAATTTAGGTTGGCCTGCACTTTATTTTCCTATTAAATCAGACCTTTTAGTTAAAGGCGAAAATAAAATCAGTTTTTCAACAACTAACTTTTCAAAAGCAGGCTTGTATTTTTCCGAATCAAAGATTTTGCGCTTGCCTAATATGAAAGATTTAACGCAAATATCTTCGGTTTTAAAAGTAAAGGAAAAAGCAACTTTCGGCATCGCAGTTTATAATGAAAATAATCTTTCCATAAAAGATATTAAAACAAAAAATTGCACTCTTAAAAAGAGTAAAAACTTTGATAGGATTTTAGTTTTATCTTTTAAGGCAGGTGAAAAGGGCAAGTCTTTTGCTAATATTAAACTCGGCAAAAAAAGAATAAAACTTGAAATGCCGGAAATTGTAAATAATAAAGATAATTTCTTAGTCGGAATAGATAGTGATGACCATAGACACGACAATTCGGAAGAATTCAGAAGAATACCGTTTATATTTGCATTAACGGGTATGGGCAATTTTATGCAATTCCGCCCGCAATTTACAAGAAATTTCTATAAACTTGCCGATAAAAACGATTATAAAGAAATAATAGAGTTTTTAGGTATGTTTGGTATAAAATACGGACTATGCGATAGTAATAAAAAATTAAACTATTTACCTAAAATAGACAGTAATAATTTTTTAGGATATCACGTTCACGAACCGTATCTTTATTTTAACATTATTAGTGATTACGACTGTTTCTTTGTAGGTAGCAACGGAAATAAAGAAATGGTATTGTCTGCAAAATCTTTCGGACAAGCAAAAAAATTATACATATCATACTTAAATTCAATAATAAGAAAACTTCCTAAAAACTGTGGATTAACTTCTACCGGTGCGCCGAGCATGTTATGTGCTTACGAAGGTGATGCTGGATTTGACAGAATAACGATAGAACCTGTTTCAAATATCAATATGCTAATGGGAACGGTAAGAGCAACGTCAGTTAAAATGTGGGGTGCACACTTACCGCCTGACTGGTATTTTGGTGTTCCTGTTGATAAAGTAAAGGCAAATAAAGCAAGGCTTGCTTTACAATATTTATACCTAAACGGAGCAAGTTATTTGTATTATGAAAACGCAGTATTTAAGACAAATGCTTTTGCCCGTTGTGACTGGGAATCTGATTATTGTGCTTATAACCGTGAATATTTAAGAGATTTCTATAAATACACGTTAGAAAATCCAAGAAAAGGAAAATTAGTTGTAGATAAAGCAGTATTGTACGGAAATAACGAATTTTTAATGTGGCAAACAAACGACCGTATGGCAGAGTTAAAAGAAAAAGACTGGGATAATACAGTTTGGGGTAAGTGGGATAATGGCTATCAAGAGTGCTGGCACGCAATAAAATCGTGGCTTCCTTATTCTTCTAATCAAAACGAGATAAAATCTCCACTTAACAAACACTTATTCTCAGGCACGCCTTATGGAAATGTTGATATAGTAAGTATAGAAAAAGATTTTACAAAGTATAAAACGGTTGCACTTCTCGGTTGGAACACGATGACAGACGACTTAATAGAAAAACTTAAAAAGTACGTGAAAAAAGGCGGAAATCTTATTATTTCGTATTGTCATTTTAATTATACCGATAGAAATGATAGAAAGCCTGTATTCCCAAGTGCAGATAAAATTAAAAGCTTGCTTGGTGGTGAATTTGAAAATAAAGTTAAAATAAGTGGTAATTTAACTTTTGACGATAAAACCACTATTAAATCAAGTGGAGAAACTTACGTTGTTAAAGGTAAAAAAGTTAGGGCAGAAGTTATTTGTAAAGACGAATCTGGAAACGGTGTAGTTTACAAGAATAAATACGGAAAGGGCACGGTTTACTTTAATGCTTTTTATGAATATTATGGCGATAAGTTTGCAATAGACGTCGTATCAAAAACGTTAGATAACGTTGGAAAGCAGGGCGATATAAAGTGCAATAATAATGACGTTTCGTTTACGGCAAGAGATTTAGGAAACGGAAAATACGAAATAAACGTATTGAATATGAACTGTATTGACTTAGATACTCAAAACTTTAAGATAGAGTTTATGGGTAAAAAAGTAAAGGGAAAAGTTAAGACAGGCGAAATAAAGAAATTTATTGTGTAAAAAGATAAAAGTGATAAAAAAAGGACGAAAAATTGTTTCGTCCTTTTTTTTGTAAAAGGTAAAAAACACAAAAAGTTGTTGTTTAGACTTGAAAAAAAACACAATATATAGTAAAATATATATAATAATGCTTTTTAGGAGATAACAATGGCTAACAAATCATATAAAGCAGAAGACATAAAAATACTTGAAGGGTTAGACGCTGTAAGAATGCGTCCCGGTATGTATATCGGAACAACGAGTAGTAAAGGACTTCACCATTTGCTTTGGGAAATCGTTGATAACGCAATAGACGAAGCTGCAAATGGTCATGCTGATAAAATTGATATAAGGTTATATAAAGACGGAAGTGTTTCCGTAGAAGATAACGGCAGAGGTATGCCGACGGATATTCACCCAAAGGCAGGCGTTTCGGGTGTACAAGTAATTTTTACGCAACTTCACGCAGGCGGAAAGTTTAACTCGGATAATTATAGTTATTCGGGCGGTTTGCACGGAGTTGGTGCATCTGTTACTAACGCTTTGTCAGAATGGTTAAAAGTAAAAGTTTATCGTGGCGAAATATATGAAATGGAGTTTAACAGTATTCTTGATAAAGAGACAGGGAAAATTAAATCAGGCGTACCTGTTGCACCGCTAAAAAATACAAAAGAAAAGACTAAAAAACGTGGAACGTTCGTTAGGTTTAAGCCTGATGCAAGAGTGTTTGAAACGGTTGTATTCTCGCCTGAAACGATACTAAAAAGGTTAAAAGAATTAGCTTTTTTAAATAAGGGTATTACAATAGATTTTTACGACGAGCATACGGATTTTCACCGTGAATATAAATATGAAGGCGGTTTAGTAGATTTTGTAAAATACTTAAACGAAGGTAAAACCGTTTTATATTCGGAGCCGTTATATGCAAAGGCAGAAAAGGATGGGATTTTAATAGAATTTGCAATTCAACATACAGATGCGTACGTAGATAGTTTATATTCTTACGTAAACAATATTCCAACGGGCGAAGGCGGTATGCACGAAACTGGGTTTAGATCTGGTATAACTCGTTCTCTTAATGACTATGCAAGGGAAAAGAACTTGCTTAAAGCACAAGACGATAATCTTTTTGGGGACGACTTTAAGGAAGGTTTAACTGCAATTTTATCAATCAAAATGCAAAACGTTCAATTTGAAGGTCAAACTAAAACAAAACTCGGCAATCCGGAAGCAAGACCTGCAGTTGAAGCAGTTACCGTTCAAGAACTCAACGATTTAATGAGAGATAAAAAACTCGGTAAAGTTTTTGAAATTATAATAAACAAAGCGTTGTCTGCCGCAAAAGTAAGACTTGCGGCAAAAAAAGCAAAAGAAATTGCAAGGGCAAGCAAGAGCATAGAGGCACAAAACCTTGTTGGAAAACTCTCCGCTTGTTCAGGAAGAAAAGCCGAACTTAATGAGTTATTTATCGTAGAAGGCGATTCAGCAGGTGGCAACGCAAAACAAGCGAGAGAAAGACAATTCCAAGCGATTTTACCGCTTCGTGGTAAACCGCTTAACGTAGAAAAAAAGAAAATAGACCAAATACTACAAAACGAAGAAATAAGAACGATTATTTCTGCACTCGGCACGGGTATCGGTTCGGAATTTGATTTGTCAAGCTTAAAATACAATAAGGTAATAATCTTATCAGATGCCGACGTAGACGGTTATCATATAAGAATATTGTTATTGACTTTCTTTTTTAGGTATATGAGAGAGTTAATTAACGAAGGACACGTCTATATAGGTATGCCACCACTTTATAAAGTTTATAAGGGCAAAGAAGAAATATATGCTTATGACGACGAAGAACTTCAAAAAGCAAAAGATAAAATAGGTAGGTCTTACGATATTCAAAGATATAAAGGTTTAGG
>JAKSOS010000074.1 GCA_024405475.1 Clostridia bacterium
TGGTAAGAACGTTTATTAAAAACAACTATGGTAGCGAATATTTGCCTGAAAAACCTAATATTTATCGTTCTAAAAAAGATGCTCAGGACGCACATGAAGCAATTCGTCCTATTGATATAAATAGAACGCCAGATAGTGTTAAAGATTTTTTGGATAAAAATCAATATAAACTTTATAAGTTAATCTACGAAAGATTTATCGCTTCACAAATGTCGGAAGCAAAGTACGATAGCGTTTCAGTTGAAGTTTTAGCTGGTGATTACGGATTTAAAACAAGCGGTAAAACTTTGACTTTTAAGGGATATACTGCCGTTTATGACGATTCGGCTAAATTAGAAGATGAAGAAAACGGCGATACTCTGATTCCTGTTTTAAGTGAAAATGAGTTGTTGAATCTTGTATGTTTATTAAAAGAACAAAAATTTACTAAACCGCCTACGAGATATACCGAAGCAACTCTTATTAAGAACATGGAAGATAAGGGTATAGGCAGACCTTCTACTTACGCAACGATTATGGCAAAACTTACAGATAAAAAACGTGAGTACGTTAGAAAAGAAAAGAAGTATCTTGTTCCTAACGATATTAGCTATTCATTGATAGATTTTCTCGTTAAGTATTTTAAAGATATTATGGACGTTGGCTTTACGGCAAGAATGGAAGATGCGTTAGATGATATCGGAGAAGGCGGTAGAGATTGGCATAAACTTATTGCGGATTTCTACGTTCCGTTTGAAAAGTGGTTAAACAATTCAAAACTTACTGACGTTATTTGTGATAAATGTGGCGCACCTATGATTATCAATACGGGAAAGTTTGGTAATTATTATGCGTGTTCAAATTACCCGCAATGTAAGAATATAAAACCTGTAAACGAAAAGGTCGCTATTCCAACCGATAAGATTTGCCCTGAATGTGGCGGTATGATGGTTGAAAGGGAGGGTAAGTTCGGAAAGTTCTTAGCATGCTCAAATTATCCAAAGTGTAAGCACACAGATAGCATAGCTGAATTTGCAGGTGTTTGCCCTGAATGTGGTAAACCTACAAAGAAAATGCTCACTAGGTCGGGAAAAGTATTTTACGGTTGTTCGGGTTATCCTACTTGCAACTTTAAGAGTTGGGATTTGCCGACAGGTAAAAAATGTCCTGATTGCGGTGCGTTTTTAATTAACGTAAACGGAAAAATCAAGTGTTCTAATAAAGGTTGTAAATATACTGAAAATGCAAAAGGTTAAAGTTATAGGCGCAGGGCTTGCCGGTTGTGAATCGGCTTATTATCTCGCCAAACACGGAATAGAAGTAGAGTTGTTTGATATAAAGCCGAATAATTTTACTCCTGCACATAAATCAAATAATTTTGCAGAACTCGTTTGTTCAAATTCTCTTAAATCTAACGATATTTATGGAAATGCAGCCGGATTATTAAAAGAAGAAATGAGAATGTTGGGCTCTTTAGTTATTGAATCTGCTGATAAAAATTGTGTTCCGGCAGGGGGAGCTCTTGCTGTTAATAGAGAAACGTTTTCCTCTTATATAACAGAAAAAATAAAAAGTTGTAAAAATATAAATTTTATTTCTGAAGAGATAAAAAATATCTACTTTGATGAATATACGATAATTGCAACTGGACCACTTACAACTGAAAATCTTTCAAATGAGATCGTTAAAATTGTAGGCGGTGAATTGAGTTTTTATGATGCTTCTGCTCCTATCATTTCTTTTGACAGTATTGATATGGATAATGCTTTCTTTGGCGATAGATACGGAAAGGGAAACGGCGATCATATAAATTGCCCGTTAAACGAAGATGAGTATAAACTATTTATTCAAGAATTATTGTCGGCAGAAAAGATTGAATTGCACGGCTTTGAAAATTCAGAAGTGTTTGAAGGGTGTATGCCTATTGAGGTTATGGCTACTCGTGGAAACGATACATTAAGATATGGACCGTTGAAACCTGTTGGTCTTGACGATCCGAAAACAGGCAGATGGCCTTACGCATGTTTGCAGTTAAGAAGAGAAGACGAACAGGGCTCTATGTTTAATCTCGTAGGTTTTCAAACCAACTTAAAATGGGGAGAACAAAAGAGAGTATTTTCAATAATTCCTGCACTTAAAAACGCAGAATATTTAAGATACGGAGTTATGCATAAAAATACTTTTATCAATTCGCCTAAAGTTTTAGATAAAGATTATTCGTTGATTGAGCATGATAAAATCTTTTTTGCAGGTCAAATTACTGGCGTTGAAGGTTATGTTGAGTCGGCTATGTCAGGTTTAATGTCAGCCATATATTTGGAAAGAAAAATAAAAGGAAAGAAAAAAGTTTTAATATCAGATTATACGGTTTCCGGTTCGCTTGCTAAATATATCACGACAGAAAATGCCGATTTTGAACCTATGAATGCAAACTTCGGTGTTTTGCGACCGTTAGATAGTATTATAAAAGATAAATCAGAACCAGGAGTTAATCCTGAAAAGGAAAATTTGAAAGATCAAAAAGATAGTTCAGGTGTAATTCCAAATAATCAAAAAGTAAATCCTACAGAAAAACCTAAAATTAATGTAGAAAATACACTGCTGAATTTATAAAGGAGATAGAAAATGACTGAATTTATGGGAACGACAATATGTGCCGTTAAAAGGGACGGACATACTGCTATTGCCGGCGACGGACAAGTTACAATGTCGCAATCTATTATTTTTAAGAACAATGCCGTTAAGGTTAGAAGAATATATAACGGCAACGTTATATTTGGTTTTGCCGGTTCTGTGGCAGACGCATTTACTCTCTCGGAGAGATTTGAAGAAATGTTGAATAAATATTCGGGCAACTTAATGAGAAGTGCAGTTGAACTTGCTGAATTGTGGCGTAGCGACAAGGTAAGAAAGTTAGAAGCAATGATGATTACTGCCGATAAAGATACCCTTTTAATCGTTTCAGGTACTGGAGAAGTTATTGAACCTGAAGATGGGGTATGTGCTATAGGTTCGGGTGGAAATTATGCTTTGGCTGCAGCAAGGGCATTAGTTCAAGAAACGAAGTATTCTGCAGAAGAAATTGCAAAGAAAGCATTAAATATAGCGAGTGAAATTTGTGTATTTACAAACGGTCATATCACTTGCGAAGTATTATAATTTGGGGAGAATAAAATGAATTTAAGTCCAAAACAGATTGTTGATGAATTAAATAAATATATTATAGGACAAGACGAAGCAAAAAAATCGGTTGCTATTGCACTTAGAAATCGTTATAGAAGAAGTCAACTTCCAAAGGCTGAAATGGAAGAAATAACACCTAAAAATATTATTATGAAAGGCCCTACAGGTGTAGGTAAGACGGAAATTGCAAGAAGACTTGCAAAGTTAGTTAATGCACCTTTTATTAAAGTTGAAGCAACAAAATACACCGAAGTGGGTTATGTTGGTAGAGATGTTGAATCAATGATTCGTGACCTTGTTGAATGTTCGGTTAGACTCGTTAAAGAAGAGAGATTTAAAAAGGTTATGGAAAAGGCAAGTGCCACCGTTGATGCAAGGCTTGTTAAAATTATTGCCGAATTAAGAAAAGCAGATAAGGGCGAAACTCCGGCAGAAATATTTGAACAAAATATTATGGAAGGGTTAAAAAAAGGCTACTATAACAACGAAGTTATTGAAATAGAAATTAACGATAATCCAAAGCCTATGGAGTTGGTTCCCGGTGGTGCTGAAATCAGCATCGGTAGTATTTTTGGCGACATGATGCCAAAGAAGAAAAAAAGACGCAAACTTACGGTTAAAGAAGCACGTGAAATTTTAATTGACGAAGAAGCAGATAAGCTTATTGATAAAGATTCTGTTAATGAAGAAGCAATTAAAAGAGCCGAACAAGAAGGCATAATATTCATTGACGAAATTGATAAAATTGCTGCAAAAGGTACAAGTAGTGGTGGACAAGACGTTTCAAGAGAAGGCGTTCAAAGAGATATTTTACCTATCGTAGAAGGTTCTACCGTTATGACGAAATACGGTGCAATTAAAACGGATTATATTCTATTTATTGCAGCAGGTGCTTTCCACGTTTCAAAGGTTGCAGACTTAATTCCCGAACTTCAAGGAAGGTTTCCTATTTTAGTTGAATTGAACAGTTTAACCAAGAAGGATTTTGTTGAGATTTTAACGACACCTAAAAACGCTATTACGATTCAATATGCAAACTTGTTAAAAGTTGATGGGGTTTCGTTAAAGTTTACCGAAGATGCTATTGATGAAATTGCTACGATAGCCGAAGATATGAATGCAACGAGCGAAGATATAGGTGCAAGAAGACTTCACACGGTTATGGAAGAACTTTTAGTTGATATTTCATTTGAAGCGTGTGGCGATAGTGAAAAAGAAGTTATAATTGATAGAAAGTATATTTCAGAAAAACTCGGTGCAGATAAGAAGAGTAAAGACTTAAAGCCTGTAAATATTAAGGCTATGATTAGAAGTTTAGTTGCTAAAAGAGAAGGAGAGTGTTTAGTAATAGATTCTCTTCTTGACTGCGGAAGCATGTCCAACTTAAGC
>JAKSOS010000075.1 GCA_024405475.1 Clostridia bacterium
ATAACTGTGGATAACTAGAAAAAACACTGTGGATAACTCAAAAGAAACTATGCAAAACGTCGCTTTAACAAGGTCGATACAACACAATATACTACTGTTGCAAATGCTAGTGTCAATTTATAACCCCGTATGTAATGACGCGCGGGCGCTCATCATTACCGGGCCATAAATTACGCTGGACGCGTTCAAAATGCTTCGGACGTGTTTTTATATTACCCACTCTAAAAAAGGCTCTAAAAAGGCCGTTTTAAGCGTTCCCAGGGATAAAAACGCCGGTAAAAGAAAAAAAGGCCATAAAAACCGGGAAAAAATTTTATAAGTCCGTTTAACCCTGGTTTTTTCAAGATTTTTGAAAATTTTCTTTTCTGTGATTTTAGACCCCACCTTACAGTCGGCCCAGGTGTTCCCGGATCCTCAAGGGTGGGGGGGAGTGAAAAAATTTTTTAATTTTGTAGCTGTAAACAAAAAATAAAAATGTATACGCGTAAACTGTTATAAATAAAAGTGTTGGGCCTGGTTGTATACGTTTCTTTATCTTGCGTGAAGTGTAACAAAAAACTTTACAGCAATTTTAAAACTTTACGTTTAAAGCCTTTTACTATCTAACTTTTTGCGCTGTCGCTTTACAGCCTTTTATCTTGTGGCAATTTTAATTTTTATTGCTTCAGCCGTTCCGGTTGTGCCGGCGCGATAGCGTCCGGCAACATACCGGCGTTATTCTATGTATACTATGTATACTATGTAGTGATTTTTTCTAAAACGCTGTAAACCCTTGCTATATAAAGAATAAAAGCGTTTTTTAGTGTTTAGTGTTGTATGTAGTTATTGGGTTTTATGTATGTAGTTATTGGGTTTTATGTATGTAGTTATTGGGTTTTTAATTGTGGGCTTTTTTCTTTTGCTGGCTTCATTCTCCAGGAATAACCGCCGGTAATTTTATTTTATATGTTGCTTTGTTCCTGGTTCTTTTGTAGTGAATTATTTTTATATTGTCCGTAGCTCTTTACAGCTTTTTAACGCTGGAGCCATTGGGCCATTAAAAAAGGCTTGCCGGTTCTTGCTGGTTGTTGCCTGGTTCTTTTCCGGTTGTTTTGCTGGTTGTTCCTGGTTGTTATCCGGCAAATAAAAAACCCTCGCTTTTTATCGCAAGGGCTTTTTATTTTTTCTTTTATCGGCTCATTAAAAACGGGTTGCCGGTTTGTTGTTTTTCCTGGTGTTCTTGCCATTGGTTTAAACGATCATCAAAACAATTATATTTTGAATAATATAAAAGCTCGGCCGTTTTCCTGGTGTCAATGTCGCGCCCCTTTAATATTTGTAACATCATTTCGCGCGGTTGCTTCTGCATTTCCTCATTTAATTGGTTATCGTCTAGCGCTCCAAATTTTGATTTTAAAAGGCTCAACCCTAAAACAAAATCGGCCGTATATTCAATTTTGCCGGATCCTTTAAACGCTTCCATTTTTACAGCTTCTTTATAGCTGGCGCGGTTCAAGCTCGATATACATAAAATGCGGGCGTTATATTCAGCGCTTAACCCTTTTAATATTTCTATGCTGTGGTCAATTTGTTGCATTTCGGTTTGTCGTTCCTGGTCGCTTATCATTTGTAAATAATCAATAACAATAACCGGCACGCGCCCCGTTTTAATAATATGTCGTTTTACTCTCTCGCGGATCAGCTCGGCCGTTGTTCCGCCGTAGCTTTCAAAAACAATTAAACGGCCCGCAATTTTATTTTTATATGCTTCAATTTCTTTGTGTAAATCTCCGGCCAGGTTCTTTTTAATTTCTCCGGCGCTGTATCCGGTTTTTTTGCCGGACAATAAAAAACTTTGCCGGGAAAGTCCACGCGTTAATATTTGCGCTTTTGTCATTTCAAGAGAAAATAATAAAACATCGTCGCCGGCTTCTGCCATATTTTCGGCTATGTTCATAACTAATGTACTTTTACCTAATGACGACTCAGCGCCAATAACGGACAATCCAGGATATAAACCGCCATCTAATGCCCGGTCGATAGACAAAAAACCGGTGCTTTTTGGGTTGTGTTTGCCCGTCCATATATCGCTTAAAATGCCCTCGACTTCATTATTAAAATAATTATCGTTGTAGTTTTCTTGCTGGTTTTTCGCGGTTTTTTCCGCTTCTGTTATTGCGTTAATAAATCCGTTTCTATCGTGTTGTAAAAACTCGTTTAAATCGTTGTAGTTTTCCGGTTTGTATCTTGTCGCAATATAGCCCAGCTTCTCCAGCTCTCCGGCTAGTTTTTCGGCTTTGTCGTTTCCTGGTTTGTCATTATCAAAAGCAATAATTAACGGGCTTTCTGTTGGTCGTTCCTGGAGCGCTTCAATAACTCTTTTATAGTTATCTGTGCTGTTTGTGCTTATTGCGTAGCCCTCTACCTCGTAAACACTCAACGCGTCGGCCCAGCCCTCACAAATAAAAACCGGCTCTTTGTCTTTGTTCCATAAATCCGCAATATTAAAAATTGCCGGCTCTCCCTCATTGTGTTTAAAATCTCCAGCCGTTCCACGCTCAATATAATAATTATTGCTTACGGGAATAATAGCGTTAATATAGCCGTTTTCTTTTTGGATAAAACCTAAATTAAAATCGTTTATTGTCTTATCACTAAAACCGCGTTTATTAAAATAATCGTTTTTAATTCCGGCGGTTTTTATTTGCTGGTAAAAAGTGGCAAAATTTGCCGGTTGTTTTTTTTCTTTTACCGGCTCAATTTTTACCGGTTCAGTGTTGCCGTAAAGCTCGCGGGCCCGTTTCATTCCCTGGCCCGCTGGCAAGTTCTCCAGCTCTGCTATAAAGTCGCCTATGTCGCCATTTCTACCGCAAGAGAAACATTTAAATTTTGTTTCGTTTTCATAAAGTCCAAAAGCGCCCGTTTTATTTGTTCCCGTTCCACTTTCGCAGAATGGGCAAATATACATATTGCGCCCGGCCTTTTCGCTTCTTTGTGTGTGTTCTTCAACACAAGTTTTTAACTTTTGTTTTAACTGAAAATCATTTAACATTTTTTCGCCCTCTTTTATTCCGGTAAAAAAACGCATATAATATTTTTTGCAAGTGAATATTAAACGCGTTTTAATACTCTTAGTAAAAACCTATAGCCCGCTTTGCTATGGGTTTTTTTATTTATAAAATTATTGTGATGCTCTCCAGGCTTCGCCCTTTTTTATTTTCTTTGTAGCCCTTTATATATTTCTGATCCGTCCAGCTGTCTAACATAGTTTTAATTTGCTTTATGTATTTCGCTTTGTCGGCTCTTGGGCTGGAGCTGTTAAAAATAATGTCATATTTAAGCGCTTCAAATAGTGTATTTATTTTAATAGTGCTGTCGCGTCTTTTGCCGGTTTTTCCCGGTTTCATACTTTCTATTTGTTGCAATAGCCATATTTTTAACGCTGTATTTTGCGCGCTGGTTCTCAATCCTTTAATGTTCATTAACTCAATCGGCAAGCTGTGAATTTCTCCGCGGTCTTTGCTGTATTGATATAACGGCGGTAATTCTTCCAGCTTATACGCTGTAATTTGCCGGCCGGCCTGGTTCTTAATTGTGATTGTAGAATTAAACGGCAAAATAGATTTTTTTTGAATAATAGATAAACCCTTTAATTTTTTATACGCTTTTAATTCCTCGCTTCTGTCGATTGTTACCCATAAATTTCTTAATTGGTTTATGGCCGTTGTGGTTGCTTCTACCGCTTGCGGTGATATATAAACCTCTGTCGGTATTCCGTTCATAGTTCTATAAACTTGTTCAGCTGTAAAATATTGCGCGTTGCTGTCGGTCAAGCTCCCTATGGTCATTTGTACAGCGTCTAAATATAAATTATATTTTTTCGGCAATATTAAACTTTCGTCGTGGTCGTACATTCCTACAGAAACAAAAACATTTATTTTTTTTCTTTGGTCTACTTCCAGCTTTCCCGGATCTCCTAAATCTCCGTTTACAAGTTTAACCGCGTTTTTTGCCAGCTTGCTAACCGGTAAAAAATACTTTTCAGCGCGTACAAGTTTAACTTTTTTTAGCTTCTCCAGCTCGTCCATTATGCGCTCGGCTTCGGCCCATTCTTCCGGCGTTTTTGCGCCTGGTTCTTTTCTTGGCCCGCCGATTAAAAATATTAGCCGGGCTTCAAGTTCTTTTATTAGTTCTTCATTCATTTTTTAGCCCCAAAAATACCGCTAAAAAATCCGCGTTTTTCCGGTTCTTTGCTGGTTGCTGTTTCGTCGTGTGCTTCAATGTATTTGTTTATTTGTGCAATTTGTCCGGCCGTTAATTGCTGTTGCTGGTTTAATAATTGCAATAGCGTTGCTTTCTCGGCGTTGCTGGCGTTTAATTGTGCGTCTTTTTGTGCCAGCTGTTCGCGCAATGTTTCAACTGTTGTTAATAAGCTGTCATATAGTGGCGCTTCTGCTTTTGCCGGTAAATTGTCGGTTTTTCCTGGTTCTTTGTCCTGGTGTGTTTCCTGGTTCTGTTCCGGTTCTTT
>JAKSOS010000076.1 GCA_024405475.1 Clostridia bacterium
TGCTAAGACCTATTACGTTGTGGCCGTTCCCAAAAGACGAACTTATAAAACTTTCAAAAACTTGTAAGAGTTTCTTGTCTGTTGAACTCAATATGGGACAAATGGTAGAAGACGTAAAATTATCTATCAACTGCTCAAAACCTGTATACTTCTACGGCAGAACGGGTGGCGTTATTATGACACCTGACGAAGTATTAAACGAAATAATAAAAATCAATAATGGGGAGGCAAAACAATGGTAGTTTTTGATAAAACTAAGGGTTTAACAGATAACCCATTACATTATTGCCCTGGTTGTACACACGGTATAATTCATAGATTAGTTGCTGAATGTTTAGAAGAACTTGGCGTTTTAGATAGAACCGTAGGCGTAGCGAGCGTAGGTTGTTCGGTTTTTTCTTACAACTATTTTAATTGTGATATGATTCAAGCGGCACACGGTAGAGCACCGGCTGTTGCAACAGGCGCAAAAAGGGCTAATCCAAACAATATAGTATTTACGTATCAAGGAGATGGGGACCTTGCCGCTATCGGCACGGCAGAAACCGTTCACTCTGCAGCAAGAAACGAAAATATTACGGTTATATTTGTAAATAATGCTATTTACGGTATGACAGGTGGTCAAATGGCTCCAACTACTTTGCCTAATCAAGTAACGCAAACTTCTCCTTACGGCAGAGACGTTACTGTTGTAGGATATCCTGTTAAGGTTTGCGAAATGTTGTCGCAAGTAACAGGTGCAAGTTATCTTGAAAGGGTTGCGGTAAACAACGTTAAGAACATAAGAAATGCTAAAAAGGCAATTATGCACGCATTTAAAAATCAAATAGAAGGAAAAGGTTTCTCGCTTGTTGAAATACTTTCTACTTGCCCTACGAACTGGGGATTATCCCCGAAAGATGCGTTAAAGTGGCTTGATGATAATATGGAAAAATATTATCCTTTGGGTGTTTATAAAGATAAATATGCGGAGGAAAAGTAAATGAATACAACTAAGATTTTAATCGCCGGTTTCGGTGGTCAAGGCATTTTATTTACAGGTAAAGCCATTGCATATACGGGCTTAAAAGCAGATATGGAAGTAAGTTGGTTGCCTTCTTACGGACCTGAAATGAGAGGTGGTACGGCAAATTGTTCTATCACTTTATCGGATTCGCAAATAGGTTCTCCTATCGTAGATACTCCTAATATTTTAATTGCAATGAATTTGCCATCTTTTGATAAATATTTCAATGCAACTGAAAAGGGCGGATACGTTTTTTACGATAGTTCGCTTATTGCAACAAATAAAAAAAGAGACGATATAAGCGTATATGCGATTCCTGCAACAAAAATGGCATCAGACAATAACTTAACGGGACTTGCTAATATGATTATTTTAGGAAAGGTAATTAAAGAAAGTAAAATACTTTCTTTGGAACAAATAAAAGCAAGTTTAACACAAATGGTTCCTGCTAAGAAAGCAGAGTTGTTAAACAAAAATATTAAAGCCATAGAATTAGGCTTTAATTATTAGTAGGTGGAAAATGGAAGAACAATTAAAAGAAATGGGCATGCGTTTGCAAGTTTTGCGTGAAATTAAAGATTTCACCGAAGAAGAACTTGCAAAAAAATTAGGCATGTCTACTTCGGAATATATCGCTCACGAAGAAGGAAAACGTGATTTTTCATTTAGTTTTATGTTTAACGTTGCATCTATTTTAGACGTTGACGTATTCAATTTATTATCTGGAAAATCTCCAAAATTATCTGATTGTGCAGTAGTTAAAAAAGGTCATGAATTCTTTATTAAAAAAGAAGGTTCTTATAATTATAAGCATTTAGCATATACGTTTAAGAATAAAAAGGCAGAACCGTTTATCGTAACCTGTATGCCGGGTGAAGAAGATGCTGTTTTGCATAGTCATGAAGGTCAGGAATTTAACTTTGTATTGTCAGGTTCTATGCAATTAAAGATAGGCGAAAATGCTTACGTTTTAGAATCCGGAGACAGCGTATATTTTAACTCAAAAATAGAACACGGAATAAAAGTTTTAGGCGATAAACCTGTTAAATTTGTTGCCGTTGTTATTAAGTAATTTACAGAATATTTATGTTGGTTTATCAAAAGTTTTTAGGGAAGGAAAGGGAAAAGTTTAAGTCGTATAGCAAACTGACGGAAAATTTTCACTTAACCTATCCGAATGATTTTAATTTTGCCTATGACGTAGTTGACTGGTTGGCAAGATATAAGCCTAATAAGAAGGCTATGGTTTGGCTATCTAACAAAATGGAAGAAAAAATCTTCACTTTTAAGGATATGTCTTTATGGTCAAATAAGGCTGCTAACTATCTTAAAGAAATGGGCATCAAAAAAGGGGACAAAATACTTCTTGTTTTAAAGAGAAGTTATTATTTTTGGTTCCTATTTTTAGGTGCGCATAAATTAGGAGCAATCCCTATTCAGGCAACGAATATGTTAAAGGGGCACGACTATACGTATAGGTGTAATAAAGCAGGCGTAAAGGCTGTTTTTATTACGGGTGATGACGACTGTACGGAAAGATTTGACGAAGTTGCAAACGAGTGTAAAACGGTAGAATTAAAGTTTGTTACAAAACATAAAGTTCCGAGTGGTGGTGGCTGGATTGATTTTGAAAGTGGCATTGAAAAGGCTTCTGACAAATGGACAAGACCAACCGGTAAAGACGCTACTTGTACAAAGGACGTTATGTTTATGTCTTTCACTTCGGGAACAACCGGTTATCCAAAGATTATTATGCACGATTTTACCTATCCGTTAGGTCATATTATGACGGGAGTGTTCTGGCATAGAGTTGTTGACGGTGGGCTTCACTTTACCATTTCAGATACGGGTTGGTTAAAGTCGTTATGGGGAAAGTTATACGGTCAATGGCTGGGCGAATCGGCAGTATTAGTTTATGATTTTGACAAGTTTAATGCAAAAGAAATTTTAGAAGTTATTGAAAAATATAAGGTAACTACGTTTTGTGTTCCACCGACGATGTATCGTTTTATTTTACAAGAAGATATTTCAAAATACGATTTATCTTCTTTAACACATTGTTGTTCTGCAGGAGAAGCTTTGTCTGCTGATATTTTCAACAAATGGAAGGAAAGCACGGGCTTATCTATACACGAAGGTTTCGGTCAAACGGAAACGACGGTTTGTATAGGTACGTTAGTAGGATTTAACGAGCCTGTTTCAGGCTTTATCGGAAAAGCGATACCCGGATATAATATAAAGATTTTAGACGAAGACGATAACGAGTGTTTGATAGGTGAAGAAGGCGAGATATGTATTCAAGCCACGTTAAATAATAAGCCATGCGGAGTAACTTGTGGATATTTTGAAGATGAAGAATCTACAAAAAGGGCATGGAGAAACGGATATTTCCATACGGGAGATAAGGCGTATATTAACGAACATAACTATATCAAATATATAGGAAGAAATGATGATGTAATTAAGTCTTCGGGCTATAGAATAGGTCCTTTTGAAGTTGAAAGCGTTATTATGGAGCATCCAAGCGTTTTGGAAGTTGCGGTTACCGGAGTTCCTGATGAAAAAAGGGGATTCGTCGTTAAAGCAACGATAGTATTAAAGAAAGGATATAAAGGCAGTGATAAGCTTGTTAAAGAGATTCAAGATTTCGTTAAAGCAAATACCGCACCTTACAAATATCCGAGAATTATTGAATTCGTAGATAGTCTTCCGAAGACGATAAGCGGTAAGATTAGAAGAACGGAAATAAGAGAAAACGATATGAAAAAATATTAAAAATAATAAAAAATTGAAAAGGCGATTGTTTTGAATAAAACAATCGCCTTTTTTAGCGCTATTTGTATAAATAATAATATGATTATATATATGAAAACTGTTGAAATATGCTTGCTTCTATGTTATAATATACTAGAATAATAATGAAATTTAACTTGAGGAATAGTATGAAAAGAACAACACTTAAAGAAATATTTAGCGATCCAAAAACGTTTGAAGGTAAAAAGATAACCGTATGTGGTTGGGCAAAGACGGTGAGAGACAGTAAATCTTTCGGATTTATTGAATTAAACGACGGTTCTTATTTTAAGAATTGTCAAGTAGTATTTGCTCGTGATACCGTAAAGAATTATGACGAAGTTGCAAAACAAAACGTAGGCGCATGTATGAAAGTGGTAGGAACTTTGGTTTTGACGCCTGAAAGAAATCAACCATTTGAAATCAGTGCAGAAAGCGTAGACGTTTTAGGGACGTCAACTCCTGATTATCCTTTACAAAAGAAACGCCACACTTTAGAATTTTTAAGGGGTATTCCTCATTTAAGACCAAGAACTAACACGTTTAACGCAGTATTTAAGATTCGTAGTGAAGCGGCATTTGCAATTCATAAATTCTTTAACGAAAGGGGATTTGTTTACGTACACACTCCTATCGTTACCGG
>JAKSOS010000077.1 GCA_024405475.1 Clostridia bacterium
GCACCTGATACTAATCCGTCTGCATCGCCTGCTTTAAGCATCAATGCGGCATACATTGTATAATCTTTTAATATAGATGCTTTTGCTGATTCTACGTCTGCATATTCGGGAAGTCCTGTCTTTTTGTTAATCTTTCCTTCACGTGCTTTAAAAAGAATTGAAGCATAATCCATCGTCTTTTCATAAGTGATAGGATTAACGATACTAACCTTTGATAAATCTAAGCCTGCGTTATCTTGCTTAATTTTTGCTTCATCGCCTAAAACGATAACTTTTGCCAAACCTTCGTTAGAAGCTTTAACAGAAGCTTCAACAACACGCTTATCTTCGCCTTCCGGCAAAACGATAACTTTGTTTAACTTAGATGCTTTTAACTTAATATTTTCTAAAACTCCCATATTAACACCTTTCCTTTAATATTTTTATTATTTTGCGTATTTACTTTATATTTTAAATAAAATAGTGTAAAATATAATCATACTTAATATATTGTACAACATTTAATCAAAAAAGTAAATTGTTAATTTGAGGTTTTTATACTTTTTATGAAAATTTGCGCTTTAATAGCTGAATACAACCCATTTCATAACGGGCATCTTAAACATATTGAATATATTAAAAACACGTTAAAGGCTGATAGGATTATCGTACTTATGAGTGGCAACTTCACCCAAAGGGGAGATATTGCCGTTATAGATAAGTTCAGCCGTGCGGAGTGTGCCATTAAAGCAGGTGCGGATTTAGTGATGGAACTCCCCACCGTTTTTGCAACGAACAATGCTGAAATATTCGCAAAAGGGAGTATTTCACTGCTTAACTCATTAAACTGCATAGACACGTTGTGCTTCGGCGTTGAAAGTGGCGAAAAAGCCGATTACATATCTCTTGCAAACAGCTTGAACGACGAAAGTAAAGAATTTAAAAAAATCTTAAAAGATAACCTAAACGAAGGCAACTCGCTTGCCAAAGCAAAGTTTTTAACACTTAAAAATCTCAATAAAGACTTTGACGAAAGCCTCGTTTCTTCCCCAAACAATATTTTGGGATTAGAATATACAAGAGCAATTTTAAGTTCAAACAGCAAAATTGATATCGTACCTATGATTAGAAAGGGCAATCATAACGACATAACCTTTAAGGGCGAAATTACAAGCGCTTCAAGTATTCGTGAAATTATAAAGACGGGAAAAATAAAAAAACTTAAAAAATGTATGCCACGCTACTCGTTTGAAAAAATAAAAGAATACCCGTTTGAATTTGATAAACTCGTTATCTCTAAACTTATAACTACTTCTTCTTTAAGTTTATCTAAAATTACCGATTGCACCGAAGGACTTGAAAACAGAATTAAAGCCCTATCTAAAAACTACTGCAATATTGAAGATTTAGTTGAAAATGTTTCAACAAAAAGATATACTAAAACGAGAATAAGAAGAATACTTGTAAATAACTTCTTAGGAATTAGCGATAGTTTTGTTAAAGAGTGCTTAAAAAATAAATTATACGTAAAAGCACTTGCAGTAAACTCTGAAAATAAAGATATCATTTCAATCGTTTCAAAAAACAGTGACATTCCTGTTTTGACAAGAAAAAGCGATTCTTTATACTTAAAAGATACCGCTAAAAATTGCTTTGAAATAGACTGCGTCGCTAACGAATTGTATAATCTTATAACAAACGAAAAAAATAACGAACATTTTTTATTGATGGTGTAAAATGTATCAAGAGTTATCCGATAAAATAAAAAACAAAATAAAAAACGAAAAACCTAATCTGAGTTTTGCTGACGAAAACGCAATAAGAAGAATTGACAACGCACACGACTATGCAAACGAACTTCGTTCCAACTTTATTCGTGATATAGACAAAATTATGAATTGTCCCTTTTTCCCACGCTACGCCGATAAAACGCAGGTCCTTTCATTTTATAAAAACGACGATATAACGCATAGGTCCATGCACATACAATTCGTTTCAAGAATAGCAAGGACAATCGGTAAAGCGTTAAATCTTAACCTTGAACTTATAGAGGCAATCGCAATCGGACACGATATCGGTCATACTCCGTTTGGTCATTCGGGCGAGTACGCTCTTGACGAAATATATTATGTGAAAACAAAAAAACACTTTTATCATAACCTTCACTCTGTCAGGGTGTTAGATAAAATATTTCCATTAAATCTTACTTTGCAAACGTTAGACGGAATACTTTGCCACGACGGAGAGTTGGAATTAAACGAATATCACCCATCGCCACTTAAAGATTTTGACGAGTTTGATAAAAGACTTGAAAATTGCTATAAAAAAGAAGGCTATATAAAAACACTTTCTCCCTGCACCTTGGAAGGCGCTGTCGTTAGAATTTCCGACATTATCGCATATCTTGGAAAAGACAGACAAGACGCAATAAAAACAAATAACGCAAGCGATAGCGATTTTACAGATTCGGTTATAGGCTCGTTTAACGCTGAAATTATAAATAACTTAACGGTAAACTTAATAGAAAACAGTTTCGGAAAAGATTATTTATGTTTAGACAAAGAACACTTTACTGCACTTCAAGAAGCAAAAAGACAAAACTATCAAAAAATATATTACAATAATAAAACAAAAAATCAAACGGAAAAAATCTTATTCCCTATGATGAGTAGATTGTTTGATAAACTTTTAGAAGACTTAAAAAATAATAAAAAAGACTCACCTATATTCACTCATCATATAGATTACGTAAATAGTCAGCACTATTCAAGAAAGTACGAATATGAAAAGATGATGCCGGAAGACATAGTCGTTGATTATATCGCAAGTATGACTGACGATTATTTTATAGATTTATATAATCATTTATTTAAGGACGATAAAATTCAAATACAATACAAAGGATATTTTGATTAAAATGGAAAACAATATTAAAGACAAAGTAATTTTAATAACGGGAGCAAGTTCGGGCATAGGAAATGCCATAGCGAAAAAACTTGCCGAAAATGGTGCAAATATAATTTTGTTCGGCGGAAGAAATAAAGATAAACTAATAAGTGCCGAAAATGAAATTAAAAAATTCGGAGTAAAAACGTTATCCGTGGCAGGCGATATAACAGATAGTTTAACGGTAGATAACGGAATAAAAAAAGTTTTAGAAGTGTTTAACAAAGTTGAAATTTTAATTAACAATGCGGGAATAGGCACGAGTTGTGCTTTCAGCGAAGTAACCGAAAAATTATACGACGACATTATGAATTTAGACGTTAAAGCACCTTTCTTTTTAACTCAAAAATTGTTGCCTACAATAAAAAAATCTAACTACGCAACGATAGTAAATATCTCATCTTCGGTAGGTCATATAGGATACGAACTTCAAAGTGCGTATTCAATGGCAAAACACGCAGTTATAGGATTCAGTCAATCGTTAGCGAGAGAACTTTATAAAGAAAACGTGAGAGTGTTTACGGTAAGCCCAGGTGGAGTATATACCGATATGATAAAGAAAACTCGCCCCGATTTAACGGGAGACGATATGATAATGCCGGAAGACATTGCAAACACAGTCGCCTTTTTATTAGCGAATAGGACAAACGCCGTGATAGACGAAATTCAATTACACCGTGTCGGCAAACCACCGTTTTCAATGTAAAACTTTATAATAAAAAAGCACTTACTGAAAAAGTAAGTGCTTTTTATTTTTTTATCTTTTTATTTCTTTTGTCATCGTTAAAAATCCGTCGGGAATAAATCCTTCTTTTTTGTAAAGATTTTGTGCATTTAAGTTTGAAGTTAAAACTTCAAGCGTCATTGAAACGGCTTTGTCTTTATATTCTTCTTGAAGCCACTCCATAAATGCAGAAGCATATCCTTTATGTCTATCGTCAGGGCAAATATAAAATTCGTCTAGAATTAAAACCGTACCGCCTTCTTCGTTACACCAGTATGACGTAACAAGTGCATAACCTATTACTTCTTCGCTATCACGCCTTATTATGAAATATCCAAACAAGTTTTCGTGATGGTCAAGTACTCTTTCAAAGGTTTTTTTAGCAATTTCTTCGTTATATTCTCTAATCGTTGAGCCAGAAGAATAAAATTCTTTACAAAGTTTACAAAACAGCTGTTCGTCTTCTTTAATAAAATCTTTAACTAACATAAATTTCTTCTTTAAGTTTTATAACTTCATTATACAACTATTTTTATAAAAGACAACTGTTTTTTAATTATTTATTTTTGCCGTTCCGTCTTCGTTATAAATTACCATATCTCTCTTTTTACCAACCGAATCTAAAAAGGCGAAATATTCTTCTTTGCTCTTAAAAGTCGGAACGAATTTTTTAATTATTTCTTCTGCACTTTCGCAATTATTTTCTAAAAGCTTTTTTACAAGCGAAGTTTGGAATTCAAGATTTTCTAACAAACCTATATCCAAATCCACATTATAATAATCTGCGCCGT
>JAKSOS010000078.1 GCA_024405475.1 Clostridia bacterium
GATGCCAAGCGTCATTCACAATTGGAAAAAGATTTTCAGTGAACATCAAAGAACTTTTTGATTGAAACAATTTGGAAACCCATTCCTCAAATTTTTGAACACTTTCCTTTTTATCAAAAACGGAAAATTCTTGCTTTTTAGCAAATCCATGTTTTCTTTGATAGTATTCCTTTCCGTCTAAAATATACTTATCTTCTTTTAATCCGCCTGCTACCGGGAAAAGTACAGGACAACTGTCCTTCCAAAATGCAGGATCGCCACACCAAATATACTCTTTATCACCTTTTTTAAGGCTTCTTAATTGTGCGCCAAGTGTTTCTATCGTGGCAACGATATCGCCGTTTTTTATTACAATTTTTTCGTTCATATTTTGCTCCTATGTAAGTAAATTTCTTACCTTTTTATTATACCACTCATATATATTTTTTCAATACTTTTATTAAACTTTTTATTTTTTATTTTGCCAAATTACTTGTTTTTACAACATCTGAAACGTCTTGCATTGATATATATGCTAATGGGTCAATTCCCTTTACGATTGTTTTTAATTTATTAACTTGAAAATGATTTAATACAAAGAAAATAATATTCTTTTTATCTTTACTATATCCACCGTAAGCATTTACAACCGTACCTGAATTAGAAAAATGTTTTGATAATTCTTCAACGATTTCAGACGGCTTATTCGTTATAATCATAGCACACTTTGAGCGATTAAATCCGTCAACGATAAAATCAACGGTCTTTGAACCTACAAAATAAGTAATAATAGAATATAACGGCAAAATCCAACTGTCTATAACCACACCGCAAATGATATATAAAATTATATTAAAAATCAAAACAAATGTACCAATAGAAAGCCCTATTCTCTTTGCAAAAGTTACAGACAAAACGTCAATTCCATCCATAGCCCCACCGTACTTTATCGTTAAACCACTACCTATTCCGGATATCATACCGCCGAATATTGCACATAAAAATAAATCTTGTTCGGCAAGTGGAGATACAAAAGAAACGTCAATAGGTAAAACGTACATAATTAAATACGATGATAACGAGTAAATTGAAATAGCAAAAAGTGAATAAACGAAAGCAAATATAGGCGCATTTATTAAAATTAAAAACAACGATAATGACCACGCTTTAGAGGTTACTTGATCAAGTAGCATTGATAAACCTGATATACCGCTATCGTATAATTTTACAGGAAATAAAAACAATACGACACCAAAGGAATTAACTATACCCGCAACTACAAGCATTAAAAAATTTATTAACTTAAAATTAACAGTTGATTTCTTGATTGTATTTTCCATTTATATCTCCTTTTTTATGTATTTTAAGTATAACAAAATTATTATAATAAATCAATAAGTTTAGCGTTTTTTATTTTTTTTGTAAATAAAAAAGACACCCCAAAAGGTGTCTTTTTTTATGGTGGAGATGCGGAGACTTGCACTCCGGTCTTAGGCGTATCCGTAAAACCTTCTACATACTTATCCGATACTTGTTCTCGGATTGAACACGATTATCGGCTACCTATATTCAATCCATAACAACTAAATTCCGCTATATAATCGCTGTCAAAACCATATAGCCGTTCCCCGTCTAATTACACACCCTATTCGCATCCGACAGGAAAAATACGATAGAGCGTACGCTTAAATTAAGCAGCGTATGCTAAATTTTGATTGTTATTAGCATTTAAATTTAATGTTCCGTTTTTACGAAGCCGAGCCTTCGGTATGCTTATATTCTACTTCAATCGTCCAATCGAATCTATAACACCCCCATTATCTAATTTTTAAAGTTCTTTCCATATCTCTTTTTATATCTTTCTCCATAAGAGATTTCTTTTTGTCATAAGTATGTTTACCTTGACAAAGCCCTAATTCCATTTTTAACAATGCTTGCTTAAAATATATTCTTAACGGAACAACAGTCAACCCCTTTTGATTTACTTTTGATTGCAATCTTATTATCTCATCTTTATGTAAAAGCAATTTTCTGTCTCTTTTAGCATCTCTTACGTTAAATGCACCCGATTTATCATATAAAGCGATATGCATATTTTTTATAAATATTTCGCCGTCGCTTAGTACACAAAAACTGTCTTTAAGATTACAATTTCCTGCTCTTAAAGACTTAACTTCTCCCCCATCCAGAACCATACCTGCTTCTATTTTTTCAAGGATAAAATATTCGTGCGTTGCAACACGATTTGTGCATACTATTTTTTCTTCCATATTTATATTTTACAATTTTTTTATCTTTTTGTAAACCCTTTATTATCTTCTATTAACACAAATTCTGCCCTTCTCTCAGCAATATTAACACCCAAAACGACAATTTTTGCACTTTGACCTAACTTATAACTGTTTCTACTGTTTGATAAAACGTAGTTTTGTTCATCAAACTTATATTTACTACCTGCAAGGTTTTCAAGTTTCACAATTCCTTCTATACCGTTTTCAAGTTCAACAAATATTCCAAACGAAGTAACGCCACTGATAACGCCTTCAAATTCTTCTCCCACATATTCGCTGATATACATAATTTTATAAAACTCATCTACCGCCCTTTCGGCATCTTCAGCCTGTTTTTCCATCTCGGAAGACTTGTTTGAAGCATTTAAAACGTAATCTCCGTATTTTTCTTCTAATTTATCGCTTCCGTTTTTAATTAAATCCTTTAAAATTCTATGGACAACCAAATCCGGATATCTTCTTATAGGCGAAGTAAAATGACAATAATGGCTTTTCCCCAATCCGAAATGACCTATATCGTTAGGGCTATACTTAGCCTTTTGCATTGTGCGAAGCATCACCCTGTTTATTATTGAAACATAAGGTGTATTTTCGGCGTTTTTCAATATCAGTTGAAAATCTTTAGGAAAAACTTCTTGTTTATTTCTTTTGACATTTACACCCAAACCTTGCATAAATAAATAGAATTTTTCTAATCTTTCTTCGGTAGGTTTGCCGTGAATACGATATATAAACGGTAAATTAAGGTAGAAAACGTATTCTGCAACAGCACAGTTTGCAGAAATCATAAACTCCTCAATTAAAGCGTGTGCCTTATCCTTTTCCGCTTTTTTAACGATTATTTTGTCATTTGAAACTGCAATAGCACTTTCTTTAACGTCTAAATCAATACTGCCTCTATCTAATCTTCTATTGAATAAAATATCAGATAGTTCTTCCATTAAAAATATATCTTTAACAAACTTTGAATTCTCTTTTAACGCCTTTTTATCGTTATCTAAAATGCGTTGAACAGTTGTATAGGTAAATCTTTTTGAACTTCTAATGATTGAAGGTGTTATTTCGCTATTAACCACCTTTCCGTTTTTATCTATCGTCATTATGCAAGAAAGTGTTAATCTATCCACCCCTTCTTTTAATGAACAAAGATCGTTGCAAAGCCTTTCAGGTAGCATAGGAATAACTTTTTCTGGGAAATAAACGCTTGTTGCCCTGTTAAATGCTTCTTTATCTATTTCCCCAAACGGTTTAACATAATGAGTGACGTCGGCGATATGAACGCCTAAAACGTACTTATCTTTTTTCTTCTCTATTGAAACTGCGTCGTCAAAATCTCTTGCATCTTCACCGTCAATAGTAAAAGTCGTTATATCTCTTAAATCTTTCCTGTTTTCTATTTCTTTTTTAGTTAAATTATCACTAAAATCACAAACTTCGTCAATAACCGTTTTAGGAAATTTTTGTGGTAATTTATAACTATATAAAATTGATTCAATTTCAGCATTTTTATTAAATTGCCTACCAAATATTTTACAGACAATACCTTCGGGCTTTTTATTTTTTGGGTACGATAAAATTTTACAAGCGACTTTGTCGCCTGCTTTCGCCCTTAAACCCTTTCCAAAAGGTATAAATATGTCATTAAAATACTTTGAATCATCAGGGCTGACAAATCCACCGCTTTTACACGTAAAATAAGTGCCGACTATTTGAGTTATACCACGTTCTAAAATTTTTAACACCCTTGCCGTTGTTCTTACGCCAACGCCGTCGGTAGTTTCGACTAACACAGTATCCCCATGCATAGCACCTTTTAAATCACTATGCGGAATAAAATAGTCTTCTTTTTCTTCGCCGAGAATTAAAAACGCATAACCTCTTGCATTCCCCTGAATCTTCCCTTGAACAATCTCTCTTTTCATAAAACAAAAGGCGGTTCATTAAGAACCGCCGTAAATAAACAAATTAAAATTATTTAGAAGCAATAAGAGCAATTACCGCAAATACGATACATAAAACTGCAAAGATAACACCACTAATAACTGTGAGTTTTTTCATCTTATGGTCAAACGTTTGACTCTTATTTTTCCCTAAAAACTTTTCGGTTTTTCCACCTAAAGCCCTTTTTCCTG
>JAKSOS010000079.1 GCA_024405475.1 Clostridia bacterium
TTAAGGCCGTAATAAGTCTTAATTGTATTTCGTCGGTGCTTTCTTCATTCGTAATAATTGCAACGCCTTTATTTTGGTGCAGGGCGTCTACAATAATACTTATCATTGCGGTAGTTTTCCCGCGGGATGTTCTTGCCCCTAAATAGGATAATGTCCCGCAAGGGAAATTTAATGTTTTGTTTCCTGCAGGCGGGAAAATTGTACATTTATAATTATCGTTTTCGTTTTCGTTTATGATGTTATGTAAGAAAAAATCGGTGTTTCTTACAATGTATTTATTACATAATGCCGATTTTTTTAATAAGGCGGTTTTTTCACTTGGGTATATTCTTGCAAGGTCTTTATAGATTCCTGCAGGGTTTTCTATTTCCCCGTTTTCAAATTCGTATTCCTTTACAAGATCAATAACGTTTTTGTTCGGGGCGTTGCGTTTTTCGTTTTCAATAAATGTAAATAAGCTTTCTTTGTGGTTTAGTGCTTTGTCGTTTTCGTTGTTTAATCCGTTTTTCAAATCCATTTTATACCGTCCTTAAAATACGCTAGTTATTGCCGTTAGTGTATCGGCCTTGTTTTTTCGTCCTATATGCTGGGGCGTTTGTGTTATGTATTCCGTTGCAAGCTCTTTTGTAAATCCTGCTTTTTTGAATAATACGGCCGTTTTCATTACGAAATAATGGGGCGTGTCATTAAAATATAATTCTTGCGCCTTGCTTATTATTCCGTCGGGGGTTGCGTTCCATAGTTCCCCGTCCTTTGGTTTATATGATCCTGCAGGCTTTTTAATAGGTTGCGGGCGTCCCTTTGTTAGTAAATCAATAATTGCAATATTCATTCGTGGCGCGTCGTCTAGGTTGCCCCGTAAAATATATTGTTTCCCGTCGCGTATACTTCCCCCCGCCGTTACTTGATTATTGTATTTTATTTCAATATTCAACGCGTTTAAGTCGCCTTTGTTTGGCGTCCAATTATTCGGAATATAAGACGCCTTAAAATAAAGGTGTATTCCATTGTGTGGGGTTTCTACATAACAAGGGAAATTACGCGGGAAGTCCTTAAAATAATTCTTGTATTGGTCGGCCATTTCAACGCCTGCAATAAGATCTAAAAAGTTTTTAATCCCGTTTGTAGTGTTGGCGTGTTCGTCGCTATTGTCTAAATCCAATACAATAAAATTATTGTGTGCAGGATAAAAAGCAAATAAAGAAACGTTTTTATTTTTCCAGCTTTGCAGGGTTTCAACGTCCTTTATTTTGTTTGCGTCTATTATGTTTTTTGATTCGTCGTAAATCTTACATAATGGGCGGGCGTTTTGGGTGCAAGGATATAAACCTATATTTTTTATTACATAATCCTGCAGGGCGTCCCCGCTGGATGTTCGGGGCGTGTCATTATATGCAGGCTTTAAGGCCTGCAATAATGCCCCGTATAAATAGGCGGGTGTATTGCGTTTCCAATTTGTTAGAAGTGTTTCCCCGTCGTGGCCTTTTGCGGTTAGATCGTGAAAAGTCTTGATCATTCCGTTTAAGGCGTCTTTTTCGTGTTGCAGGGCGTCGGCCTTTAAGCGTGTGAGTAATTCGGGGGTTGTTTGATCCTGCAATATATTAAAGGCGGTTTCGGGTGTTTCCTTGCCGTCTATTGTAATATTTGCGTAACGGTTTAATAAATCGTCGTAATTATAAATCATAGTTTCTTTGTACAAGGGCGCAATACACATTATAAATAACGTTATTTGCCTTAATTGTTTTCCAGCATTTCCCGTATTGCCATTTTAATTCCGGCGGTTAGTGTCATATCGTGGGCGTCGGTATAAGCTTTTAATTTTTCTTTTGTGCTTTTATTTACAAAAAAAGTTATCTTTATTTTTTCTTCCTTGCCTGCAGGTTTCCCCGCTGGTGTTGGTGTTGCTGGTGATTCGTCCAATGATTCACTTAATGCGTTTTCAATGTCGCTTGATTTGATTTTACGTGTTACTTGTCCTATGGCCATTTTTGTATAAGTCCCCTTTTATAATAATTTTTCCGTATTTGCCTGCAATTTCGTTGCAATTTTTAATTGATATTTTTGTATAAAATATTCAATTTCTTGTATTTGATCGTCGTTTAATGGGGTTGTATTCCCGTTTTTGTTGCTTATATAAATATCATTTAATAAGCTTAGTCCCTTGTTTAATAATGCGTAGTCCTGCAATTCGCTTAATGTTTCCATTTCCATAAAATACCCCCTTATAATGTGCCTGCAAGTCGTTTAATTTCCTGCAGGGTTTCGGCTTTTGTTCCGTCTACGTCTTGAATAAAGGCGCGTAATAATTGCGCCTTTTCAAAATTAGGATCCTGCGGGATTACAAATAAGTTTTCTTGTGTGTACTTTGATTCAAAATTCTTTAATACAAGTTTGGAAACGCTTTTTGTCTTGTTCATTTTGTTTAATACAATGTTATGGAATTGCATTTTGTCGTTTCCTATGCGCCATTTCTTTTTAGTTTCCTGCAGGTGATTAGAAAATATTTTTAATCCGTCTATGCTAAAATCGTCCAATAATAAGACGGGTAATATTTCGTCGCTTGCTAAATAACAAGATCGTTCAAAATTGCCATAACTCGGGGATAGATCAATTAAACAATATTCATAATCACTTTGCAGGCCGTCGCAAATATCGGCCATTATAAACGGCTCGTCATTCGTTACAACGTCCTTTACCTTTGATAATTCCCCGTCAATTCCAGCGGTCGGAATTACAAATAAGTTTTCTTGTGATGTGCTTAAAATTGCGTCGCTGGGTTTCGCGTTTCCCTGCAGGATGTCGGATAACTCATATTTAATGGCGTTGAAGTTAAGCCACGTCGTGGCGTTGCCTTGTGGGTCGGCGTCAATAAATAATGTTTTGTGTCCTGCTTTTGCAAGCTCGACGGCAACGGTTAAGCCTATGGAAGTTGCCCCCGTTCCGCCTTTTTGAAGTTTGAAAATGTAAGTTTTCATAGTTTCTTTGTACGTCCTTTTTATAGTTTTTGTTATTACATTATAAATCCGTCTTGTTTTTATGTAAATACAAAATACGGAAAAAATCCGTAAAAATTGCGTATGTATACGGCAATAATACGGATAAACTACGGTATTATTACGGAAATATTATGTAATTTTGCCGTAAATATTACGTAAATAAAAACTCGCTTAAAATGGCCGTTTTTAAGGGGTCTTTTTATGCAGGTAGTATAAAATCACTACCCGCGAAAAATGGGGCGTTTATACGCGTTTTTCTTGGGTTTTATATGGTGAATGCCTGCAGGTTTTAAGCTGGTGCAGGATGTTTTTATATGTGTTTATGTAATAAAAAAAGACGCCCCGAAAATGCTTTTGTAAGCAAAATGCAGGGCGTCCCGTACAAAAAAACTATACTAAAAATATAATCCTTTTTGTGGTGTTATTCAATTTAATCTATTTTACAAATAATGTTTTGCAGGTTTCCAGCTTTGCGGGAATACACTAAATACCATTGCCCGCCGTCGTGATCGTATTCTATACGGTCGTTTATGTATTCTTCTTTTGCAGGATCATATATTTGTAAACATTCCCCGCAATGTAAACCGTCGTTTATTATTTCGTTTGTGTCGGCCGTTTTGATTCCGTAACGGTCGCAAGATTCATTATAAAATAAATACCCTTTTTTCATTTCGTTTTATTCCTTTTTGTTGCTTTTAGTGTGTTTTATTGCGGGTCGTAATTATCCCGAAAAATATAGAATTTTCTCGGATTAGGATATATAACGGGCGTTTGGTCGTCCCGTTCCAGCTTTTCAAAATTGGCGGGGTTGCGTTCGCATTTGCTACATTTAAGATCATTTCCCGCGTTCCTGCATTCGTCCATATATTCGCATTGTTCCATAATTACGATTCCCCCTTAATCTTCAAAATGGAAATAACATACAAAATAATCTTTATTGATTCCTGCGGGGTGGCGTTCCCTATGGATCCATATATAAGCGGTTTCCCCGTTGGCGTCTATGCTGGTTTTATATTCGCCGTATTCGTGGCCATTTATTGGGGTTTCGTCGTAACTGTAAGCAACGCCGTAATTATTCGTTTTGAAAAGCTCTATAGCGTCGTTTAATTCCTGCGGGTTTAATAATTCATTTTCTAG
>JAKSOS010000008.1 GCA_024405475.1 Clostridia bacterium
GACATTAAACTGTTAAAAAGCATGGCGGAAAAGTTTAACGGCGGACCTTGTGGATTAGAAACGGTAGCGGCGACAATTAACGAAGATGCAGGCACTATTGAAGAAGTTTACGAACCTTATTTATTGCAATTAGGATTTATTGCAAGGAGTCCAAGGGGCAGAATATTATTAAAGAAAGGATATGAACATATAGGACTAAAAGTTCCCGAAAGCAAGTTAGAACAACTTTCGGCGTTCAGTGTAATAGATGATGAAAACAAGTGATTTTGATTACTATCTACCCGAAGAATTGATTGCGCAAACACCGGTAGAGCCAAGAGATTCAAGTAGATTATTAGTTTATGACAGAGAGAAAGACCAAGTATTTCACGAAAGATTTTACGATATAAAGAAGTTTCTAAAAAAAGGTGATTTACTCGTAAGAAACAACACGAAAGTATTGCCTGCAAGAATGTTCGGCTATACTTCTCACGGTGGAAAGGTAGAAGTTTTATTGCTTAAAAGATTTAACTTAAACGAGTGGGAAGTTTTAGTAAAACCGGGCAAAAAGGCAAGGATAGGCACGATGCTTACTATTTCCGAGCAGTTAAAAGTTGAAATTATCGGAAATATTGAAGAATCGGGAAGTAGAAGAGTAAGATTTTACTATGACGGCGTTTTTGAAGACGTTTTATCAAAGGTCGGCGAAATGCCACTTCCACCGTATATAAAGGAAAAGTTAAAAGATCAAAATCGTTATCAAACTGTTTATGCAAAGACCGATGGTAGCGCGGCGGCACCGACGGCGGGGCTTCACTTTACGCAAAACCTTTTAGAAGAAATAAAGGATAGTGACAATAGAAAAAAAGAAAAAAAAGCTAAAGGATATGGGCGTGGAAATTGCAGACGTACTTTTGCACGTCGGTTTAGGTACGTTTAGACCTGTAAAAACAGAGAATATATTAGAACACCACATGCATAGTGAATACTATGAAATAGATGAAGAAAACGCCGAAAAAATAAACAAGGCAAAAAGAGAAGGCAGAAGAATAATTGCGGTCGGAACAACAAGTGTAAGAACGCTTGAAAGTGCCTCTGATGAAAACGGATTTGTTAAACCTATAAAGGCAAATACAGAAATATTCATTTATCCGCCTTATAAGTTTAAGTGCGTAGATGCTTTAATTACAAACTTTCATCTTCCAAAGTCAACTTTAGTTATGCTCGTAGCATCTTTAACAGGCAGAGAAAAAATATTAGAATTATACAACACTGCCGTAAAAGAAAAGTATAGGTTTTTTTCTTTTGGCGACGCTATGTTTATTGAATAAACTTCGCAATACTGCGTTTACTGTAAAGGCTCAAGATTTCAATGACCGAAAGGTCAATTTCAACCTTTCGCTTTTTTAAGCCTTGTCTTGCTCGTTTCTTCAAAAAACACATTTAACTGAAACTTCGCAATACTGCGTTTACTGTAAATGCTTACATACAGTATTAAGGTAAAAACAAAAAATGGATAAATTTTATTACGAACTGATAAAACAAGATAGTAAAACGGGTGCAAGGGTAGGTATTTTGCACACTCCACACGGAGATGTTGAAACTCCTACTTATATGCCTGTCGGCACGCAAGCAACCGTTAAAGGTGTTATGCCGAGAGATTTGTTAGAAGCGCAAACGCAAATAATTCTCTCAAACACTTACCATCTTTATATGAGACCGGGAGACGAAATCGTAAAAAATGCCGGTGGTCTTCACAAGTTTATGAACTGGAATAAACCTATCTTGACGGATAGTGGTGGATTCCAAGTTTTTTCGCTTGCAAAATTAAACAAGATTACAGACGAAGGCGTTGTTTTTAATTCGCATATTGATGGAAGCGCCCACATGTTTACACCTGAAAAGGCAATGAGTATTGAAAACAATTTGGGTGCTGATATTATAATGGCGTTTGACCAGTGCAGTCCTTACGGAGCAGACTATAACGAAAGTAAAAGGGCGATGGAAAGAACGTTAAAATGGCTTGACCGTTGTTATACTTATCATAAAAACGATAATCAAGCACTATTTCCTATAGTACAGGGAAACGTGTTTGAGGATTTACGTGCGGAAAGCTTAAAAGCGACTTTGCCGTATATTAAATACGGAGTAGGAATAGGTGGACTTTCGGTTGGAGAACCAAAAGAAGTTATGTACGACGTTATGGATTCGCTTTTACCTTTGTATCCTACAAACGTTCCGAGATACTTGATGGGCGTAGGTAGTCCAGATTGCTTAGTTGAAGGGGTATTCCGTGGTATAGATATGTTTGATTGCGTTTTGGCAACGAGAGTGGGAAGAAACGGAACGGCACTCACTTCAAACGGAAAAGTAGTAGTAAGAAACGGTTGTTATAAAGAAGATTTTACAACTCTTGATAGCGAATGTGATTGTTATGCTTGTAAAAATTATACGAAAGCGTATTTGCGTCACATGATAAATGCCGGTGAAATGATGGGTGGTATGATGATAAGTTTGCATAATATCACCTACTTAAATAAGCTTATGAAAGATATAAGAGAAGCAATAAAAGGCGATTATTTTTCGGAGTTTAGAGAAGAATTTTACAAAAAAACGGGAAATACTTACAAGAGATATTAAAAAAATGGGTAAAATAATAAAAAATTACTTGATTATTTTGCAAAAATAATTTACAATAAACGAGATAAAAATAAAGGAGAAAGAAAATGAATATTTTATTATTAGCATCAAGCGGACTACCACTTTTAATCATAATGCTTGTTTTAATTGTCGGTATGTTTGTTTTTTCATCAATTTCAAACAAGAAAAAACAAAAGGAAGCACAAGAAAAAGTTAATTCCTTAAAGATAGGCGATAGGGTAAAAACTATCGGTGGTATTTGTGGATTCGTAGCAGAAATTAACGATAATGAAAACACTTTTGTTTTAGAAACAGGTAAAGAAGGAAAGAAGTGCTTTATCAAATTTGACAAAGGTGCAATTTATCAAACAGCTCCCGCTCAAGGCAATGCAGTTGTAGCACCAAAAGAAGAAGCAAAGCCTGAAGAAAAGAAAGAAGAGATAAAAGAACAACCTGTTGAAGAAGTAAAGGCTGAGGTAAAAGAAGAAGTTAAAGCCGAAGTTAAAGAAGAAGTAAAAGAAGAACCAAAGGCTGAATAATTTTAATCATAAAATAGAAGCACTCCGCATATTTTTATAAAAAAGTATGTGGAGTTTTTTATGTTAAAAAATGATTTAATAGGTCAAACCGTAAAGAGTATATTGCTATCAATTTGCATATCGCTTAGTATGATATGTGTTTTTGCGTTTATAGTAAAAATGACGAAAATGAGCAGTATAACGGTAAATATAGTAAATCAGTTTATAAAAATCATTTCTGTATTTATAGGTTGTTTTTTTTCGCTTAAAGGTGAAAAAGGGATAATAAAAGGTGCAATATCGGGAATAGGTTTCAACGTTTTAATTTATTTAATATTTCTTATTTTCGGTCAAAACGGTTTTGATAAAGGATTTTTTATTGACATGATTTTTTGCCTTTTAATAGGAGTTATTTCGGGGATTATTTCAATAAATACTAAAAATTCAAATTAAAATAAAAAAGCGAAGTGAATTCACTTCGCTTTTTAGTTAAACAAACAAATTAAAACTTAATTTTTTCTTCAATATAATTTTTCAATTCTTCAATAGAAAGTCTTACTTGTTGCATTGAATCTCTATCTCTTACCGTAACTTTTCCGTCTGTTTCGGAGTCAAAGTCGTAGGTGATGCAGAAAGGTGTACCTATTTCGTCTTGACGGCGATAACGTTTACCTATAGAGCCTGATTCGTCATATTCAACAGGGAAGTATTTAGCAAGGTCAGTATATATTTTAGTAGCACCTTCGGATAATTTTTTAGACAAAGGTAAAATTGCTGCTTTATAAGGAGCAAGGAATGGGTGAAGTCTTAAAACGACTCTCGTATCGTTTTCGCCGACTTCTTCTTCGTCGTAAGCGTCTGCAAGGAAAGCAAGAGCAACTCTGTCTGCACCGAGCGACGGTTCAATAACGTAAGGAACGTAATGTTCGTTCGTTTCTTGATCAAAGTAAGACATATCTTTTCCGGAATGATTTTGATGTTGAGTTAAATCGTAATCGGTTCTGTCTGCAACGCCCCAAAGTTCGCCCCAACCAAATGGGAATAAATATTCAAAGTCCGTCGTAGCTTTAGAGTAAAAGCATAATTCTTCTTTATCGTGGTCACGAAGTCTTAATCTATCGTCGTGCATACCGAGATCAAGTAAGAACTTGTGGCAATATTCTTTCCAGTACTTAAACCACTCTAAATCGGTTCCGGGTTTACAGAAGAATTCTAATTCCATTTGTTCAAATTCACGGATTCTGAAAATAAAATTACCAGGTGTGATTTCGTTTCTGAAAGATTTACCTATTTGACCGATACCAAACGGTAATTTTCTTCTTGTAGAACGTTGTACGTTTTGGAAGTTTACGAAAATTCCTTGTGCCGTTTCAGGGCGGAGATAAGCGGTAGAAGTAGAATCTTCGGTAACGCCTATAAACGTCTTAAACATAAGGTTGAATTTTTTAATTTCGGTAAACTCTTTGCCACCGCAATCAGGACAAGCGATTCCTTTTTCTTTAATGAATTTAGCCATTTCTTCAAAGGTCCAACCGGCAGGATTGTCGTTTGTGCCGTTTTGGAAGGCGTAATCTTCAATAAGTTTATCAGCTCTATGACGAGTTTTGCATTGTTTGCAATCCATAAGCGGGTCTGAAAATCCGCCGACGTGTCCCGATGCAACCCAAGTTTCAGGGTTCATAATAATAGCGCTGTCTAATCCAACGTTATAAGGAGATTCTTGAACGAATTTTTTCCACCATGCTTTTTTGACGTTGTTTTTAAATTCAACACCGAGTGGACCGTAATCCCAGGAGTTAGCAAGACCACCGTAGATTTCGCTACCTGGGAATAAATAACCTCTGCCCTTGCAAAGATTAACAATTTTTTCCATTGTGACTTTTCTTTCTTCAGCCATAATAACCTCGTAAAAAAATAAATTTTACTTAATTTTACTATTTCAAAAACTTTAAGTCAAGTAAATAATATTAAAATAGTCAAGGTTTTGCTCTAAAAAAGTTAAGAAAATGTAATAAAAATGCTTAAACTCGTATTGACTTTGCTTTTAAAATGAGTTATATTATTATATATAGAATAATGGACGAGTTTTTGAAAAAAATTGTCGGCAATTACAGGAAGGTTTTTATGAAGGGAATATGGGCAAAAAACAAAATAAACGAAATGAATTCCAAAGTGTTTTTTCAAGCAAAATGTCAAAAGGCAGATAGGCTTGAAATATGCGCCTTGGATTTTTATCATATTTACATTGACGGCGAACTGTTAGGATACGGTCCTGCAAAAACTGCAAAGGGCTACGTAAGAAAAGATGTTTATGATGTTTCGGACAAAAAAGATTTCGTAATAACCGTAGAAGTAGTTTGTTATAATTCCAACGCACACGGCGTTGAATCGGCAAGTCCGTTATTTGCCATGAACGCATATAAAGACGGAGCAATCGTTTTAGATAGCAACGACTTTATTTGTTATGAAGCCAAAGACACCGTAAGAAAAACTCAAAAATATTCTTATCAACGTGGTGCATTTAACGAACAATACGTCATGGAAAGAGATAGAAAGGAATTTTATCTCGGCAATGGTATGTTTCCTATATTAAAAACAAAAACCGTTCCTATGCCAAAGGTATTAGAAAGGGGCGTTGATTATTTAAGTTATGGCAAAGCAAAAAGCACGCTTATAGAAAGCGGTAAAATTTCCATTAATAAAGATGCTCAAAAGTGGTATGAAGAATGGCAAATGGAAAATAATCCTAATCTTAACGTTTGCTTTCCAAAATCGGAAATACAAGATTTTGTAAGCGACACGGTAAGTGAGTTTGTATTTACAAAATCAGCTAAGAACAAAAAGGTGTTAAAAGACAAGGATTATAGTGCTTACGATTTTAACGCAATAAAAGTTGGTTTTATAGGCTTAAAAGTAAACGTAGTAGAAGACGCAGTTTTGTACGTTTTATGGTCTGAGCATGCAGACTTTTCAAAAGGTCAATGCGATATAGAATTTTTCAGAAATACTTGTTGCGATATAATCAAGTACACGTTAAAAAAAGGTGAATACGATATTTCTTCTTTTGAACCGTACTGCTTAAAGTATGCGAAAGTCGTTTGTTTGTCCGGTCAAGTTGTCGTTAACGACCTTTACATAACAAAAATTGAAAACAAGAACGTAGATAGGCTTGTTTTTGAATGTGAAAACAAAAACTTGGAAAATATCGTTAAAGCAAGTCAAAACGGATTAGCACACAACGCAGTTGATATTTTTACCGATTGTCCGGGAAGAGAAAGGGCAGGCTGGCTTTGTGATAGTTTCTTTATGGGAAAATCCGAAAAGGCATTGTTTAACAATAATAAGGTGGAAAGAAATTTCCTTGAAAATTATTTATTGCCAAAAGAGTTTGAAGGTTATCCCGACGGAATGATTCCTATGTGTTATCCGTCAAACGTTTTAGGAAGGAAGTTTATTCCTAACTGGGCAATGTGGTTCGTTATTGAACTTAACGATTACTATTTGCGTACCGGCGACTTATCGTTAATTAAAAAGGCAAAGAAAAGAGTTTACGGAATTATAGAATATTTCAAGAAATTTGAAAATGAAGACGGACTGCTTGAAAAACTTGAAGGTTGGGTATTCGTTGAATGGTCTAAGGCTAACGACTTTATTGAAGGCGTTAATTACCCGACGAATATGTTATATTCCGAAATGTTATTATCGGCAAGTAAGTTATACAAAGACGAAGAGTTAGGTAAAAAGGCAAAGAAATTAAAAACTACTATCGGCGAAAGGGCGTTTAACGGAGAATTCTTCGTTGACAACGCAATTAAAAACGAAGAAGGTAAGTTGATAAATACCGATAACACTTCGGAAACTTGTCAATATTACGCATTGTTATTTGATATAGCAAACGACGAGAAGTTTAATACTTATAAAAAGGTAATGGTATCCAAGTTTGGTCATTATCGTGACGATAAAAAGGTATATCCAAAGGTTTATAAATCAAATGCTTTTATCGGAAATTATTTAAGGCTTTTATATTTGTTAAAATCAAAAGAATATGCGCTTGTATTAAAAGAGTGTGAAGAATATTTCACGACTATGGCTAATACGACTTGTACGATGTGGGAATATGATACTCCTATCAACAGTTTAGACCACGGATTTGCAAGTTTTGCCGCAAGTTTGATATTAGAAAGCATTTCAAAATCAGACCTTTACGAATATAAAGCATATTTTAGAGATAGTTTTGAAACTTATAATATTTTTGCGGAAACTCCCGAAAAGGAATGTAAAATCAAAAAAGGCGAAACGATCGTTCTCAATTTCCCTGAAAAACTTGACGGAACTAAAAACTATTGTTTAAGACTTGACGGCGAAGTTGACTTTATGTATCAAAGAAGATTTGAAAGAATTCTTCCTATGTATTACAGAAAACTTGACGACTCTATAACTTTAACCAAAGACGGCAAGATATTGAACTTTAACGAAGAAAATGAAGTTAAAGAGCGTACTTGCTATTGTATGTTAAGGGACGGATTTAAGAGTCACGATAGAATAAAGATGAGTATTCGTTCTAAAATTCGTGGACTCAAAGGCGATTTTAAGTTGACGGCGGAGATATATTACGGCGAGCCTAAAACTCGTTTTTACTATCAAAGAGCAGACGAGATTTTTACGATAGATTTACAAAACTCTACGCAGTTTACTAATTACGAAACGGAATTTATCTTAAAAGACGACGTAGATTTTATCATGATAAAAATTGATGCGACAAAGTTTACGGGTGAAGCCCAACTCTACGCACCGAAATTGATAAAGACTGCTAATAACGAAAACTTGTGCTATGATTTTGATTATCTTCCGGATGATTTGGAAAATTCACGTTGGATAGGCGAAGGATTTTCTACCGTAGAGCGTCCTAAATATACGGTTTACGCTAACGGAATAAAGATTTTTGAAGGAAGATATATGGATAGACTTCAAAGATTTGCAGGTGCAAACTTTGATATTCCGTCTAACACGTTAAAAGAAAAAGATAATGAATTTGAAATTAAATATTACGAAAAGAACATTAAGTCTTACGTGCTTAGGAAGGCGCAACTTATCTCAAAACCTAAAACGTTTGAACTTTTAGGTGTAAAGGGAAAGGCTTTCGTAGGTAAGCAATTTGGCGTTTTCGCTTATATAGAAGACGGAGTTCCAAAAGTAAAAAAGAGTGAATACTTTGATTATTTAGGCTTTGAAAGGGCAGATAAAAAATACGGCGTATTAAAATTCAAGGCTAAAAAGGAAGGATTTAATATTCCTATCACTGCATCTTATTCGGGATTAGAAAAGAAGATTATTTTAGGTAGTATATCTAAAAAGCAACAAGAGTTTATAATTACCGGTACGGGCGACTTTATTTACGTAAATCAAAGCATGGAAGAGTTTGCCGAATATCTTGCGTGGTATTTAAGAAACGATATTGGAGATTTATTGACGTTCAGATGCGTTTATCACTGGGGCGGAACTAACGAAATCAACATGAAGTTCTGGAAGACCGCCACAAAATTATTAAACTCACTCGGCATTTATTATTCACTTATGCACGACGGCAGAGAGTTAAACGGACTTAACTCATCTCCTGACGACGAAGATATTGCGTCGCCGTATTATTTAGGTCAACAAACGCACGAGCGTGACGGAGCATATATTTACTGGGATCAAGATGTTGATAGAATTAACGAGTTTTATTATCACTTGCTTTCAAGGAAAATGAAACACAACGGCATTTACGGAAAGCGTAGCCCTGCTTACGACAAAAAAGGAAATCCAAAGATTTACTATGCACCTGACAATGCAAAGGACGTTAAAGAAGCTTATGAAAACTTAAAGGTAAACTTGGGTTATACGGGTATGGACGGAGCAAAACGTCATACGGGTGTATCCACAATGTTTAGAACCTTCTTTGAAGCAGGTTATAAATGGATAGGATATGAAAGTATGTACGGTCCACACGAACTTATGCTTGGCGCAATGAGAGGTACTTCTAATGCCTATAATCATAATATATTCGGCACGCACCTCGCATTACAATGGTCAAGCATTCCGACGGACGAGGTAAAACACTTCTTAAGATATAAATTGTCTTTGTATTTAAGCTATATGCACGGAGTTTCCGAAATAAATACCGAAGAAGGTTTATGGAGAATAGAAAATCCGTTTGTAGATTTCAATAATTTCTCATATTCTTGTATTCGCCACAGAGAAGAACAAAGGGCGTTTAACAAGTTTATTCAAACGCACAACCGTCGTGGTACATTAAAAGCAAATATTGCAATGCTTATCGGAAAATACGACGGTATGGAAGGATTTTCATCGCCTTGTGTATTCGGTCAGGCAAAGTGGAAGTACGATAAACCTGAAGAAAGTTGGAACTTGGTAAAAGTATTCTATCCGGAAAGCGACATAAACGCAATTTACTATTATATTCGTAGGGGTGGCGCAAAAAATATGCCACTAAAAGATAAAGAACTTTTAGAAGTAAGAAAAGGAATGTACAGAGATACGATAGGCTATAAGCAAGTCGGCTGGTACACGAATACTCCTTACGGCGTAATAGATATGATTCCTGTTGATGCGGGCGATTTTAGTAAATATAAGTGCTTGTTCTTTACAGGCTGGAATACGGCGGACGAATCGCAAGTTAAACGTCTTTGCGAATTCGTTGAAGGCGGTGGAAAACTCGTACTTGCAAAACCACACCTTTACACGACGGTTAATAGAGAAGAAGCGTTAAAAGGCAAGTCTGAAATAGTAGATAGTCCATACACAAAGAAATTGTTAGAGTATGCGGAAACGGGAAAAGTCGTTTATTACGATAAAGATAAATATCCTATTGACTATGCAGAGGACTACGAACGTGATTTAAGAGAACTTGCATCAACCTATTCAAATAAATATATCAGAAATACAAAATATTTAAGTTTCACCGAATATGAGTGTAGTGATAAAACCGAAGTATTTTATTTGCTTAATATTAACTGGTGGGATTGCAGTGATGCAACGTATGATTTCAGAATTGCAAATCACACGTTTAACGAACGAATAGAAGGTTGCAACATAAGAGTTATCACCGTTAAAAACAACACAGCGGTTTATACTTCAAACGAGTTTATAGACGTAGTTAGCGTAAGCAAAAACAAAGTAGTATTAAACGGAAACGGACAAACGGATTTAATCGTGTTAAACGAAAGTGGTAAAACCGTTTATACGGTTTCGGTAGATGGAAAAACGACAGTTAAGATAAAATAAGGAGATTAAAAATATGAAATGCACGTCAAAAGTTCCGGTAGAAGTAATAACGCCGGAAGATAATTATAACTATTTTTTCGGATATTACGATTTACAACCTTTTGATAAAAAGTCCGAAAGGCATTTAACCCACAGAACTTCTTTTTGCGAAAGAATGCAAACGGAAAAAGACATAGTAGAGATAGGATATATCACGATAAAAGATAAGACCTTTCATAAGATAACCGAAAGTAGAGCGTGGAACTTTCAACAAGGAACACTCTTGCAATGGTACGACGACGATAGTATAATATATAATGATTATAGAAACGGCGATTACTGTTCGGTCATAAAAAATATAACGACGGGGGCAGAAAAGATTATTTGCAAACCTTTAGCTCACGTATCTGCTGATAGAAAGTGGGGGTTATCAATCAACTTTCCGAGAGTTTACGATTTCAGACCCGGCTATGGCTATTGCAATACGAAGGACAAGTATTATGACGTTTTTGCACCTGAAGAAGACGGAATATTTTTAGTAGATATTGAAAAGAATACTGCAAAACTTATAGTAAACTATAAGCAATTAAAAGAGACTTTTCCTGAAAAGCCTTTTGCAGATATGAAAATCGTAGTAAATCATATAACGTTTAACCCATCGGCAAGTAGATTTTTGTTTCTTTTAAGGAACTTCCCCGAAGAAGGCAAGAAGTGGGGAACGATTTTGGTTACTTGCGATAGAGACGGTAAGAATATGAGAAATCTTACTAATTACGAAGTAAACTCGCACTATCACTGGAAAAATGACGAAGAGATTATCATTTATTCGGGATTGCCGAAATGGGGCATTTACTTTATGAACGACAAGACGGGCGAAAGGTCGTATTTAAATGACGATTTAGTAAACTACGACGATATTCACTGTATTTATTCGCCAGATAGAACTTGTTTTATCGGAGACGGTTATCCTGACAAAGAAGATTATAGACATATATTCTTATACGATTTTGAAAGCAAAAAGAGTACGGAAATATTAAAGATATATTCTGAACCTGTATGTACGACGGATATAAGATGTGACCTTCATAATAGATTTAATTTAGAAGGCAATTTAGTATCGTTTGACTCTTATCACTCCGGTAGAAGAGAAATATGCTTGTTTAAGTTTGACAAAAAGGAGTTAATGAAATAATGGACGAAATTAAACTTATAGGGAAAAGAATAAAACTTGATAAGTGCAAAGAAATATTCCATTGTGTTCCGAACGAAAAGGACTGGAAGGAATATTTTGAAGTAAAAGCCGGCGAATGGAAATACGAAAACGGATACCTTATCGGTAAAGAAGACGGGAACAAAGGCGGTATTTTGTATTCCAAAGAGTACTTTAATAAAAACGTTATGATAACGTTTAAGGTTAGTACCGTTTCCCCAGCAACGAGAGATTTAAATGCAGTATCTTGTGCAGACTGGAATAACGAAACTAACGATTTAGGCGACGCTTACGTTTACGGAGTAAACGGTTGGTACGACAATAAAGCAGGCGTAGAGAGAAACGCTTACGACGGTTCTTTACCGTTCAGATGCTTAACGAGTGCGTATCACTACGAAGCAGGTAAGGAAATAGAACTTACTTGCGGTGCAATAGACGGACACATGTTTATGTTGGTAGATGGAGAGTTGATTTCGGAGTTTATTGATACGAATAATCCGTTAAAGGGTGGACATATAGGATTTTCACCGTATTGCACGATATTAAAAATCAGAGATATTTCAGTAAGAGAAATATACTATGAAGAGATAAAACAATATTACGACCCTGAATTTTAATCAAAAGTTAAAATTAGAATAAAAATAAAAAAATTAAAAATAGGAGAAAATGTTATGAAACAAACGACAGATTTCAGGTACAACACGGGAGCTTCTAAAGTTCCATGGCCGGCTGTAGGTGAAAACTACAATGTAAAGGACGCAACGGAAGTTGTAAAATTCCTTATGAAAGGCGAAGGTAAAAAGTATGACAAGATTATGGGTAAAATCAGTAAAAACCTTAATGATCTTGACAAGATTACAAACCCTCCGGGAAAGCTTTCATTAGGTAGCGAAGTAGAAAAAGCCGAAGATACAGTCAATAAGTTTTTAGGGGTAGATAACGCTACGTTCGTTATGAACTGTACGTCAGGATTTGAAATTGCATATAAGTATGCAAATATCAAACCGGGCGACGAAGTAATCGTTCCAGCAATTACGTTTATCGCAACAATGGCATATCCTTTGGCACACGGTGCTAAACTCGTATTTGCCGACGTTGATCCAAAGACGTTAAATATGGATCCAAATGACGTAGAAAAGAAAATTACGGCAAAAACGAAGATGATAGTTCCGGTACATATCGGTGGATATCCTGTAGATATGGACCCTATCATGAAAATTGCTAAAAAGCATAAGATTTTAGTATTAGAAGATGCTGCACACGCATTTGGTGCAAAGTATAAGGGCAAGATGGTTGGTACTATCGGCGACTTTGGTTCGTACAGTTTCCACGAAGTTAAAAATATCACTTCTTTCGGTGAAGGTGGTATCGTAACTACTTCTATAAAGAAGTTTGGACCTGAATTAAAGAGAGCAAGATTCTTTGGTTTAGATTTTACAAAGCCTATAAAGAACTGGTTGTATAACGTTACTGCTATTGAAGGAAAGGAAAAGAAATTCGTTGCAGCAAACTATTCAACGACGGAAATTCAAGCTTTGGGATTAAGACTTCAAACTGAAAGAGTTAAACAAATTATTGCAGAAAGAAAGAGAGCAGTTAAGATTGTTAACGATATCTTAAAGGGACACAAAGGAATTATTCCACAAAGTATGGGAAATAGAGATTACGTTCCTACTTTCCACTTGTATCAATTACAAATTGACCCGAAGATTTGTGGTGGAGACGTTCAAGTATTAAAGGCAAAGTTAGAAAAGAAAGGCGTAACCAATATTCCACACTTTGGTCCATTATATAGATTCCAAGTTGTTAAAGATATGGGATATGATCCGGAAAAGATTGCAAAAACTTGTCCTGTATGCGAAGAAGTATTCTATAAGAGATTTACTCACCTTCCTATTTACGGCTTAACGGATGAACAATTAGTTTATATGGCTAATGCAATTATAGAAAGTGTTGAAGAAATGAAAAAAGGTATATAATTTAAGTAATTTATTTTATACGATATGAATATATTAAAAGCGGGAATAACTTCCCGCTTTTAATGTAAAAAAAGTTTATTTTCATTAGATAAAATCTAAAAAACAAAAAAGATTCAGTATCTAAGAAATAATTATCTAACAAATAAGTATATTTCATTAAACCACACTTTGTTAAAAAGTGTGGTTTAATTTTTTTAAAAAAAGTGTAAAACATTGACTTATATTTATTTTTTTGGTAAAATAATAAAGGTAATGAGAAATATTTCAATAAAAAGGCATTTCGGCGTACTTATCAGCGATAATATAAACAGAAATTATTTTTCAAATGCCGATATAAGTGAAGGTTTTGTACTTTTAACAAGTAGTCCCGTTTACTTTACCGATGCAAGGTATTTTTACGGAGTTAAAGATAAAATCAAAGCACCTTTTACGCTTAAACTTTATAACGGTTTAGATTCTATTAAACAAGAATTAAAAGCTCAAAGCATAACTAATCTTTATATAGATTACGATAATACGACTATTACAGGGTTTAATCAATACAAAAAGTTGCAAGTTAATCTTTTAGATGGAACGGACTTAATAAAGAAAGCGAGAAGAATAAAAGATGCTTTTGAATTAAAAAGCATAAAAAAGGCTTGTGAAATAACTCAAATTGCCTATGAATATGCAATAAAAAAGGTAAAAAAGGGTATAACTGAAAATGCACTTAAAAGCATTTTAGAAGATAAAATGATAAAACTTGGTGCAACTTCAACGTCTTTTGAAACTATAGTTGCATTTGGTGCTAATTCCGCTGTTCCGCATCACGAAACGGGGGATACAAAACTAAAAAAGGGCGATATAATCTTAATTGATTGCGGTTGCAAGGTAAACGGTTACTGTTCGGATATGACAAGGACTTGTGTTTACGGTAAGGCAAGTGATAAGATAGTAAACGTATATAATGCAGTATTAAAAGCAAACTTAAAGGCTGAAAAGGGAATAAAACCCGATATGCTTTTAGCTGATTGCGATAATATTGCGAGAGAATATTTGGCAAAAAAGAAATTAGGTGAGTATTTCACTCATTCTCTTGGTCACGGCGTAGGGTTAGAAATTCACGAAGCGCCAACTTTATCTAAAAAAGCGGTAGGTAAAATAAGCGAAGGCGAAGTATTTACAATAGAGCCAGGCGTTTATATTGACGGAGAGTTTGGCGTAAGGATTGAAGATACTGTCGTTATAAAAAACGGCAAAGTTAAGAGATTATTTAACGACGATAAAAAATTAAAAATTATATAATAAACATTTATAAAAAAGGAGATTATTTATGTTAGCAGGCGATTTTAGAAAGGGTTCAACATTTGAATACGAAGGTTCAGTATGGACAATTGTTGATTTCCAACACGTTAAACCGGGTAAGGGTGCAGCTTTCGTTAGAACGAAGATGAAGAACGTTATTGACGGAAAGGTTTTAGAAAGAACATGGAACCCAACCGAAAAGTTAACTGAAGCTACTATTGAAGTTAAGAATATGACATATTCTTATAATGATGGCGAACTTTATTACTTTATGGATCAAGAATTCAACTTAATTCCATTAAATCACGATCAAGTTGAAGATGCATTATTATATATCAGAGAAAACGACCCGGTTAAAGTTAAATTCTTTAAGGGAGAAGCTTTCTCGGTAGAATGTGAAAACTTTGTAGTTTTACAAGTTGTTAAATCTGACCCATCAGTTAAGGGCAACACAGCTACAAACGCAACGAAAGATGCAGAATTAGAAACAGGTGCTAAAATTCAAGTTCCTATGTTCGTTAACGAAGGTGAATACATCAGAGTTGATACAAGAACAGGCGAATACATGGAAAGAGTTAAAGGTTAATTTTAATTTATGCTCGCATATTTAGCGAGCATATTTTTTTGTTTATGAAAGTTGCTTTAATTACAGGTGCTTCCGGTGCTATCGGAAAAGCCACCGTTATAAAATTTGTAAAAGAAGGTTTTTTTGTTGTTGGAAGTTATTTCAACAACTTTTCTGCCGTTTCTAAATTGCAAAACGACTTAAACGAGTTAGGGTATAACGGATATTTTTTTCCTGTAAAAGCAGACTTAAATAATACGGAAGATATAGAAAATCTTTTTTCTTATACTCAAAAAAACTTTGGGCACGTAGATTGCTTTGTTGGAATAGCAGGCGTTGATTTATATAAACTTTTAACTGATACAAAGTATTCAGAGTGGGATAATATTTTTAATATAAACGTAAGGGCTAATTTTATTTTATCTAAACTTTGCTTAAAGAAAATGATTGAAAGAAAATACGGCAAAATAATTTACGTTTCTTCTATTTGGGGAGAAAAGGGCGCAAGTATGGAAACGGCTTATTCTTCAAGCAAGTTTGCGCTTAACGGTTTGGCAAAATCTCTCGCAAAAGAGGTTGCTCCTTCTGATATTTGCGTAAATACAGTCTGTCCCGGCGTTATTGATACGCCTATGAATTCAAGATTTTCTAAAGAAGAAATGGATGACTTGATAAATAGAACTCCATTGAAAAAATTAGGCAAACCCGAAGACGTTGCTAATTTAATTTTATATTTAGCAAGCGATAAAGCAGATTTTATAACTGGTCAATGTATAACTATTGACGGTGGGTTCACAGTTTAGGTATAAATAAAACTAATCTTTATAGGGTTGACAAAAACTTAAATTAAGTGCATTATTAAAGTATAAAATATATAAAAACATAAAACGGAGGATAAAATGCTAACAGCAATTTCAGGTATTAACTGGGGAGATGAAGGAAAAGGCAGAATGGTTGACTTATTGTCTGCCGATTACGATGTCGTTGTAAGATATCAAGGTGGCAACAATGCGGGTCATACGGTAATAAATAAAAAAGGCAAGTTTATTTTAAATTTATTGCCTTCGGGTATATTGCGTGATAAAGTAGTAAACGTTATCGGCAACGGCGTTGCAGTAGATATTAAACATTTAGTTGAAGAAATGGGTAGATTAACTTCTGCGGGAATTAAAATTTCTCCAAACAATCTTAAATTAAGTGATAGGGCGGTAATTTGTATGCCTTACCACGTTTTATTAGACGGTTTAGAAGAAGATAGATTAGCAGGCAAAAAATACGGTTCAACTCGTCGTGGTATTGCTCCGGTTTATAGCGATAAATATATGAAAAAATGTATAAGACTTGGCGAACTCTTTGATATGAAGTTATTAAGAGCAAGACTTAAAGACATTTTAGACTGGAAAAACTTAACCGTAAGCAAAGTTTACGGTGCAGAAGAATTAACAATCAATAAAATGATGGCACACCTTAAAAAGTATGGCGAACAACTCTTGCCGTACATTTGCGATACCGGTTTATTCTTAGACCAAATGGCAAAGAAAGGCAAAAAAATTATGTTTGAAGCACAACTCGGCGCTCTTCGTGATATAGACTTTGGTATTTATCCATATACGAGTTCTTCTAACTCAATCGCAGCTTATGCACCTATCGGAGCAGGGATTCCGAACCATAAGATAGATTTATCTATCGGTATTATGAAAGCATATTCTACATGCGTCGGCGAAGGACCTTTCACCGTTGAATATTTCGGTGAAAAAGCCGAAGAGTTAAGAAAAGCAGGCAACGAATACGGCGCTGCAACCGGGAGACCGAGAAGAGTTGGTCCGTTTGACGCAGTTGCAAGCAGATACGGTGTAAGAATGCAAGGTGCAGACGAAATTGCCTTAACTAAACTTGACGTTTTAAGTTATTTAAAGGAATTAGAAGTTTGCGTAGGATATGAATTAAACGGCGTAGTCGTTAAAGATTTCCCATTTACACAAAAGTTAGATCAATATAAACCTGTATATAAGAAATTCAAGGGTTGGAACACTGATATCAGCAAGTGCAGAAAGAAAAAGGACTTGCCGAAAGAAGCAATTAAGTACATAGAATTTATTGAAAAAGAAGTCGGTGCTAAAATTAAGTACGTTTCAGTAGGCGCAGAAAGAGAAGCTTACATTGAAATGTAATTAAATTGCATATACTAAAATAACTAAAAGGAAGGGCGGTTTATTATTAACCGCCCTTAAAAGTAATAATGAGAGAAAGTGGAATTTTAATGCCGGTATTTTCTATTCCGAATAAATACGGAATAGGGGACTTTGGTGCGCAAAGTTATAAGTTTATAGACTTTTTAAGTACGTCAAAACAAAAGGTTTGGCAGATTTTACCCCTTGTTCAAACGGGTTATGGAAACTCTCCATATTCATCAATTTCCATTAACTCTTTTAATCCTTATTTTATTAGTCCTGATGAATTAGTAAATAAAGGTTTAATTACGGTAGAAGAAGCCGAATTTTCCCTTTCAAACAGCGATAGAATAGATTACGGATTTTTATATTCTGTAAGACTTCCTATGCTTAAAAAGGCGTTTTTACGCTTTGATAAAAATGATAAAGATTTTACCGAGTACGTAAAAAAAGGAAAATCTCTTGACTACGCACTTTTTATGACATTAAAGTATGCGTCAGGTCAAAAGCATTTTTACGAATGGGAAGATAAGTACAAATATCGTGATGAAAACGCCTTAAAAACTTTGGCAAAAGATTATAGTGAAGAAATTGCTTTTTGGCAATTCGTTCAGTTTGAAGCAGAAAAAGAGTGGCTAAAATTAAAAGATTACGCTAATAAAAAGGGCATATTGATTTTAGGAGATATTCCGCTTTATACGGCGTTAGATTCAGTTGATGTTTGGTGTAATCCGAAATTATATAAGTTAGACGATAATTTCGTTCCAAAAGTTGTTGCGGGAGTTCCGCCTGATTATTTTTCTGAAAACGGGCAACTTTGGGGCAACCCTGTTTACGATTACGAATATCAAGAAAAAGATAATTTTTCTTGGTGGTGTGATAGGCTCAAAAATGCACTAAACACCTTTGATTTAGTCAGAATAGATCATTTCAGGGGGCTTGACAGATATTACGAAGTGCCCTTTGGTGCGGAAAACGCTAAAATGGGCGAGTGGGTAAAAGTCCCGAGCGAAAAACTTTTTAAAGCTATACACAGCGTTGTAGATAAAGATAGAATTATTGCGGAAGATTTGGGTATAATTGACGACGGGGTTAGGGATTTATTAAAAAAAGTGGGCTATCCAGGTATGAAAGTTTTGTCTTTTGCCTTTAACGGCGAAAGCGATAACTTATATTTACCGCAAAATATATGTGAAAATTCCGTTTGTTATACGGGGACTCACGATAATGATACGCTAAAAGGTTTAATAGATAATTGTTCCGAGTGGGATAAAAACAATATATTATCAGGCGTTGAAAACAGTATTAAAAGCATGAATATAGAGTTAGAATCAAATGCCGACTTAATAGATAAAATAGTTGAATTGTCTTTTGCGTGTAAATCTAAACTCAACATCGTGCCTATTCAAGACTATTTAAAATTAAGTGAAGAATACAGAATTAACGAACCGGGAACGGTTAAAGAACAAAACTGGGCAATAATTATAAATGATAAATATTTTACAAAAGATTTAGCTAATAAAATAAAGGAATTAACAGTAAAATATAAAAGGGCTTAAAATGAACACAAGTATTATTTCAAGCGCATATTTTAGAATAGACGACTACGCTTTGGGCTTAAAAAAGGTGAGAGAACACGGATATGACGGAGTTGATTATCAAGATTTTATCAATCCTAAAACTCCCACGTACGAGTGGTCGTTTGATAAAATAAAGACGTACTATACTCAATTTAAGAAAGTTGCAGATAATGAAAACGTAAAAGTTTTTCAAATGCACGCAATCTGGCCTTCAAAGGACACGACTAAGGAAGATAGGGAATACACTATAAACACTCTTTACACTAAAGCGATAGACGCTTGTGCTATACTTAACTGTAAATATCTCGTTTGCCACCCTATATTTCCATTTGGAAAATGGGAAGAAATAGATAAAGACGAGTGTTATAAAATAAACCTTGATTTTTTTAACGAGGTGCTAAAAATTGCAAAATCCAACGGAATAACGTTGTGCATAGAAAACTTACCTTTTAAAACTCATTTATCTAAGGTTGAAACGGTTAAGCAGTTTATTTCGGAGTTTAACGATGATAATTTTAAGGCCTGTTTAGACACGGGGCATGCAAACTGTCAAAAACTTGAAATAGATAAGGCAGTTAAAATACTCGGTAGCGACTTAAAAGCATTACATATTCACGATAATATGGGGGATACGGATAGCCATTTATTTATAGGCGATGGCAATATCAACTGGGATAAGTTTGCTTTGGCACTGAAAGAAATAGGATATTCGGGAGCATATAATTTAGAAACGAAGGTTTCCGATAACGACTTTATTGATAGAGAAGCAAAACAAATTGCACTTTCAAAAAAGATTCGGTCTTTATCGGAAAAATATAGGTAAAAATGAGTAAATTTAGAAAGATTTTATGCGTTAACTTTTCGGTTTTGATACTTTTAACGCTCGTGTTCATTTGGGGCAATTCTATGCTTAGCATAGAAAAGTCGGCAAAGGAATCGGGGAAAGTATATGAAACGATTAAACCTGTGTTAGACGCAGTATTCGGAAAAGATAAAATATCGCACAATTTAATAAGGAAAATGGCACACGGTACTGAGTTTTTCGTTTTGGGAATAGAGATTTGCGCTTTAACTTGCACGATAATAAAACCAAAGTTAAAAAACTTTTTATTGATATTGCCATACGGACTAATCGTTGCAATAACCGACGAAGTAATACAAAAGTTTACAGGTAGGGGTTCAAGATTTACCGACGTGCTTATAGATTATTGCGGATATGTTCTTTCACTTATAATTTTTTATTTAATATGTTTGCTGATAAGAAAAATTAAAAGTAATAAAAAAAAGACGACTAATTAGTCGTCTTTTTTGTTGATTTAATTAAAGAAGTGGAATCGTTGCTAAATATTGTATATCTTTTCTGTCTTTAGCGTTTCCTTCTGCCAAAACGAAAAGTTTTTTGTATATAATTCCGCCTGCTTTATTTACAATATCTTCTAAACCCTTAAGACTTTCGCCCGTAGAAACAACGTCGTCAATAATGCCGACTTTTTTGCCTTTAATCAAGTCAACGTCGTGTTTAGAAAGGTTTAATTCTTGTGCTTTACCGGTTGTGATTGAAGAACCGTATTCAACGGAGATTCCGTCTTGCATATAAAGTTTTTTTGATTTTCTCGCAACGGCATAGTAGCGCATACCTAATTCTCTTGCAACGACGTGAGTTAATTGCAAGCCTTTAGATTCTGCAGTTATTAAAACTTCACAACCTTCGGCGAGTTTTGCAATTTCTTTGCCACAGTGTTCGGTAAGTGTGCTATCTCCGTGTAAATTAAAGAAAGCGATATTTATTCCTGAAGGGAGCGTTAAAATAGGAAGTTCCGCTTCAAATCCTTTGATGTTTACCTTAAAAACTTCACCCATAATACACCTCAAAATGTTTTTCATGTAAAGTTTATCACAAAAAAGCGAGTTTGTCCAATTTTCTATCATAAAATAAAAAAATAGGCATATTTTTATACAAGGCATACTTTGTCTTGGGGGGAAAATATGGAGTTTTATTCTAAAAGTGTTGAAAATACTTTAACAATTTTAGGGGTAAATAAAGTAAAAGGGTTAAGTAGTGAAAGGGCAAAGGAAAATCTTAATAAATACGGTTTAAATCAGCTTACTAAACAAAAAGAAAAAAGCCTTTTAGCAAAGATTTTTGATTCCTTAAAAGAACCTATGCTTATTATACTTATGTTTTCGTTCACAATCGCTTTTGGTGCTAATTTAGGAAAGTATCTTAAAACAGGACAAGGTGATTTTGCGGAGTGTTTCGGAATACTTTTTGCCATTATTTTGTCGGTAGCGATAACTTTGTTTATGGAAGGAAGTTCAAAAAAGGCTTTTGATGCCTTAAATAAAATCTACGATAACTTAACGGTAAAAGTAATAAGAGACGGAGTAAAGTCGGTAATAAATCAAAAGTTTTTAACCGTCGGAGATATAGTGCTTTTAGAAAGTGGCGACAAGGTAGTTGCGGATGGCAGAATTATTGAAAGCAATTATTTAAGTATGGACGAGTCCACCCTAACCGGCGAGAGCAAAAGTAGTAAAAAAGATGAAAATTCAGTATTAAACGTAGGCACTCCGTTAGCCGAAAGAAACAACGTCGTATATTCCGGAACGTTTGTATCAAGCGGAAACGGAAAGATGGTTGTCACAAGCGTTGGCGATAGCACAGAAATAGGCAGTATCGCAAAAGAGTTAGTAGATAAAAAAAGCGAAAGCACACCCCTTCAACATAAACTTTCCAAACTCGGGAAAACGATATCAATAATAGGTACTGTATGTGCACTTATCGTTTTTATTATGTCGGTTATAAAACTTTATTCAAATAATTCACTCAATTTTGAAAGTGTGGGCGAGTTATTTATTTCTTGTATAATTTTGATTGTTGCGGCAGTCCCGGAAGGACTTCCAACGATAGTCGCAGTGTCGTTAGCATTAAATATGATAAAAATGGCAAAGGAAAATGCGCTTATAAAAAAGATGACCGCAACCGAAACTGCAGGTGCAGTAAGCGTTATTTGTTCTGATAAAACCGGAACGCTGACTCAAAATAAAATGCAGGTAAAGTGTATTTGCGGTAATGGGTATTGTTCAGATAAAAAAGTAAACGATTACGTGTTAAATAACGTTATATATAATTCAACGGCAGAAAAATCCTTAAAAAACAAAAGGGAAGAATATCGTGGCAATAAAACGGAGTGCGCACTTCTAAACTTTATTTCAAAGGAAAAAAGTTTGGATTTAGATTATTTAAGGTCAAAAAAACAAATAATAAACAGGATTCCTTTTTCAAGTGAAAAAAAGTTTATGTTAACCGAAATAAATGAAGACGGAAAAGCGGTTGAATATGTAAAAGGCGCTCCTGAAAAAATATTAGAAATGTGCGGTTTAAGTTTAGCGCAAAAGCTAAAAAACAACGAAGAGATAAGAAGTTTCCAAAAAAACTCAGGCAGAGTAATATGCTTTGCGCATAGAAGTGGGGAAGAAAAATATATATACGACGGCTTTGCCGTTATAGTTGATCCTGTTAGACCCGAAGTAAAAAAAGCGGTCAGAGATTGTAAAAGTGCCGGAATAGGCATAAAAATACTTACAGGCGATAACGTGGATACGGCTTTGGCGGTTGCAAAAGAGTTGGGAATATGTGAAAGCAGTAGCGAAGTTATAAACGCTACGGAGTTGGAAAGATTAAGCGAAGAAGACTTTTTTAAGGCAATTTCAAACTTAAAAGTTATAGCGAGAAGTACTCCGTTAGTAAAGTTAAGGGTGGTAGAAAGCTTAAAAAAACACGGTGAAGTGGTGGCTGTTACAGGGGACGGAATAAACGATGCTCCGGCAATAAAAAAAGCTGACGTCGGTATCGCAATGGGAGTTGAAGGTAGTGAAATAACAAAGGAATCGGCAGATATAGTTTTGTTAGACGACAGTTTTGCAACGGTAGTAAAGGCAGTATCGTTTGGAAGAAACGTGTATAAAAATTTGCAAAGATTTATAATGTTTCAGTTGTCGGTAAATCTTTCCGCACTCATATTTATAACGATTTCAAACATTTTGGGATTAGATACGCCGTTTAATACTTTTCAACTTTTATGGATAAACGTCATAATGGACGGACCGCCTGCACTCACGTTAGGGTTAGAACCGCCAAGTGATAAGCTTATGAAGTTTAAGCCTATTAAAAGGCATCAAAGTATCGTCGGATTGAAAACGCTGTTAAGAATAATTTTTAACGGACTTTTTATATCTGTAATTATGATTTTACAATACACAACTAACTTTCTAAAAGTGGGTGTAAATGAAAAGAGCGGTGTTATTTTTACCTTATTTATATTATTTCAGTTGTTTAATGCTTTTAATTGCAGGGAGCTCGGTTCACAAAGTATATTTAAGGGATTAAATAAGAATAAAGTTATGTTATTCACCTTTTTAGGCGTGTTTGTTCTTCACTTTTTAATGGTGCAAGTCTTTTATAATTTGTTTAACGTAAATCCGTTATCGCTGACTTGCTGGATAAAGTGTTTGTCGTTATCTTCAAGTATTATTTTGATAACCGAAGTGTTCAAACTTTTATATAGATTGATTTTTGAAGGAGATGCTTGTATCAATTTAAAAGGTTTTTCAAAAAAACAAAGAGTTTTCGGTAATAAAAATTGAAATGGAGCATAAACTAAAAAATATGACGGAAATTTGCATTACCGAAAGGGCGGAAAATCAAAACAATCTTTTATATTTAACAACGAGTTTAAGTGAAATATTAGAAAGAGCAGAGTGCAGTGGAATAACTCAAACGGAAGATAACAGGTGTAGGTTAACTATAAAATGTCCCGAACAGTTCGTAAATATTATAAAGGCGGAATTATCCGATAAAATTGCCGAAGTAATAGTCGTAAGTTATAAGTATAAATGCTTTTTAGATACGATAAGAGTAACGGGATTAGAAAAAATGGAAAAGGAAATATTGCTTACAAGTTTAATTGCAGCCGATTTATCTGAAGATAAAAAATACACGTTTGAAAAAATTAAGGAATTAGACGATATAGCAATAGACGGAGCGTATAATTTCAGATTGACGCAATTAAAGAAGAAATGGAAAGACATATCTTCATATATGCCGACTGTTTTCGTTAATAATCAACTAAAAGAGTTCTTAAAATATCTATTGGAAAACAAAAAAAGGAAAGTGTACGTAGATAACGGTAGAGTGTATGACAATCACTATAGAAAGTTGAACAGGTGCGACCTTTTGCCCGATTTCGGTGCGAGAATTACGAGAGAAATTATAATGTCAAACTGTGGGGAAATAGAAATATCCGGAAGATTAGAAGAAGACGACGAATTTTATTTAAGAGAATATTTCGGAGATAAAATATATTTTTCTACGGGATATTTGTCGTAAAATGATTGACAAAGAAAATAAATTGTTTTAGAATAAGTGTACAATCTTAATATGCTTGTTTAATTAACGGACAAGTAGTCCCGTAGCACTTTTTAGAGAGTGGGGGTCGGTGAAAGCCTCATAAGTGCGAAAGATAAACGAAACCACCGTTATAGAGCAAAGTTTTCGTTTTTACTAAAAAACGAATAGAGTGGTCGTAGCGATACGGCAATTAAGGTGGAAACACGGAAAATTTTTTTCGTCCTTACATGTTACATGTAAGGCGTTTTTGTTTTTATGGAGGATTTTTTATGAAAATTACTTTAAAAGACGGTAGCGCACTTGAATATTCAAGTCCTATTAGTGTAGGGGAAGTAGCAAAGAACATTTCCGAAGGATTATTCAGAAATGCTGTATGTGCCAAGGTAGACGGCGTGTTGGTAGATTTATCTACGATTTTAGATAAAGATTGCGATTTGCAAATAATCACGTTAAAAGACAAAGAAGGTTTAGACGTATATCGTCATACGACTTCACACGTTTTAGCACAAGCAATTAAGAATATTTTTCCTACGAGTAAGCTTGCGATAGGTCCTGTTGTTGAAAACGGATTTTATTACGATATTGAATTTAAAACTCCTATTTCTCGTGACGATTTATCAAAAATTGAAAACGAAATGAAAAATATCATTAAAGCGGATTACCCTATTGAAAGAGTTGTTTACGATAGAAAAGACGCATTAAAGATATTTAAGGATTTTTCTGAAAATTATAAAATTGAACTTATAAACGATTTACCAAAGGACGCTGTAATTTCTTGCTATAAGCAAGGTGATTTTATTGACTTATGTCGTGGACCGCATCTTCCTTCAACCGGAAAAATTAAGGCGTTTAAGTTGACTTCAATCACAGGTGCTTACTGGCGTGGAGACGAAAAGAACAAAATGCTTACCCGTATTTACGGTACGGCTTTTGAAAAGAAGAGCGAAATTGACGAATATCTCGCTAATTTAGAAAAAGCAAGAGAGTGCGACCATAATAAACTCGGTAGAGAATTAGGAATCTTTATGACGGAAGATGTTATCGGTCAAGGTTTACCTATTTTAATGCCAAAGGGTGCAAAATTGCTTCAGATATTATCTCGTTTTGTTGAAGACGAAGAAGAAAAACGTGGTTTTATGATTACAAAAACGCCTAATATGGCAAAGAACGATTTGTATCGTATTTCAGGGCACTGGGATCATTACAGAGATAAAATGTTTATTATAGGAGATGAAAATTCTCCTGAAGCTATAGCGCTTCGTCCTATGACATGTCCGTTCCAATATCAAATTTATAAAAACGGATTAAAAAGTTATAGAGACTTACCTTGCAGATACTCTGAAACCGCAACAGAATTCAGAAACGAAAACTCGGGTGAAATGCACGGACTTATTCGTGTTAGACAATTTACTTTGTCTGATGGACACCTTATCGTAAGACCTGACCAAGTTGAAGAAGAATTCAGAAGATGTTTAGACCTTTCTTATTATTTCTTAGAGTGCTTAGGTATGAGAGACGACGTTACGTACCGTTTTTCTAAGCGTGGCAAGAATAAGGCAAAATATATTGATAACGATAAGGCTTGGAACGAAAGTGAAGCCCTTATGAAACAAATATTAGATAATATCGGTTTAACTTACGTAGAAGCAGAAGATGAGGCCGCTTTCTACGGACCAAAACTTGATATTCAAATTAAAAACGTTTACGGCAAGGAAGATACTTTGATAACAATTCAATTAGACTTTGCCGCTGCACACTCGTTTAATATGACTTACGTTGACGAGAACGGCGAAAAGCAATATCCGTTTGTTATTCACAGAAGTTCAATCGGTTGTTATGAAAGAACTATCGCTTTCTTGATTGAAAAATATGCAGGTGCATTTCCGTTCTGGTTGAGTCCTGTTCAAGTTAAAGTATTAAGTTTAACTGACAGAACTGCCGAATATACGAATTCTATCGTAAGTGCATTAAGAGAAAAAGGAATAAGAGCAGAAGCAGATTTAAGAAATGAAAAAATCGGCTATAAGATTCGTGAAGCACAATTAGATAAAGTGCCGTATATGTTTATCGTTGGCGATAAAGAAATGGAAGAAAAGACGGTTTCCGTTCGTTCAAGAAAAGCAGGCGACTTAGGTTCAACTACGTTAGAAGATATTGTAGCAAAATTAGTTGAAGAAGATAAGTCAAAGAGAATTTAATAAGATAAAAAATTATAAAGCCCCCTAACTTGGGGGCTTTTGTTTTTTTTGTTGACTAAAATTACAATTTATGTTAAAATATAAAAGTTATGAAAAGGATCATTTTTATCATAAATTTAATAGTGATTATGCTTTTTTCACTCGTTTTGTTTTCGGCGTGCGAAATCACTATCAGTGATGGTGAACACGAGCATGATATTTCTATAAAAATAGAAGATGATAAGCACGAGCATGATTTTTCTACAAAAGTAGAAGATGTCGCTGTGACTTGTGATACGGACGGGTATAGCCTGTATAAGTGTTCGTGTGGCGAAACGATAAAAAAAGATATCGTTTTAGCTACGGGTCATCAATTCGGTGAGTTTATTGATAATAATGACGAAACGTGTACCAAAAACGCAACGAAAACAAGAAAGTGTACAAAATGTGATTATAAGGAAACCGAAGAAATACCTAATTCGGCTTTAGGTCATAACTATTCGGAATATCAATATAATAACGACGAGACGTGTACTCAAAACGGCACGGAAACGAGAACGTGTAAAAATTGCAAAAAAACTCAAACGAGAGAAGTCGTCGGTAGTAAATTAGGTCATAATTATACGGAATATCAATATAATAATGACGCAACGTGTACTCATAATGGCACGGAAACGAGAACTTGCAAAAATTGCCATAGGGTAGAGACGAGAGAAGTCGCTAACACTATGTTGGATCATGATTACGGTGAATACGTATTTAATAACGACGCAACTTGCACTAAAAACGGTACTGAAACGAGAAAGTGTAAAAATTGCGTAGCTACGGAAACGAGAGAAGTCGCTAACACCAAGTTAGAGCATGATTACGGGGAATACTTGTTTAATAATGATGCGACTTGTACTCAAAACGGTACTGAAACAAGGAAATGTAAAAATTGTCAAGCAGAACAAACGAGAGAGAAACTTGATAGTAAGTCGCCACACGATTTTGGTGAATACGTGTTTAATAATGATGCAACTTGTTGTCGGAACGGAACTGAAACGGGAAAATGTATAAATTGTGAAGAGACGGAAACGAGAGAAGTTGCAGATAGCAAATTGCCACACAATTTTGGTGAGTACATATACAATAACGATGCAACTTGTGTTAAAAACGGCACGGAAACGAGAAAATGTATAAATTGTGAAGAGACGGAAACGAGAGAAATAGCAGATAGCAAAATGCAACATGAATTCGGTGAATACATATACAATAACGATGCAACTTGTGTTAAAAACGGCACGGAAACGAGAAAAT
>JAKSOS010000080.1 GCA_024405475.1 Clostridia bacterium
TTGAAAAAATATCAAATGTTCCTATTAATAAAACACTATTTAACAATAATGTAATTGACATTAGTCGCTTCTCAAAGGAAAATGCAACGCCATTAGAGCAGGAAATCAACGCAACTTTCATAACAAAGCAGCAGAGTGTATTAAACCAGCTTCGTTTGCAGATGAAATTCTCGCTGAAACAATTTGACCGATTCTATAATCTTTGCTCGGCTTAATATTGTTGAAAGCAGCTTCCATTTCAGACTTGAAAGACTTTTTCTCTTCTTTTGCAACAGCTTCGCTTACTGTATCTTTTTTTGCTAAATCCTCACTTACAACAGTCTCAGTTGTGATGATTTCTTCCGTAACTTTTTCCATACCTTGGACAACCTCTTGAAATTGTGAATAAGGCGTTGACGCCCCAAAAACAATTCCTACCTTATAAAAATTTTTTATTAAATCATAATTGAAATCCAACGGGTCAACAACCCTAAAAATGTTTTTACAATTTTTTTTGCAGATTTCAAATAATTTTTCAGTATTATTACTATTTGAGCCACCTAAAACTATAACTGCATCACAATTTTTTGAAATAATTTCAGCTTCCTTTTGGCGCTCTATCGTAGTATAGCAAATTGTTTTGAAAATATCAACTGTTTTTATATTAGAAGTATCAAATTTTTTAATAATTTCATCAAATTTTTTCTCTGAAAAGGTCGTTTGAACTACTATACACAGTTTTTCGGCTTTAATTTTGCTTAAATCTTCAAAACTACTAACTATAATTGCGCTATTATCACACCATCCGTTTATTCCTATAATTTCGGGGTGATTTTCATTTCCTAAAATTGCTATCGTGTATCCTAAACTATGATACTTGCTTACTTTTTCTTGAATATCTTTTACAAACGGACACGTACAATCTACAACGTTAAGTTCCATTTCACTCGCCTTATTAAAAGTAGATTTAGGCTCGCCGTGTGTTCTTATTAAAAGAGTATCACCTTTAGATAATCTATCATCATCAAGCGAATCAATCGTTATTAGACCTTTTTCTTTTAACGAGTTATTAACTCTTTCATTATGTATTATTTCGCCTAATATGTAATTTCCTTTTCCGGGTAATTGTTCGGCACATTTAATTGCCCGCTTTACCCCAAAACAAAAACCACAATTTTTACCAACAATAACTTTCATTATTTTCTCTTTTTAGAAACAGTGTCTAATAATCGTTTTTGCGTTTCTTTCATTTTGTTTCTTATTATATCGTTTATTTTACATATATTCTCGTTATTAAAATCTTCATTTGCAAACTCTGTTAAATAAAAAGGCTCGCCAAACATTATTGAAGTTCTTTTAAATATTTTTGCCTTTCTGTTAATGATTGCAGGAACTATTGCACATTTTCCTTTAACGCCAAAAAGTGCCGCACCAGGTTTAAAAGGCAAGAAATCTATACTTCCAGTTTTATTTCTCGTTCCTTCGGGCGAAATAGTAATCTTATGTCCTGCACGAAGTTTTTTTAATACTATGTAAAGCGTTTTTAAATCAGGACTTGACCTATCTATTGATATAGCGCCAAATGAAGATAAAACCTTTGCTGATATCTTATTTTCAAACAATTCTTTTTTTGCAATAAAATTTATATCGGAATTATAGGCCTTCATAATAAAAAACGGATCTAAAGCGCTTAAATGATTATAAACAAAAAGCGTTCCACCTTCCAGAATATTTTACTTAATAGAAAATTAACACAGGAAAAAACATGAAACAACCCCAACTAAAATCTTCTTAAAAAAATTCATAAACTACTCAATAAAAGAAATTACTTTATTTACAACTTGTTCTATCGTCATGAAAGAAGTATCAATTTCAATAGCACCTTCAGCCTTTACTAAAGGAGCAAAGTCTCTGTGTCTATCGTTATAATCTCTTTGTTCTATCTCTTTTTTTAACTCTTCAAAATCAACCTTATGCCCTTTTAATGAAAGTTCCTTAAATCTTCTATCGGCACGAACTTCTACGCTTGCTTCTATATAAAACTTATAATCGGCATTAGGCAATACAAACGAACCTATATCTCTTCCATCTAAAACGCACGACGTTTCAGACGCAATTTTTCTTTGCATTTCAACCATTTTTAATCTTACACACTTTAAGCTTGATATGTTTGACGCTGCCATAGAAACTTGTGGCTCTCTGATTTTTTCCGAAACATCTTCTTTATCTAAAAAGGTATGTTGAGCACCGTCAATATACTTGATTTCCAAATCAATATTATCAATGAAAGTCAAAACGCCTTTTTCATCAAACGTATCAATGCCAAGTTTTAATGCTTTTAACGCAGTTGCACGATACATTGCACCCGTATCAAGATATAGTATGTCTAATTTTTTTGACAATGCTTTTGCAATTGTACTTTTGCCACTCCCTGACGGTCCGTCAAGAGCTACTTTTATTATCTTATTCATATATACTCCGTTTTAACTTGATTATTATATCAAAAAAAATAAATAAATACAATAATTTAATAACAAATTATGAATTTAATCCAGCAATATATCCTGTTGAAAAGGCACACTGAATATTAAATCCACCTGTAAAGCAATCAATATCTAATACTTCGCCGGCAAAAAACAATCCTTTGACGAGTTTACTTTCCATTGTTTTGGGATTAACATCTTTAACGTCTACCCCACCGGACGTTATAATTGCTTCTTCAATAGGCCTTAAATCCTTGACTTTGTATTCAAGACATTTTAACACTTTAATTAAATTCGTCCTTTCTTCCTTTGTTATCTCACAACATTTCTTTCTTGAATTTATTTTTGCTCTTGATAAAACTACTGCTATCAAACTTGCAGGCAAAAGGGCTCTCATAGTATTAGAAATTTCTTTTGATTTATTTTCTTCAAACTCTCTGACAAGTCTACCATCCAAAGTTTTTTCATCAAGTGCAGGCTTTAAGTCAATTTTAATTTTTATTGATTTTAAATCCAACCTGTTTATCATTGCCGAACAAGATAAAACGATAGGTCCTGAAACTCCAAAATGTGTAAATAACATTTCGCCGAAATCCTCATAAACAACTTTATCGTTTAACAAGGCTTTTAATTTAACGTTTTTTAGTGATAATCCTTGTAAAGAAGTAAAATCACTTCCCATTAAATCAATTCCAACTAACGACGGCTTTAAATCAATAATTTTATGACCTAACTTTTTTGCAAAATTATATCCATCTCCAGTACTACCTGTAAGCGGATAAGAAACACCACCAGTACAAACGATAACAGAATCACAGTCAAACGTCTCAGTATCGGTTTTAACGCACTTAATTTTACCGTTTTCAGCCACGATTTCTTTAACTTCGGTATTGAGCATAACAACTACGTTTTCTTTTGTTATTGCTTTTTCAAGCGTTTTTGTCACGTCGCTTGCTTTATCGCTATTAGGAAAAACTCTGTTTCCCCTTTCGGTTTTTAATTGAAGTCCGAAATTATTAAAAAATTGTTTCGTTTCTTCCGGTGAAAAAGTAAAAATAGTGCTATATAAAAACTTTTTATTTCTTATAACGTTATTTAAAAAATCAACAGGTAAAACGTCGTTGGACAAATTACAACGACCTTTACCTGTGATATATATTTTTTTTCCTAATTTTTCGTTCTTTTCTAAAAGTATGACTTTATTTCCACTTTTAGCCGATGAGTATGCGGCGAATAATCCCGATGCACCACCACCGATAACAATAACATTATGCATATTTTTCTCAAATAGTAAAATTATTTTATATTATGTCAGATAAAATAACACTTAAAATCGCTTTATTCTATCTACCTTTTTTCTCTTAAAAAACTTTTCAATTTTATCGCCTTTCTTATAAATAAGAATACTCATACAAACAGTAAAAGCAAAAAATAAAACCCATATTAAAATGCCCCACCACGTAGTATAAGGAATAATATTATTATTCATAGAAAAAGCCGAAGTAAATATTGAAATAAGTCTTGTAATAATAATCATTATAACAAAG
>JAKSOS010000081.1 GCA_024405475.1 Clostridia bacterium
GGCTTTAACAATGGCACCACGACAGGTTATAACAACGGCTATAATAAGGGCTATGAAACAGCAGTAAGCGAAGGCACAAGCGGTACAAGTTTATTATTCGGTGTGATCTCGTTTACAAAACTTTGTTTCCAGCTGTCTACAAATCTTCTGGCAACGCCGATAGCTGGCGACATTACTGTAGGTTTAATTGTTATCGGTTTACCTATGACAAAATACGTTATAAATGCTATTATTGACTTCTTGAAGAAGTTTACAGGGAACGGAGCCAAAGAGGGCGTAGAAGATGAATGAGATACTTAATTTCTTTGTAGATCTTTTCTTTACTGTATGGAATAGCATAGAAAATTTTATCACGCCTATATTAAACTTTATACAATTATTTGTAAGTTCTTTCTTGCAAATAATAATAAATTTTTTCACGTGGCTTTTAAATTTTTTAGATCCTATTATAAAATTTTTTACGGGGTTGTTTAGTTAATGGAAAATGCGACAATTTATGATTTTTTATACACTTTAATAACAACGTATATTTGCCCAGCGGGGGCAGATGCCGAGCATATGACGGAAATTGTTATATATTTTTGCGTGGCGTTATCGCTGGCGATCTTTTACTTTTGTATTATACGTCCGTTTTTCCTTTGGATAAAATACGGTATGTTTGGTTCTTGGATCGGGAAAAAGTCCCGTACAGGAAGTGGCAGGCGTAAATGGTTTGGTGACGAAGATGATTAACTTTTCCCTTTGGTTTTTTGAAAAAATCGTTGATCTTGTAATATTTATCTATGGAAAATAAATTTTTTTACTCACAAAGTAAACTAATGGTTTACGGTATACTTTTTTCTTTAAGGGCGATCCGGTAAGGGTCGCCCTTACCCTTTACAAAAAAACACAATATCTTGTGTATTCAAAATAAGAATATACAAAATATTGTGTATAAAAAATTCAATAATACAAGTTATGCAAAAATCTTGTAAAAAATTTTAAGTCTTGGCAAAGACTAACGCAAAAAAATATAGCCGTGTTCGCTGGCTGGGCGAACGTTAAAATAAATGCAAGTGTAGGGAGTACCGAAGCGAAAGCTTGTCGATTTACTATACACGGAGAAACGGGCGGTACTGTTTCATTATCCAAGTATAGACGCCAAAAGCGGTTTGATCTTTTATAGGTCAAATTACGCCCTGCGAAGCGAGCTGTTCGGGGCGACGGGGACCCCGCGGTCGGGGTAATCGGGGTGTCGCCCACGGGTCGAAATTAGCGACGTAGGGCAAAAAAATAATTCCTTCGTTTAAGGAATAGTACGCCCATTTTTTCGGGCTTTAAAATGGCTTTTAATAATAATAATATTATTATTAGTATTTATCCGTAAGACCTAATATATAATCACTTGTACAGTCTAAATATTTACAAATAAGAAAAAGTGTATCAAGCGAAGGGAGTGACGATCCTAATTTTAAATTTGTAATTGCTTGTCTTGAAATGTGGCAAAAATCGGCTACTTCTTTTTGTGTTTTGCCACTTTGTAAAAGTACTTCATTAAAACGTTCCGTAAATTTCATAAAAATATTATACAAAAAAATGTAAACTAATACTTGACAGGAAACTATTAGTGTCATATAATGTTTGTAAGGAGAAAGTATATTTATGAGAGTTAGACACATTTATTTGATTATGTTTTCTAACGTTAAGGATAAACCTAACGTAAGTATTCCGCATTTCAGTTATAATCAATCATTGAAAGACTACGAAAAGAAGAAATTAAAATACAATTACGTTGCGATCTGTGACACGACCAACGAAAGCGGTATTTATACTTCTTCCGTGATCAGAGCGATAGCCGACGGCGTAGAAACGGACGATCCGCAGGAAATAGTCAAAGAAGGTGCGATATAACGGCACCGTTCGGCGGTCGCACTCACTGGTTGATTTTAGATCTATCGTGGGAGTTCCGCAACAAGTACAAGATTTATTATGACTACAAACATAATAATTATTGCTTTATTCGTCAAAACAGGGCAAAGAACATAATAGACTTATTCGTAGTGATCCGAACGTCAAAACATTGCTGGCGTATCGTTTATTTCAATAAAGACTACAAATATTTTAAATATTATGTCACACATAACACCACCGAAACGGCGGAAGTACTCAATAATACTTGCCGAGTGGTGGGAGAATTATAAAAAATATATACCCCTAATTCTTCGTAAAACACAGCTTTGTAGAATACGGGGTACAAATAAGACCCCGTATTTTTATTATGAAATTCAAAGAAAGTTTAAAAAATTTCTTCCGCCGTCTTGCTGGCGATCCTATCCCGAAAGAAGTGGCGGTAGTCAATGTTTATAAAAATAAGAAGTCGGTTTTTACGTTCAGTACCGAAAATAAAGAAACGGTTAGACAAAATTTATGCGATCTTCTTATGTTTTTCCAAAAGTTCAACAAATACCAAATAGTTTGTAATTTTGTTGACCGTGAATTTAATATTTATTTTTCTACAACGCCAGCAAATGACGTCGACGCCGACGAAGTAGAAAAAAAGATAAAAAAATAATGGAGGAATAAAAAATGGCTGCATTTATCACGGCAATTACTGATGTTATGACGGGCATTTTCTCCGCTCTTATTACTGCTCTTTCTTCCGTTGGTGGTTTGATCTTCACTATCGGAGAGTCTGGTGCAATTACGGGCGTAGAACCTTTCGGCTATCTTCTTGCTGTCTTGGTCGGCGTTCCTGCGGGTGCTTGGGTATTCTCTAAGCTCTGGGGCGTTGTCCGTTCTATTCGTCTTAGATAAAAGCAAACCAAAACAGCCGACGTCAAAAAATGTCGGCTGTTTTTTTTATTCAATAAATCATGAAAAAATTTATAAAAATATTAAAAACTATATTTAAGATATTAACTTTTGCCTTGCTTGTAATCTTGTCAATAGGTTTTATAGCGACGTCCTGCGACAAGAAAGAACAAACGGCAAGTGCTGATACTTATTCAAATTTACAGTTTAGCGATAAGGTAGAAAGCGGATACAATCATTATGAATTTACGATATTAAGTGGAGATTATGAATATTTTGCAATTTTTTATCCCCGTTTAAATTCTTCTTGGGGTGCTGCAATTGTTGATAAAACTATTATCGTTGATTTTAGTTCTATTAAGTATTTATATCCTTCATTATCCTGCGTTATTCGATTAAATAACGCTGATATTCCTGTTAATACTGGATCTTCAATTTATCTTGATAATTTTTCGTCTTATATTTTATTTATCGATAGTTCAGGGACAATACCTGTTGGCACTCTTTTTAAATTTAATATTTATATGTATGAAGGCGATATAACACAAAGTGATTATTCGCAAGGGTATTTGATCGGAAAGGCGGACGGCATAAAAGATAGTATAACAGAATTGAGTATAGCTACCGCAGGCCCAAACAATACAAGAGCGTTAAACGGTACATATAAAACAAAAAATCCTGTTGATCCATCAGTTGACATTCAAATAACATATAAAACGCAATTAACATATACGGATAATACCGTTACGGCAACTTACACGGGGACAGAGCCTTTCCCCCCTGTTACAATACCAACGGAAGGCACAGCATTTATCTTTTATCCAAAAGTAAGCCTTGTTGCAGGGCGAACGTATAAAGTAACATTTGACAATATAACGACACAATCATATTTGGGCTATCAGTTAGTTGGGGTAAGTTATATTAAAGATGGTTACATAACACAACTTGGGCAAATAGATAATAATTACAAAGAATTTAGTTTTCAAATTAACGAAAACGTTGAAGCATTAGTATTCACACGTTTCACAACATTTAGTATTGATAATTTAAAAGTATCAACAAATGAGCTTTTAAATTCATACGACGAAGGCTTTGACGCAGGAAATATAGAAGGTTATAACCGAGGCTTTGGCGAAGGTAGAACAGAAGGTTATAACGCTGG
>JAKSOS010000082.1 GCA_024405475.1 Clostridia bacterium
ACTCATACAAACGCATCTGTTTACAACTTCTTCAGGTGGATATTGCGTATAGAATTGTCTTCTTTCTTCGTTATTTTTGATAACGTAATTCCCTTCGCCGAAGAAATAACTTAAATCTGTTTCTTTGCCTTCGTTTTTATCGTATTTATCTTTTACGTAATTAAATACTTCCTCACCTGCAACAACGCTTGTGTAGCCGATATAATCCATATTCTTAATAACGTTTTCGGGCATAGAAATAAAGTCTAAAAACATTTTTGCGACGTCTGCTTTTTCGGAATCCTTTGGAATAACCCAGCCGTCAAACCAAATATTAGAGCCTTCGTTCGGAACGTAATATTCTAACTTTAAGTCGTTTTTATCTGCTAAATCTAAAGCGTAAACGGCATCACCGCTCCAAGCAAAGTTAATATCTATATTACCTTTCGTAATTTCTTCTTTTCCTTCGTCAACTTCAAGATTTTTGCACTTATTACCTAAGTCAACGAGAATATCTTTTACATTATTTACAGTTTCGGGTTTTGTATCGTTAAAATATTGTTTTAATAAAGATTTGTACTCGTCTAAGTTTTTATCCGTTTCGTAATTACTCTTTGCCGTTAAAAGTTCCGTTTCGTAATACTTTGCCAAAGCAATAAAATAAGTATCTCTTACGCTATCTTTTATAGAAAATTGTCCGGAATATTTATTCCACAAAACAGACCAACTTTCCATATCTGATTTATTTACGTTTGCAGGATTATAAACTAATCCCAACGTTCCCCACATATAGCCTACGGCATATTCGGATAGGCTTCCTGCCTCCCATGAAACAGCACCGTCGCTTCCAGCTTCCCACGAAATTGATTCAAACATACTATTTATATACGGAGAAACGTTTTTCATATATACACCGTTAGAATCCATCGTGAACTTTTGCAACATATTTTCCTTTGCCATCTTTTCAATCATATAATCAGACGGACAAACTAAATCGTATGCTCTTGGATCTATTTTTAAGTTATTATAAGCGTCTTCCGGTGTGTCAAAGCAAGAATATTTTACCTTTACCGCTGTTCCCGTTTGCTCTTTATAGTATTTTTCAAAAGATTTAATCAGTTTTTTGTCAATGTAATCGTAGCAGTTATAAACCTTTAACGTGTTCTTGTTGCCACAACCGAATAGCGAAAAACAGAAAAGCCCTAAAACAATACTTGTTAAAATTAAAATAAACTTTTTCATTTTGTTCTCCTTTGTTTAATTGTATTTTCTTTTTTTGTTCTTAGATTTAATATTAAAATCACCAGAATCATTATAAACAGTATAATAGTAGATAAAGCTCTCAACTCTGCCATAAACGCATTTTTCGGCTTTTTAATTGCTCCGAAAACGTAAGTACTTATAGTGTCAAATTCAACCGGCTTCGTATAAGCACTTATCATATAATCATCAAGCGAAAGAGTTATTGCAAGCATAAATCCCGATAAAATTCCGGGTAATATTTCGGGAATAATTACCTTACATAACGCTTGAAATGGCGTTGCACCTAAATCCAAAGCCGCTTCGTATAAACTGCCGTCCATTTGTTTTAATTTAGGTAAAACCGAAAGCATAACGAATGGAGAAGATATCGCAACGTGTCCGACGAGCAAAGCGAAATACGTACCTTTAAGTTTTAAGAACGCAAATAACAATGCTATGGAAATTGCCGTTACGATTTCCGCATTTATTACCGGAATCTGTGAAGCACTTTTAACAAATTTACCAAGCCACTTTTTATTATAGAAAACACCTATTGCACCAAGAGTTCCCAAAAGCGTTGCAATTAAAGAAGAAAATAATGCCAAAAACAAAGTATCTAAAATAATAGAACGCAATTCTTCTTCGGCAAATATGTTGATAAACGGCTCAAAAGAAAAATCTGCAAATGGCGAAATCTTAATATTTATCGTTTTTGATGTGTTAAAACTATAAATAAACATTAAAATTATAGGCGCATAAACGAATAACAAAACTAAGAAAACGTACAAGAAAGATAAAAACTTTTTCATATTATCGTGCTCCTTGTATTTTCGTCTTTTAAGAATCTACCCGTAAATAACGTAGTCAAGAACATTATTACTAAAAGAACCAAAGCAACGAAAGAACCGTAGTGCCAGTCGCTACCCATACCGAACCATTGTTCAATAAGTTTACCTATAATCATTACTTTACCACTGCCGTAAGTATCGCTTATAACGTAGCAAGTCATTGACGGCAAAAATACCATCGTTATACCGCTGATTATTCCCGGTAAAGAAAGCGGAAAAGTAATTTTTAGAAATACTTGCACTTTATTTGCACCAAGGTCTAAAGCGGCTTCTTCCAAACTCGTATCTCTTTTAATTAAAGTCGTATAAAGCGGTAATACCATAAATGGTAAATAGTCGTATACCATACCGATAACGGTATTGAGATAGTTATACTTATTAAGCATATTAAATACGTTTAATAATTCTTTCATAGCCATAGCACGAAGAACGAAGTTAATCCACATAGGCATTATGAATAATAACAACAAAATAGTCTTCTTATTTGACTTCATTCTTGAAAGAATATATGCAATAGGATATGCTAAAATTAAGCATACTAACATAGTTATCAATCCCAAAACGATACTGTCAAATAAGTTTTTCAACGATTCTTTTGAAGAGAAAAACCATATTAAATTTCTAAAACTGAAACTTCCCGTTTCAGAAGTAAAGGCGTAATATAAAATCAAAAAGAAAGGAAAAACAACGAAAAGCAACAAGAAAACACCGTAAGGCAAACACAAATCTTTTCTTGAAAAAGCTATTCCCTTCCCCTTTTTCTCAGATGATTTATATTCTTCTACTTTAAGAACTTTATCATCTGTCATACGTTGTTCTCCTGTTTTAATTTTAATTTTATATTCTCTTTTGCGATAATTACCGATACTCTATCGTTTTCGTTCCACGTATCTTCGGTATCAAACACGAAGTCTTCTTCGTTTTCGTCCGTTCTAACGGTTAATTGATAATGGTCTCCCTTATAAATCATAGAAACGATATTACCAACAGCACCGCCCTCTTCTTCGTTGTCTGAAATATTTATATTTTTTAAGCCTACTTCTACCGACACTTCAACGTCTCTTAAATCAATTTGCTCGCCTTTTTCGGTAATTAAATAACCTTCTTCGTCTAAATGAGAATTAGGATAAAGTTGCGTAACGTCGCACTCAAACTCACCGTCGCCAAAGCAAACGGTATTTTTCTTAGTTATATAACCATCGTAAACGTTTGAACTGATTTCTTTTTCCATTATATGAATGCCGTCAGGCTTTATAGAAATACTTACCTCTTCGTCAACTTTTCTTTCGTTAATACTTTGAATAACTATTTCGGACTTTCCTACTTGCATTACCATCTCGTAATGAACGCCCTTAAAAATTGAACTCGTAATTACGCCGTCAACTTGTCCCTTACCTTTATCAAAAATCATAACGTCTTCGGGACGAACTACAACGTCAACCTTTTCGTTTTTAGCAAAATCGTCAAGGCAATCAAAATCGTGTCCGATAAATCTGACTTTTTTATCGCCTACCATTGTGCCTGAAAAAATATTACTCTCTCCGATAAAGTCTGCAACAAATGAGTTCTTCGGTTCGTTATATATATCCGTAGGATTTCCTATTTGCTGAATAACGCCGTCTTTCATAACGACGATTGTATCGCTCATTGTAAGCGCTTCTTCTTGATCGTGAGTAACGTAAATAAAAGTAATGCCGAGTTTTTTATGCATCTCTTTTAATTCAAGTTGCATATCTTTTCTCATCTTTAAATCAAGAGC
>JAKSOS010000083.1 GCA_024405475.1 Clostridia bacterium
AAAGACAAAGTGTACGAAATAAAGGATATGATGGACTACAACAACTACGGCGGTGCGGTGCTATTAGGTTGTGCTAAAACCGTTGTTAAAGGACACGGTTCAAGTAAAGCAACTTCTATATTTCACTGTATTGAACAAGCTTACAATATGGAAAAAAATAATTTGCGTGATGCAATATTTAAATCTTTATCAGATGAAAAAGAATAATTAAATCACAAAAAGGGATTAGCATTTTCGCTAATCCCTTTTTTTATTTTCTTTTTAGTTTTATTCAGTCTTTCCGCCGTCGTTAAAATACAAAATACCTATAGTGTTTCCACCACAATGACTTGCAATAGTACCGCCTGCCCTCGTTTCAATAATTTCCTTAAAGCCTGCTTCTATTAAAGCTTGCCTTGCGTTTGATGCCATTTCTATCGTCGCAGTCGGATAAGTTATAAATACTCTCGTTAAATCCGGATTGTTAAACTCTTTCAATACGTCGGCACAATATTTATTTACTACCATTCCCATACTGCCGTGATACATTTTGTCTTTTGTCATTTTTCCGTCTTTAACAATTATTCTCGGTCTGATTTTCAATATGTTTGCACCGAATAATTGAAAGCCCGAGCATCTGCCACCTTTATACAAGTAATCTAATCTTTCAATTACAAAACTTACTTGTAAACTTTCCGTTCTTTTGCTAACCTTTTCAAAAATGGTTTTTGCGTCTAATCCTTTATCGGCAAGCTCCCTTGCGTAAATTGCCAAAAGTGCAATTCCAGTGGATAAAGTTTTACTATTCACAACGTATACGTTTTCAAGCGAATCCGCTGCTCTTATTGCGTTTCCACAAGAAGAAGTTATACCGGAAGACAATGCAATATGAACGACTGCGTCGTACTCCTTTTTAAGTGATTTGAAATATTCAGTATATTCGTACTCGTTAATGGCAGTGGTTTTAGGCAATACTTTTGTATTGTCAACGTAGTTAAAAATTTCTTCTACACTTAACTCGCCGTCGTTAAAAGTTTTATCCCCCAAAATTATTTTATACGGAATAATTTTTATATCGTATTTTTCAATAAGTTCTTTATTTAAATCACAAGTTGATTCGGCTGAAATTGCAATCTTCATTTTTCACTCCGTAGCATTTATTTCATAAATATTTTAACATAGATAAATATAATTTACAATAAAAAAAACACTTTTATTCTTTTTTTATTTGTTTTTTTGTCAATAATTATCTTTTCACTTGCCTTTACTATTATTTTAGTGTTATTATATTTATACAAATAAATAAGGTTGGAAAAAATATGGAAAAAATCAATGGCACTCTAAATTACAATAGAGTATCTTATGAGGATTTTAAGAATCACGACGGCGAAATTGTCAATATCGTCGGCTACATTCACAGAATAAGAGAAATGACGGGTTTTTCTTTCGTTATCATCAGAACAGAAAGAGATACGATTCAATGCGTTTACGCACCTGAATTTTCAACGTACCGTTGGGACGAAAAACTTTGCGAAGAAGCGTCCGTATCGGTAACGGGAAAAGTTGCTTCAAGTAAAGACGCTAAGGGCAACGATCGTTATGAATTGCAAATTCACGATATAAAAATTCTTTCTCTCCCTGCAGAAAACTTACCTATCGTTATAAACAAAAAACAACTTGACGGAATTCAACTCAACACTATTTTAGATTTAAGACCTATTTCCATGAGGAATCCGAGAGAAAGGGCTATATTTAAAATTCAAGAAGGTATCGCAAGGGGTTTTAGAGAATATTTAAGCCAAAACGGTTTTACAGAAGTTCGTTCTCCAAAGATTAACTTTGCCGGCGCAGAAGGCGGTACAAACGTGTTTAAGCTTGACTACTTTGGAAAAGAAGTTTACCTTGCTCAAAGTCCGCAATTATATAAACAAGCATTAGTTGGCGTTTATCAAAGAGTATTTGAAATTGCACCTGTTTTCAGGGCTGAACATCACGATACTTCTCGTCACTTAAACGAATATACTTCTATGGACTTTGAAATGGGTTTCATTGAAAGTTTCTATGATATCATGAATATGGAAACAGGCGTTTTAAAGTACATTATGAATCTACTTAAAACGGAATACAAAAACGAAGTTGAACTTTTACACGCAGAAATTCCGGAAATTACCGAAATACCAGTTATCAAGTTTATGGACGCTAAAGATATTATCATTAACAAGTTTAAGTATCAACCGACCGATATGAAGGACTTTGATCCAAGCGAAGAAGAAATGCTCGGCAAATACGCTAAAAAAGAATTTAACAGCGACTTTATATTCGTTACTCATTACCCTTCTAAAAAGCGTCCGTTCTATACGATGGACGACCCTGAAAACCCTGAATATACACTTTCTTTTGACTTGTTATTCAGAGGCCTTGAAATTACTTCTGGTGGTCAAAGAGTTCACGATTACAACGAACAAGTTGCAAAAATGAAAAAACTCGGTATGGACCCTGAACAATTTGCTACCTACCTTATGCTCCATAAATACGGCGCACCACCACACGGCGGTTTGGGTTTAGGTTTAGAAAGACTTACTATGCACTTGTTAGGATTTAAAAACGTTCGTGAAGCAACAATGTTCCCAAGAGATATTAACCGTGTTACTCCATAATTTAATAAAATTAAAGGCTGTCTAAATGACAGCCTTTTTTATTTCTCGTTTTTAGAAAACTTGCAACCACAATAATTTTGACGATACAGTCCGTATTCTTTTGACAATTCAATAGACCGCAAATATCCACCCTTTTTCTTAAAGTCTGACGGCAAAAACGATACTTTATATTTTTCTGATAATGCTAAACCGATATTGTTTAATCTTTCAGCGTCTTTCAGCGGACTAATCGTAAGGGTAGTTGAAAAGAAATCAAAACCCTTTTCTTTCGCTTTCATCGCAGTTTTTTCTAAACGCAAATTATAACAAACGGTGCACCTTGCTCCGCCTTCCTTTTCTTGCTCTAATCCTTTTACTCTATCTAAAAATTCCTTTTCGTTATAATTCTCAATTATATAATTAACGTTTATTTTACCGCAAAACTTTTTAATTTCTTCTGCCCTTTTATTATATTCGTTTTCTGTGTCCATATTAGGATTATAAAAATATACCGTTATGTCAAAATAGTCTTTTAACCTTTCTATACAATGCGTAGAACAAGGCGCACAACAAGCGTGAAGAAGAATACTCTTTTTCTCCCCATCAAAACCGCTTATTACCTTTTGCATTTCACTATCATAATTTATTTTATTCATAACTTCTCTTTAACTATTTTACCATTTTCATTTTTTATTAAATATGCTTTTCCGCCTGCGGAAATCGTCTTCTTATAATTACCGTTAATAAACTCTATCGCACAGTCGTTTTCCACACAATAACTACTTTCTATACTTTTATTTTTCATTGCACACGTAAAGTCTTCTTCTCTTTCGTTAAAGTGCGGACACATAGTTCCGTTTAATATTCCAAGCCCTTCTTTAAGCGAATACTCACCGCTGACGCCACGCATAATTTCGTAGTCGGTGTACATCTTATTAAACCAACATATTGCACCTGCCGAAAGCCCTGCGATTATTTTACCTTTATCGTAAGCATCTAATATCAATTTATCAATGCCTGTTTCCTTCCATTTTTCCAACATATAAACGGTATCGCCACCACCGATATAAATCATATCGGCGTTGTCAAACTTTTCTTTAATATTTTCTATATTCATTTCTACGTAAA
>JAKSOS010000084.1 GCA_024405475.1 Clostridia bacterium
GGGCAAAAATATATACTTTTTGTAGATATATTTTATCTAATAGTTTTTTTAAGTACAATAATTATAGGTTTTTTTAAGAACGATAAATCGTTTAAGGGATATAAAAGAGTTTGGAATTGCGACGGTTATCAAGACGATTTTCCTATAAAATGCGGTATGCCCATAACACTTATAAATATAGGTGTTTACGGGTTATTTATTTTAGCGTATTTTAACTTGGCATTTTTAGTGACGGAAGGCGTGGGATTTACAGGACCAACGGTAGGCGTAACGATAGCCGCAATAACCTTTTCAGCATCTGGTCAAACTCCGAAAAACGTTTGGCCGATAATCGTTGGATATACAATTATTTCGCTTTTAACAATAGGCGTATGTGCTATCACTCAGTTGTCGCCCGTTTGGACGTTAACTACGCAATCGTATATCAACGGAATAGCCTTTGCAACGGGTTTATGTCCGTTTACAGGTAAATACGGAAGAAAATACGGCATAATAGCAGGCGCAATTCACGCAATATTATGCACGTCAACGTCGGCAATGCACGGTGGATTTGTGTTGTATAACGGCGGATTGACTTCCGGACTAACTGCATTGATTCTATTGCCGATTTTAGATTTTTATAAAGTTAAACCAAAAGAGATACAAGATTAAGGAGCAAATATGAGTAGAATTGTAATAGAAAAAGACGCTATTTTAATTGACGGCGAAAAAACCAAAATAATGTCGGGAGCAATGCACTATTTCAGAGTAGTTCCAAAGTACTGGAAAGATAGATTATTAAAATTAAAAGAGTTAGGTTGCAACTGTGTTGAAACTTACGTTTGTTGGAATTGTCACGAAGAAAAAGAAGGCGAGTTTAACTTTAAGGATAATTACGATTTAGCAAAGTTTCTTGACTTAGCAAAAGAGATGGGGTTATATGCGGTAGTAAGACCCGGACCATATATTTGTTCGGAGTGGGATTTTGGCGGACTTCCATGGTGGTTGTTAAAATATAAAGACTTAAAAGTAAGATGCTACGATAAATTATTTTTAAGAAAGTGCGAGCCGTATTTAAAAAATGTTTGCAAGATATTAAAGTCAAGACAAATAGATAAAGGTGGTAATATTATAGCCGTTCAAGTTGAAAACGAATACGGTAGTTATGGCAACGATAAAGAATACTTAAACTGGCTTAAAAACTTTTATATTAAAAACGGATTAACTTGTGCGTTTATAACTTCGGATGGTGAAACGGAGTACTTGTTAAATAACGGTACTTTGCCTGACGTATGGGCTTCGGTAAATTATAGAAACGAAAGCGAAAGATGTATTTCAATGCTAAAAAAGTATCACGGTGGCAAAGCCCCTGCAGTTATGGAATTGTGGAACGGTAGAGCGCAACACTGGGGTGAAAAGTTTATAAGGCGTGATATAGAAGAAGTTGCCGATTCGGTAGATAAAGCGTTAGACTATGCCGAATTTGTCAACTTGTATATGTATCACGGCGGTACAACCTTCGGTTTTAAGAACGGTGCAGAAGATACAGGCGAAAAGTTTATTCCGCAAATGACGAGTTATGACGTAGATGCACCTGTCAACGAATACGGAGTAAGAACTCCAAAATATTATGCAGAACAAAAGGTTATTTGTAAAAAATTAGGTATCACTATCAAAAATACTGCAACAGATCCCGTTTTTACGACTTATGAATTAAAATATCAAGGTTCTTCGCTATTAAATGAAAGTTTAGCAAAAAAGAATAGTTCGGCAACAATAAAGAGTATGGAAGACTTTGATCAAGGCTATGGATATATAAAGTACAGTACAACATTTTTCGTTGGAGAAATGGGCGGAAAACTTATCTTACCGCAAGTGCACGATATAGCAAACGTTTATTTTAACGGAAAGTATATAAAGTCAATAGAAAGATATGATAGCGATAAAACTATAGAGATAAACAATAAGGGCGAAATAAAAGTAGATATTTTTGTGGAGAACTTGGGTAGAGTAAATTACGGTCCTGCCCTTATGGATAGAAAAGGACTTGTAGGGGACTTAATTTTTCACGATAAAGAGTATTTAGTAAGGACAATTCTAAACGGCTATAAAGTTTATTCTTACGATTTAAAGAAATTACCTAACGAATATAATGATAAGCCGATAGAAAACGAGCCTGCATTTTACCGCTATACGTTTGACGCTAAAAATATCAATGATACTATTTTAATGTTAGAAGGTTTTACAAGGGGAGTTGCCTTTATTAACGGTTTTAATCTTGGCAGACATTTTAATTATAAAGAGTCTGAAAATAAACTGTTTATTCCGTCTTCATTTATTAAGGAAGGGGAAAACGAAATAGTGATATTTGATTCGTTGCATAATAAAGATAAAAAGACAGTTAAGTTTGTAAAAGAATAACCAAAAAGCCCGTACAATGTACGGGCTTAATTTTTATGGCGGAGAGGTGCTATTCTAAAACGAACTTTTCCCAAATCCGCTTGACAATGAACAAGTGGTAAACCATTTATGATAAAATTATTATTTTAGTTGATTTATGTAATTCATTTTGATATAATATAGAAAATTGCGGCGTGCCGCAAATATTGATTTGGAGTTATAATATGGACTTAAAGTGTGCTTCATTTTTTGCAGGCGTTGGCGGAATAGATAAAGGTTTTGAATTGTCAGGGTTTGACACAATATATGCGAACGAATTTGATATTGAACCAATAAAAACATATAAAGCAAATTATAATATCAATGTGGATTATAGGGATATAAATAATGTAAATGCAAATGAAATTCCTGATTTTGACATAATGTTAGCAGGTTTTCCTTGTCAAGCGTTTTCTATTGCAGGATATCAACAAGGTTTTGATGACGAAAAAGGAAGGGGCGTATTATTTTTTCAACTAATTAGAATTATAAAAGTCAAAAAACCAAATATTGTATTTTTAGAAAATGTAAAAAATCTTGTTGCACACGACAATGGTAAAACTTTTAGAATCATTATTGAAGCACTTGAAAGTGAAGGATATTTTGTAAAATACCAAGTAATGAATACAATGGAATATGGCAATATTCCACATAATAGAGAAAGAATATATATTGTTGCCTTTAATGATAGAAACCTTTATAAAGAGTTTGATTTTCCAAAGCCTATTGAATTAACTACAAAATTAAAAGATTTTATAGATTTTGAAAATAAGGTTGAAGATAAATATTATTATACAAGAGAAAATTTTTCCCATTATGAAGAACTTGAAAATAATATGCAAAATACAGACACTGTATATCAATGGAGAAGAGTTTATGTTAGAGAAAACCAAAGTCGTGTTTGCCCAACTTTAACAGCGAATATGGGGACAGGTGGACACAATGTCCCATTGATACTAACCAAATATGGAATAAGAAAACTTACGCCAAGAGAATGTTTTAATTTACAAGGTTTTCCAAATAATTTTATTTTACCTAAAAATGTTGCAAATGCTAATTTGTATAAACAAGCGGGAAATTCTGTATCGGTAATAGTTATAAAGCGAATTGCGGAAAAAATAATGGAATCATTGCAAAATGTAAAAAAGGAAGATTAAATCTTCCTTTTTTAATATTTTGCTATTAGATTAGATAAATCATTTATTAAATCATCTTCTTTATTTTTAAGATATTTTACCACCGATTTATTAATAAAATATTCTTCTCCAGCAACCGACCCAAATGTGCCAAAATTAATATTGTATTGTT
>JAKSOS010000085.1 GCA_024405475.1 Clostridia bacterium
ATAGTGTCACGAGTATAGGAAGTTCTGCATTTAGTAGTTGCAGTTCATTAACAAGCATAGTAATTCCAGATAGTGTAACAAGTATAGGAAGTTCTGCATTTAGATATTGCGATTCATTAGAAGAGATGACAATACCATTTGTAGGTGATAAATTAAACGATGCAAATTATACAAGGTTTGGATATATATTTGGAGTCGATAATTACGTGCCGTCATCATTAAAGAAAGTAACAATAACCGGTGGAAGTAGTATTCCTAATTCTGCATTTAGTAGTTGCTATTCATTAACAAGCGTCGTAATTCCAGATAGTGTAACGAGTATAGGAAATTCTGCATTTTATTATTGCAATTCGTTAACAAGCGTCGTAATTCCAGATAGCGTAACGAGTATAGGAGAAAGGGCTTTCTATGATTGCTATTCATTAACAAGCATAGTAATTCCAGATAGTGTAACGAGTATAGGAAGTTATGCGTTTTATGGTTGCAGTTCATTAACGAGCGTTGTAATTCCAGATAGTGTAACGAGTATAGGAAGTTCTGCATTTAGTAGTTGCAATTCATTAACAAGCATAGTAATTCCAGATAGTGTAACGAGTATAGGAAGTTCTGCGTTTGAGTATTGCAGATCATTAACGAGTGTTGTAATAGGAGATAGTGTAACGAGTATAGGAAGTTCTGCTTTTTGTGAATGTTGTAAACTTATAGAAGTAATAAATAAAAGTAGCCTTGACATTGAAAAAGGTAGCTCTAATAATGGTTACGTAGGATATTATGCGTTAAACGTAAAAAAGAGTGGAGAAAGTGAAGTAATAAAAAATGGTGATTATTTATTTTATACTTATGACGGAATAAATTATTTAGTAGGCTACGTTGGAAATGAAACGGAATTATCACTGCCAACTAACTATAACGGTCAAAATTATGTAATAAATAAAGGTGCGTTTTATAATTGCAGTTTATTAACAAGTGTCGTAATCCCTAATAGCGTAACGAGTATAGGAGAAAGGGCTTTCTATGATTGCGATTCATTAACAAGCATAGTAATTCCAGATAGTGTCACGAGTATAGGAAGTTCTGCATTTAGTAGTTGCAGTTCATTAACAAGTGTCGTAATAGGAGATAGTGTCACGAGTATAGGATATTCTGCATTTGAGTATTGCAGATCATTAACGAGTATTACCTTTAACGGCACCAAGACAGAGTGGCAGACAGTAACCAAAGGGTATTCTGCTTATTATAATGTCCCAGCAACTGTCGTTCATTGTTCTGACGGAGATTTAGATTTATAATTTAACTTTTAACTAAAAAAGGCTGTCGTGAGCGACAGCCTTTTTTTGTTGCTTTTTTTGGACTTGCTAAAAAGTATTATTTAAAAAATGCCTTCATAATATCAAAATGGGGGTAAAAATTATGTTTTTAGATAAATTGTTATTCTTAATAGGTAAAATCGTTTTCTTTACGGGGGCTATTGCTGGAAATTCTTTTCCTAAACCTTTATCTCCCGAAGAAGAAAAACAGGCTTTAAGCGAAATGTATAATGGCAGTAAAGAGGCAAAAGATAAGTTAATAACTCACAATATGCGTCTTGTTGCGCACATTGTAAAAAAATATTCGGGTGCAGGCGAAACGGACGATTTAATTTCAGTAGGTTCAATAGGACTTATCAAGGCGGTTAACACTTTTAACGCTGATAAAGGAACTTCTCTTGCCACTTTTGCAAGCAGGTGTATTGAAAACGAAATACTTATGATGCTTCGTTCAAACAAAAAGTATAAAAACGACGTGTACTTAAACGACCCTATCGGCACGGATAAAGACGGAAACGAATTAACCTTATTAGACCTTTTGTTTGAAGGGGAAGATTCGGTATTTTTGGAGGTTGACAGGGCAATAGAGAGAGAAAAATTCTTAAAGTTTATTAAAAGCGTTTTAACCGAGAGAGAATACACCGTTTTGTGTTTAAGGTACGGCTTAAAGGGGGAAGGTGTTTTGCCACAAAGAGAAGTCGCAAAATATTTACAAATTTCACGCTCTTATATTTCACGCATAGAGAAAAAGGGGGTTGAAAAACTTAAACTTGCAATAAAAAGAGGACAATTTAATTGCTAATTAAAAATATATATGTTAATATATATTTAAGGTGGTGCTTTTATGGATAATAAAATCGCAAGTTTATCAATTATAGTAAACGATTATTCGGCAGTTGAAAAAGTTAATCTTCTTCTCCACGATTACCGTGATTATATTTTAGGTAGGCTCGGTATTCCCGTTAAAAACAGGGGAATCAGCGTTATTGATATCGTGTTAGATGCACCGCAAGAAATATTAAATGCACTTTCCGGTAAACTCGGTATGATTAACGGAGTAAAAAGTAAGGTTTTGTTTAATTAGTTATGGATATTTCAACGCTTGACAAAAATTACAGCACTCCTGCTGTAATTACAGAAAAAAATTGTGTTTTTTTTAATCCGAAAGAACAACCGTTTGAAATCTTTGGGCTTATTTATTCTAAAAACGAATCTGGTTTTATGAGAATGCCTCAAAATATTGCCGATTCCGTTAATCCTTGCGTAAGTTATTTTAATAAAGATACTTCGGGCGGTAGAATTAGATTTTCTACTAATTCTAAGTACGTCGCTATTAAGGTTAAAATGCCTTATCTTCATTATCCGCATCAGTCTTTACTCGGCTCTTGCGGTTTTGACCTTTATATAAATAGCAAAAAGGGTGGCGAATATTATAAATCTTTTATTCCGCCTACTAAGTTTGAAAACGGCTTTGAAAGTATCATTTACTTTAATAGTAAAAAACAAAGAGATATTACTATTTATTTTCCGCTTTATTCCCACGTTGACGAAATCGTTATCGGTTTAGATAAAAATTCAATCGTTGAAAAGGCGAAAGATTATTCTATAAAAAAACCTATCGCTTTTTACGGTTCTTCAGTTACGCAAGGGGGTTGCGCAAGCAAGCCTTCTAACAGTTCGGCAAGTATCGTCGCAAGAACGTTTGATGCGGACTACGTTAACCTTGGCTTTTCTTCTGGTGCTAAAGGCGAAAAAATAATGGCTGAATATATCTCGTCGCTCTCTTTAAGCGCACTTGTTATTGAATACGACCATAATGCGCCGAGTGTGGAGCATTTAAAAAATACTCATTACGAGTTCGTTAAAACTATAAGAGATAAAAACAAAAACTTGCCTATAATAATTGCTTCTAAACACGACTTTACTAATTGCGCTTTTTACGTAAAAAAGCAAAGCGACAACGTTAAAAGAAGACAAGTAATTTTAGATACTTTTAATAAATTAGTTTCCGAAGGCGATAAAAATATTTATTTTGTTGACGGAAAAAAGGTTTTAGGCAAAGTTAATCCGCTGTCTTGCACGATTGACGGTTGCCACCTTAACGATTTGGGCTTTTATAAACTTGCCAACAGTTATATTAAAATATTAAAAAAAGTTTTTGATAAGTAAACTATGGAGGAAAATTATGAGTTACGCAGATAAGGTCTTTATTCAAAATTGTAACGATATTATCGAATATATTCAATTTTTGAGAGAAAAGTTCGTTTTTTAACATGAAATAATAGTTAAAATGATATAGTATCGATTTGAAGCGATTTCCAAACCGTTTCATGGCCAAAACCGTTACGTATTTTTCAATGAACTTTTTG
>JAKSOS010000086.1 GCA_024405475.1 Clostridia bacterium
GAAAATATAGCAAAGGGGTTGAAAACCCCCCTTTTAACCCCCCTTTTAACGCCCCTTTTAACCAATGTAAATGTAAATGTTAATGATAATGTTAAGGTTAATGATAATGATAATGTAATAGAGAATTCATCATTATTTTTTAACCCCCAAGAATTAGACATTTTTCTAAAAGAAAACGGCTTTTATTTTGTTGCTAGGGCATTGCCTGGGGTATTCGAAAAAATACAAAAATTCAAAGACCAAAAGGCAGAAATTAGCGCCCGTATTAATTACATAGATTCTAAATATAAAGATGTTACCGCAAGCGAAAGACAAGGCCTTTTTTATTCTTCTCTAAATTGGCAAAACATACCACAAGAAGAAAAGCCAAAAGAGAAAAAACCAAAAAAAGACAGTTACAAGGGAGCGCCTAAAGTTTGCACTTTTTGCGGCTCAAAGTTGATTAAATACACGGGAGTTCCTGGCGTTGTTTTATGCCCTAATTGTAATGACGCAGGGAATAAAACTTTTTGGGAGTTAGATAAAAATGATGTATGGAAATGTAACAGAAACTAACCCCGAGCCTCTTTTATTTTCTCTTGAGGAATTGGAAAAATGCGACACGAGGCCAAAGCCACCCGAGCCGCCTAAACCAAAATTAAAATATTTTCCAAACCCCGAAAACGATAACGCGCTACTTTTCAATTTACAAAAAGAGTATATCGAAACGGGCGACGAGGCGAAATATTGGGAGTTATGGCAGCTAACGGCAAAGGTTGCCGAGCGTATTATTCGTAAAATCGTAATAAGGCGCGCTCTTGTTTGGGCGGATGATGAAATAAACGACAAAGTTAGTGATACTTGTCTTTATTTACTCCGCAGATATAAAACGCGTAAAAATTACTACATAAAAGATAATTTTATTATCGCTATAAAAGACAGTATAAGACACGCGCTAGACTATCAAAATAGTATTGATAAAGCGACTTTTTATATTGATAACCTTGTAACGATAGAAAACGAAATAAACGGGGGCAACTATGGCTTATTATGACAACGAAAAAATAAATAAAAAAGTTTTGTTAAATGTTGCCTACCAGGTTATAGAAAGAGCCGTAAAAGACGCCAAAAAAAAGGACTATGTAACCCATAAAGACAAAACAAGCGCAATTAATTTTATTAAGCGGCTGGATGAATCTATTTATTGGGATGTTTTAGACCTAGACGGCGCACAATGGGAAAACATTAAAAAAAGAGCGGGGATCAAATGAAAGAAACAGTATATATGATAAATAAAACTATCGGGCTAAATATTAAAGCCACAATGAAAGATAGAAAATTAAAACAATGTCAGTTAGCAAAAAAGGCGGGACTAAGCACTACACAGATTAGCAATATTATTAATGCTAAAGAGGGTAGCTCAATACAAAATTATTTAGGTATTGCGCAGGCTCTCGGCGTGTCTTTTTTTGACTTGATAAATACAAAGGCGCGTAATTGCTCTAATTGCGGTAACTTCTCTAATTGCCGTAATTTTGCGAGCTGCCCTAAAAATAATTTTAATCTATGGGGGGCGGAATGAAAGATAATAATTTTTATAAAAGCGTAAAAGACAATAGGACAACTACATTAGAGAGCCTCGAGGCCTTTGTTCTCGTATTACTTGCGCAGGATCAAAAAACTTTTTGCGAGGCTTACGAGAAAGCGACCCACGATAAAAACGGGGCTAGTATTTGGTATTATATGCAAAATGGACGCCGTTTATAAATAAAAATGATATATAAACGACTTTTAATTATAGGGCTTTATTGTTTTAAGCCCTAAATAACAAGGAATTAACAAGTATGAGTTATAAGAAAAAAACAACCGACGGCGTAAGAGGCCGCCCGAGTAAACTAACTGAAAAAAATATAGAGCTAGCCTTAATATTAAGGGATAAGGGCTTTTCATTAAAAGAAATTGCGGACACGCTGGGAATTGATGAAAGCCGCTTATATTACAAGGGGACAGAGTGGGAAGTATTACGCCGCCGTCTTAATGCAATTAAAGCAAAAAAAGAGTTGGAAAAAATAAACAAGGTAAGCCACGCGCTTTATGATAGAGCCATTGGCCAAAAGGTAAAAATAAAAAAAGAAGTAGTAACAAAGGGCGGCGACATTGTAGAGCTTGAGGAAACAAGGGAAATTCCTGGCGATGTAAAAGCGCAGCAATTTTACTTGATAAACCGCGACCCGCAGAATTGGAAAGCCGAGCCGACAGAAAAACAAGGCGGCGAGAATTCCGACGGATCAATTAAAATTGAAATTGTAGAGGGGTAAAAAATGACAGAAGAAGAAAATTCTAATAATAACGAATTGTTAGAGGTTGCAAAAAGTAACTTAAAAGAAACATTAAAACGGCTTGAAGATACAAGAAAAGAAAACGCAAAACTCATAGATAAATTAAACTTACAAAATCAAAGATTAAACGAATTAAAATTACAACTTGAAGTTGCTAGTAAAAGAATTGATACATCAAGTAGCGCTAATATTGTATTAAGTAATCGAATTGAAAAAATGAAAAATTGTAATAACTGTAAACATTATTTTAAGAAAAAACAAAGATGTTTTTTTTATGAAATGTATTCAAAAGATAAAAAAGAATGTTTAGAAAATCATAAAAGTTGGGAGTTAGCAGAATGAAAACAATTAAAATATATGCGCGAATATCAAAAGATAAATTGCGATATATTATCGACTGGGACGAATCACCAGATAATCTTGCTAAAAGGTGGAATACAACCGCAAAGAACATTCACTCTCATATAGCGCATCATAAAGGAACATGGGAACGAATTATTATCCAGGATAAAGAATAAGTTGAGGAACTATCCGTAAAAATCGGATAGTTCTTTTTTTTTACCTTCGGGTTAGACATCGGGTTAAATTTTACTAATAATTTATATGGCAAAGAGTAGTACAAGCTTCAGTTCAGAGAATGCTGGAAAACAAAACAATCATACTCCTGAAGCAAATAAAAAACGCAGACAAACTCTCAAAGTAAATAAACTGGTAACAGGTGTAGTTTATGATCAGTTAAGAACTTCCCTGCTCGAACCTGTAAAGAACGGTCAAAAACCATTTTATCAGGACTTTGTTGAATCACTTGTAAAAGAAGCTCGTAAGAATCCTAACTCACCAGTAGGACAGATGCTCATGCGCGAAATATTAGGCGAAAATATTCTTGCGCAGTTGGATGCTGAAACAGAAAAGTATCTGGCAAAAGATATAGACCTTTATCAATTCCGCTTACAGAAAAGATTATTTAATGCACAGAAAAAAGTCTTTAATGATTTTGTATCTCGTCGTGTAGTTGAAATGTGTTCACGCCGTGCCGGAAAGACAGAAAACAATGTAGATTTATTACTCCGCTTCTGTGTTGTTCCTAACTCACCATGTGTTTATATCAACCTCACTTTCGATAATGCAATTAAACAATGCTACGATAAAGTTTTAGAAGAAGCTGAACGAATAGAGAAGGCTAACATCGCTAGACTTGAGGAAGAGGAAAAGCAGAGAAAGT
>JAKSOS010000087.1 GCA_024405475.1 Clostridia bacterium
TCATATACGTACTTAAAGTTATAACCTAAATCTTGTAAAGTCTTTCTACATGCACTTGTACCGGCTTGATCTGCAGTTGTAACGAGTCTTCCTTCTTCATACCAACCACAAAGTCCCCATAAAACCATAGGTTTATTTCTAAACTTATCGGCAACTTTTAAAATAGCATGAGTCGGAATCCAACCCGCAACGCATAAAACCATAACGTCAAAGTCTTTGTCTGTAAAATACTTTACAGCATTATTTACGTACTTTTCTTCGTAGTCGTCACGAATAGGGAAAAACGGATAAACAGTTACGCCCTTTCCCTTTAAGCTTGCACAAGCAGTTTTGCATTTTCTTTCAATTACTTCTATCGGCGTATTAACTTCACCGAAACCTGCAAAAGCAATTTTCATTTTAATTCTCCTTTAACTCTTTTGTCATATTTACTGACGATTTTTTTATTTTTTTAACTACTACGACAAATAACGCCATAGCTAATAAAAAGTCTAAACACCACGTAAGCGGATAAGATAAGAATACGAATTTCAAATCTCCCGGTTTTACGGCTTTTGCCATTTCTATCCATGCAATTCTGAATACAAATCCGCAAAAAATACTTTTTGCCGTAACTTCTTTATTTTTATCAAACGCCCTTAAAAAATAATCAAACGTCTGATATAATCCAACAACCAAGTAGAACGGCGTTACCACTCTCATTCTTAAAAGTGCCACTTCTAAAACGCTTTCATCTTTTGAAATAACCGAGTAAAGCGTCTTATTCATTATCAAAACTGTTGAGCAAACAATCAACTGAACCGATACGACAATAACCAAACAGACCGAAAGCGATTTAAATGCTCTTTTATAATTATTCGCACCTATATTTTGACTAACAAATGATAACAATGAAATACTAAACGCACTACCCACTTCGGTTATGTATTGTTCAAACGTATGCGCAACAGTATTACCCGTTGTTGTAATAGTACCAAAACTATTTATTGAAGAAGCAACGATTATGTTAGATACTGCAAACATTACTTTTGAAACACCCGTTTGTAAGCCTATACCTAATATTTCTTTTATTTCTTTATTAAATCTGATATTTTTTATTTCAAGTTTTGCCATACCGTCGTTTTTAAGCAATGTTATAAAACAACATATTGCCGAAACAGCATTTGAAGCAACGGTTGCAATGGCAACTCCATCTGCATCCATTTTAAGAACAACAACCAAAAAAATGTTAAGAATTACATTGAGTATTCCGCCTATTAAAAGAAAATAAAGCGGTTTTAACGTTTCCCCAACCGCTCTTAAAATAGCAGCTTCATAGTTATATAGTAAATAAATAGGTAAACCCAAGCAATATATTTTTAAATAAATTGTTGCTTTATCTAAAAGAGCATCTTTACAATTCATCCAAATTAAGAATTGTCTTGCCCCAAAAAAACCTACTATTGCCAAAAATACGCCTGATACAAGTGCTAAAAGAACAGATGTGCCAACACATTTTCTTACTTTTTCAATATCTCTATTTCCAACCGCTTTGGAAATAACAATATTGCAACCCATTCCGATACCTATAAAAAGTGTCGTTAAAAGGTTTGTAATTGAATTAGTTGCACCAACCCCGCCTACGGCAGCAGTTTTTATTTCTTCCGGAAGAAATATTCCGAGTACAAACGTATCGGCCGTATTAAAAAATAATTGAAGTAAATGAATCGCCAAAATGGGCAAAGAAAAGATAATTATTTGCTTAAATAAATTACCTTGTGTTAAATCCATTTCTTTTGCTTTTAACATTTTTATACTCCATCATCAATCATTTTCAGTACTCTTTTTTCACAAAAGTCTAAAAATTTATAAAACTCTTTTTCATCATAAAAAGGATTAACTCCATTTTTATCGTTAAAATGTTTACATCTTTCATCAGTGTTGTTATTCCAACAGTGATTTCCTATAAATAAATCAACCTTTTCTTTACGAAGTTTCTCAATACTGTTTAAATATTCTTGCTTACAACCTTCGTAATATGTGGGGTCTTCTTTAAGCATTGCACCGGGACCTGCGCCACCGAACATACCTGCATGATAAACTTTTCCGTTATCTTTAATATCAAAAAAGATTGATACAGTTCCTATGGTATGGCCAGGAGTTTCAACAAATCTAAAAGTTATGTCTCCAAGCTTAATAGTATCACCATCTTTAACTACGATATCAGGTTTAGCATAACCACGCTTAACAACTTCTACATCATCTCTAACGCCTATAACAACTTTTGCATTTGTACAAACGTTAAGAAGTTGATTAGTGGCTTCCGTATGATCTTTATGCCAGTGTGTGAGAAATATATATTTTACGTCTTTAGGATTGTACCCCAAAGCATATATTCCATTTAACGTAGCATAAGCAGTAACGTAATATCCTGCATCAATTATAACTAATCCGTCTCCGGTATCAACTAAATGCGAAGACGAGTGATACATACCTATAAATGCAAGATTATCTAAAATCTTAAACGGTTCAATAAAGTATTCCCACGGTTTTGTTTTATCAAGAGTTCTTCTCGGATACATAACTTCTCCTTATTCAAAAATTACTAAACACGACTCAAATGGGAACAAATCAAACGGTACTTTATTTCCAACAGGTTCCAAGTTCTTCTTTTCGGTAATCATATAAACTTGTTTAACTTTAACACCTTCTAAAATAGTCCAGTTGATTTCTTTTGAATTGTTTGCAATAACAATTGCGCCTTCCTTTCCGTTATAACCTGCTACGGCATATACTCCACCGTCGCCACTGATTTTAACTTCAACTTGATTTTTGTATTTTAAAAGTTCGCCGAAAGCCTTAAAAGTGTAATAGGTTTTAAATGTACTTCCATCTAACGGATTAAACAATCCGCAATATGAAGAACTTACTCTTATATCGTAATACATCAACATATCTAACGGCTCGTTTTGTAAAGCAAGCATATTTGATAAAACATTAGAAGAATCTAACAAACTACCCCTAATGTAAATACCACCGGGGTTCCATTCGTTAAGATTTGTTTCCGTATCCTTAAATCCATATTCGTCAAGTAATTGACGGGCATATCTAACATACTCAATATTTTTCTCAACAGAAGAATATGAGTGACAAGAGAAAAAGTCTAACGGGGATTTATGTTCTTTACTTGAAATATACATCAAAAACTCTTTTGCACATTTAACAAAATATTCCGTTCTTGAACAAACATTTGCGGCTTCTGCCGATTTTTCTTCTAAAATATTATAAAATCCACAAGAACCGTATCCTCCGATTTTAATATATGGAAAACACTTTTTTAAATGATTTGAAGATATTTCATACAACTCCATATATTGTTGCCATGTACCCTTCCACATTTGGTTATTTTTAATTTCATTACTGTTTTCAGGTTCGTTCCAAATTTCCCAGTATATTAAATTATAATGAAAACCGTTATTCCAAC
>JAKSOS010000088.1 GCA_024405475.1 Clostridia bacterium
TTTATTAGGTTTTATGTGAGGGCGGTCTACGGACTGCCCCTCCCTTAGACCTATTGTTTTATGGGAGGAAACAGTTATGGCAAAAGCATTCAAGATTAACGAAAAGACAGTAATGGCAAAACCTTTTGACTTCAACATCATAACATGTAAAAAAGAAAGGGGAATAAGTTGCAAATGCAACAGTTCCGCCGATAAAAACATAGCAGGCAAAAATAACGAGATAACTACTGCAAAAACACGAAGTATTCTCGCCATAATCGCACTGTAAGAAGAGCCGTAATAATCGCTTGGACTTTGAAAATCTTCTAAAAGCAAATAGGGAAGTGTTAGTACGATAGGAGAGCCGTCAACTAATATAGCCACCCTTCCTTCTAATATTTTAGACGTTAATATGTCAGGTTTTTCGGTGTTTCCGACTTGCTTGAATATAGAAGTTTTGTGTTCGTATAAAAACTTTGATATATATGATGAATCTAAAACGGCGTCTATCTTAATTTGTTTTAACTTTTGCTTTATTATGTTTACTAATTTAATATCGGCAATTCCTTTAATATAGCAGACGGATACTTTCGTTTTAGAGTACTTACCGATAGATAATTCTTCTATTTTCAGGTCGGGAGTCAATAACTTTCGTCTTATTAAACTTATGTTTACCGAAAGATTTTCCACGAATCCTTCTCTCGGTCCTTTTATAACAGTTGAAGTAGGCGGTTCGGCAATAGCCCTTTTTTCAAACTTTTTAAGGGAAAACGAAAAGGCTTGTTTTATGCCGTCAACAATAAGTAAAGTATTGCCCGAAACGACTTCGTTCATTGCGTCGTCTAAATCGTCTATTTCTTGTTTTTCGGGAGATAAAACGGAACATAGTAAGGCGTGGGTGGTGTTCTTTTTTGAAATGGAAGTTATAGGCTTAATAACTAAATCGCCTAATGCGTGTTTATCAATTAAATCGGAAACGAATATAATAATCCCATTTTTATTGCCTACTTTAATTTCGCTAAAACAAATATCGTTAGAATCTAAACGAGTTTTCAGATATTTTAAGTTTTTATTGAGTGAAGAAAAAAGTTTCATAGGCTAATTATTGCAATATAAAAAAATAATTATTCATTTTTTGTCATAAAGATATTTACTTTTACGTTTTCGGCACTATAATGCCGATAGCGTTTGGAAATATTTTCAGGGAGGAAATGGATGATTAAAACTTATTTCTACATTAACCGTTTATCGTTTAACGAAAGGTTGGTCTATTATCAAAAAAGGAAGTTAATCTAAAATTGCTCTCCCTTAAGGCAGGTGCAATATGAAATTTTCATTTATTAACGATTTTTTTGCATACTACGGCTTGTCCTCACTATGTATTGCAATAATTTCAGCAACAATAACTTGTATATTAAAAAAGTTTTTAGTCGGCAAAAAGTCCGAAAGGTTTTTAGTATATTTGCCATTTATTATTTCAATAATCTTTGAACTCGCTTTTGATATGATTTTTAATTTAAAAAAGTTTGCCATAACCGAAAACGCAATTTTTTTAGGAGTCATAACGGCTTCTATTTCAACTGTGTTGGTTAAACTTTTGGGAAAAATCAAAAGGGGAGAGTTTGACGAAAAACAAGTTTTAACGGCAATTTTAGTTGCGATTGACAGTTTGCCATTAGGAGACAAAAAGTTCTCCATTGCAAGCAGAATTTTGAAACTTATAATCACAAGCGACTTGAATCAGGTGGAAGATTCTATCGTAAATTGTTTGTCGGAAAATTCGTGTGAATCACAATCTAAAATAAAAAAGGTTGCTGAAAAAATATTGCAATCGGTGAAAAAAGATACAATTTAATAAAAAGGCTGTCGTAAGCGACAGCCTTTTTTAGTTATCTTTTATTTTATATTTCTTTTCTTCCCAACAAAAAATCTACCGAAACGTCAAAAAGATCGGCAAGTTTAACTAAATTTTCTAAATTTGGCTGAGAAGTCCCTTTTTCATATCTAATATATGACGGTTGGGAAATTGATAAATAATTTGCAACTTCCCTTTGGGTTAAGTTATTTTGTTTTCTTAAAAAAACTAAATTATTTATAAAAATATTCATCTTCATTGACAGGTATAGCAAAATGCTATATAATTTTATATAAATGTAGCGAACTGCTATCTAATTTATACTTTTGACAAAAAAAGGAGATTTTATGAAAAAAATTTTAATTAGCGTGTTATTAGTTCTTTTCTTACTTAGTTGTTTTTGCTTTTCTGCATGCACTAATGAAAATGAAAAGAAAGAGACTAAAACTCAAACGGAACAAACGGCTGAAACAAATAACGATAGTATTATATCGGTTTATAACAGTTACGTAAAATATGCCGAAGAGAATAATCAAGTACCTTTATCTTATGAATTATGGTTAAGTATGATAAAAGGTGCAGACGGTGTAGATGGAATAACACCGAAATTAAGAATAAACGAATTAACAAATTGCTGGCAAGTGTCTTACGATAACGGAGCGACGTGGATTAACTTAAACGTAAAAGCAACCGGTGCTGATGGTGAAGACGGCACAAATGGTAAAAACGGAAAAGACGGAAAGGGTATCGTAAGTACAACTATTGATGAAAACGGCGATTTAATTATAGTTTATACCGACGGAAGTTCTGTTAATGTTGGAAAAGTGCAAGAAAATAATGAAAATCCACAAGGATTAGAGTTTTGCTTGAATGATGACGGAACGTACTCAGTTGGAGTAGGGGGTGCAAGAAACTTATCTAACATAGTAATACCTGCAACCTATAAAGGAAAAGCAGTTACAGGAATAGTTTATGGTGGATTTTATTCTTGTGAACTTTCATATATAAATGCCAAGTCAATAACAATTCCTGATAGCGTTACGAGTATAGGAGAAGGTGCGTTTTATGGTTGCGATTTATTAACGAATATAGTAATTCCAGATAGTGTCACGAAGATAGGAGATTATGCATTTGGAGATTGCTATTCATTAACAAGTGTAACGATAGGAAGTGGTGTAACAAGTATAGGAAGATCTGCATTTAACTATTGTAATAAACTTATAGAAGTAATAAATAAAAGTGGTCTTAATATTGAAAAGGGTAGTGAAGATAATGGTTACGTAGGATATTATGCATTAAATATAAAAAAAAGCGGAGAAAGTGAAGTTGTAAAAAATGGTGAGTATTTATTTTATACTTATGACGGAATAAATTATTTAGTAGGTTATACAGGAAACGAAACGAAATTATCACTGCCAACTAACTATAATGGGCAAAATTATGTAATAAATAATGGTGCATTCTATAATTGCGATTCATTAACAAGCATAGTAATCCCAGATGGTGTCACGAGTATAGGAAGTTCTGCATTTAGTAGTTGCAGGTCATTAACAAGCATAGTAATTCCAGATAGTGAAACAAGTATAGGAAGTTCTG
>JAKSOS010000089.1 GCA_024405475.1 Clostridia bacterium
AACGAAGGATGACGTTATAATGGTTGGAGTCTTTATTAAGGCTCCCACCATGTCCTCTGGGTTACCTCAAAAGGATAAATCATATAGCCTTCGCAAAAAAAACGAACAATCAACCTTCCCCCCCAAGGAAAGGGGGGCGCTGGGGGAAAACCATTAGTTGTCCCCCCCTCTGTTGGAGAACAGTTGGGGACGGCGTTGGGGACACAAAGAAAACGGTTATTTTTAAAGCAAAAAACAGACCTTTTATATTAAAAAGTCTGCTTTTTGTGGTGGGAGGAGGTGGATTCGAAGTGATAAATCATATCAAATCTTCCCTTTTTCCCCCGTTTTTTAGACTTTTTACTATCATTTTGACACATTTTTACTGTTTTTTACGTTGGGGACGACGTTGGGGACAGTTCCAACGCATAGTCTACCCTTTGAAATTCCGAAAAATAAGTGTCTTTAATTTCTAAATAATGAGTGTACGTGTCGGCATTCACGGAGCTTGAGACGTGTCCCATTGCAAACTCTCTAAATTCCGGAGCGATCATAAATTTTGCTAAACGTGTGTTAAACGTATGTCGCAAAAAACGAGACGTGATACCGTTTCCCATTTTCTCCGAAATAAAATTACCTATGGAGTGCGCCTGCACTTCCTGGGTACAGTGAATTAGTTCCACATACGGTTTCATCATAGGTGTAATCGGGATCAACTTAAACGTAAATTTATTGTGAGCTTTGGATCTCTTACTATTCAACGCCCAAATAAAACGATCGTCTTCGTCGTAAACCTTTGCGCTGGCACATTCACACAAACGAAGGCCACAATAAAGCATTAAAACAACAGCCCGATAATACGTTGTCCCCCAGCTTATCTCTATCAACGTTTTTTCTTCCTGGAACGTTAGGCAACGACCGTTTTTTCTTTCGTGCCTTACGAATTTTATCCTTTTCATAGGATTCTTTCTTAACCCGTCTAATTCCGCATAGGAAAAAATCTGGTCTAATAGGTTGTGAACGTCTTCCGCCGTTCTCTCGTGCCCCTGCGCCCTGATCTCTCGTAAAATAGCGTTGCAATCAAAAATAGAAATTTGCTCAAACCGTGCAGTTCCGATAAGCGGAAACACATATAGTTCTAACTATCGAAGCTATTTTAAGTACCAATCGTAGGAAACATCGTCCTTTTTCACTTGCTCCAAGTATTGCAAAGCATATTCCTTGAACGAAACGTCCCCGGAAGTACCGAAGCCCGGCAAAACAACGCCTTTTTCGGTTTGCTCCTGTTTCATCGGCGCAGGCGCTACCGCTAACTTCAATTTTTTATTAAAATCTTCGCAGTATTTTTTTAACTTCGATTTAAGCTCTTTTTCCGTTGGTGCCGAAATTGAAATAGATCTCCCGGCATAATTACACCTTGCCTCTATTGAATTTTTGTGTTGTCTTCTCCTTATGTTAAATTTTGATACGGTCAACATATTTTCTCCTTGTAATGTGTTGCCGTTTTCTTTGATCGGAAACGGTATTATCTTTTCCGTGTCCGAAACGCCGTCTTTTACAAAATGCAGTTTATACAGCTCTTCCGATAACTCGCCATAAAACGAGGTAAGATCCGTAATAATTGTTTTTAGCCTTGCCAAACTCTCTTTTGTGTTCATTTAAAAACCTCCGTAGGGAAATATCCCACGGAGTATTTTAAATTATATATCTTTTCTTTTTTCGGAAGCATTAGAAAGCAACGTTCCCAACGTAGATTTTATTAAATCTTTGCAAGCAGGATTAAGTGAACGATACGAACGAACAATATCCCATTCCTCCGAAGAGAGTTCCGCATTTGATGAGCGAACGCCGAAGTCGTCTTCAAGTTCTAAAATATAATCGACGGTAACGTCGAAAAAATTTGATAGAACTTTTAATTTTTCAATATCCGGTTCAAGTTCTCCACGTTCATATTTACCAATCGCTGTTTGGTTTACTCCTAAAATTTGGGCTAATTCATTTTGAGTTAGTCCTTTTTCTTGTCTTAACTCTCTAATTTTCTTCATATTTACACCTTTTAGCCTATTTTAGAATATTTTTTTAATAATATACTTGACAAAGCCCATAAAAGGCTATATTATATATTTACATAAGCCCATAAAGGGCTAAAACGAAAAATTTTGTCATGGCGTATTAACTCCACATTGGCATAGTTAGCGACATTGCAAGAACGTCAAATAACAATAAACTCTCTCGAAGGGATAGAGTGGCGATTGATCAACGTTGTTCTCCCGGAATAGTCGGTTTGAGTCCGTAGAGCGACAATGAAAGGTAGAGGTTGTTGTTTGGCGTTCCGTTTAAAATATACTTAGGCAAACAAGCCCGGCGTGCCGGGGAATTAAAAATAACATGTGGTGGTGTTAATATGAGTGCAAAAAATTTTACACCCGAAGTGTATTCTTCGGTGGCTAATCTCGTATGGGAGCGTATCAAGTGGATTGATAATGCCCAAAAGTTACTAAACGATACGTCGTTCCATGCGCAAGAGAAACAAGAACTCCAAGAGTTCATCAAATTTACGTTAGTTCGTCGATCTACTCGACAAGCTATAACGCCCTTGCACTCAGGGGCTTGACACGAGCTCCACCATAACGGCTCGTGTCATGTTATTTTGTCACGGTTTAGCGCTATAAAAAAGTCAATTACGTAGGTCTACCAAGTTTGGGAAAGGTTGAGCGCACAAACTACAAAGGCTTTTTCCGTGAAAAAAGGAATATATGAAACGAATTATTTTAATTATTATTTTTGCAGTGCTTGCAGGTATTTTATTGTATAACTACGGCGGTTTTGCGCCGTCATATGGTGGCGGTGGTTCGAGTAGCAGTTCGACGTCAAGACCTAATACGCCGTCGGATGATCCATCAAGTGATCCTACGGACGACACGCTCTATTCGATCGATATTTACACGTCCGGGAATGCTACAATAATATCTCCAAACAGGCTTCCCGACACAAAGGCCGGAGACAACGTCGAATTTACAGTTCAAAAATATAACGATATGGCAAAAATACAGAACGTTATCGTTGTATCCGAAAGCCAACGCATTATTTACCAAAGTTTTGGAAGTGCTAACGTATCGTTCGTTATGCCTGCTGAAAATGTTGAAGTAATAATATATGCTTATTATCCAGGCTCAAACGATGGTGGTTCAATCAATGTATAATAGCGCAAATGCGCAAAATATAAGGAAGGTTAAATATGAAGAAAAAAACTAAAAAACAACTTATGACGGCCGGTATTATAGCCGGTGTAGCACTTGTAGCGCTTAGCGCATGGAGTTTGAACAAAAAAATTGACAACGCAACCGACACGAAGGCGTTG
>JAKSOS010000009.1 GCA_024405475.1 Clostridia bacterium
GTGCTATTACTTGATATTCGCCTTTCTCGGTCTTTCCGTTGTTTTCATAACTAACACTAACACCACTCGGTAACGTTCCACTAATAGCAAGTGATTTCGGTTGCCCATCGTATTTATAAGTGTTGCCTACAAAAGAAACTCCACTCATATCGTAAGTCGCTTTCGTTATGGTTAATGTTGCCGTTTTATCGGGAATTGCGTTATAGTTATTGCTATCACCCGTAAAATGTGCTATTACTTGATAAACTCCTACGTCAGTTTTGTCGTTATTCTCATAGCCGACAGAAACGCCTTGTGGCAGAGTTCCGCTTATTGCAAGTGATTTTACTTGTCCGTTATAAACGAAAGTATTACCCACAAAGGAAACTCCGTTTAGGCTATACGTCGCTTTGCTTATAGTGAACGGTATTTTTGCTTGTGCGCTCGAATAGTTATCGGCGCTTTCTACTTCCGCCTTTACGTAATAGTTCCCCGCATTTATCGGAACGGTAGAAACGTAAACGCCGTTTTCGGTCTGACTGTATGAATATTTAATTTCGCCAAAACTTGCCGTTGCCGAAGGTGTATTTGCCGTTTCTCCGTACGTCCAACCGTTAAGCGTTAAATTCGTTATACTGTTTACTTCTTGCGCTATAATAAGCGTTGCGGTTTTATCGGGTATTGCGTTATAGTTATTGCTATCGCCCGTAAAACGTGCTATTACTTGATATTCGCCTTTCTCGGTCTTTCCGTTGTTTTCATAACTAACGCTAACGCCTTGTGGCAGAATTCCGCTTATTGCAAGTGATTTTACTTGTCCGTCATATTTATAAGTGTTGCCTACAAAAGAAACTCCACTCATATCGTAAGTTGCCTTGTTTATCGTAAGGGTTGCATACTTGTTCGGTATCGTATTGTAATTTTTACTATCCCCCGTAAATTGAGCCATTACAGTATAAACGCCCGCATCTTTATTGCCGTTATTTGAATAAGTTACGCTAACGCCTTGCGGTAAATTCGTTGCGTATATGCTTTGTGTCTTTCCGTCATAAGTAACCGTCTTATTTGCAAAAACAACACCACTCATATCATAAGTTGACTTGTTTATTGTAAGGGTTGCGGTTTTATCTGCTATCAAGTTATAGTTATTGCTATCGCCCGTGAAATGTGCTATTACTTGATACTCGCCAGCATTGATTTTGCCGTTATTTGAATAAGTTACGCTAACACCACTCGGTAAATTCGTTGCGTATATACTTTGCTCTGTTCCGTCATAAATAACGGTTTTATTTGCAAACACAACCCCGCTCATATCGTAATTTGCCTTGTTTATTGTAAGCGTTGCCGTTAAGGTTTTTGTTTCGTATCCTTCTGCCGTTACGGTTGCCGTTATTTCATAAGCACCGACTTCGGTATAACTATTCTTTGGCGAATAGGTTACGGTTGCCTCACTCGGCACATCCGTTACTTCTATTTTTTGCTCTTCGCCCGTATATACCACCGTTTTATCATTAAAGACAGCCGTTTCAAAAATCTTTATTTCGGGTTCTTTCGGCGGTTCTTCTCCACAAGCCGAAAGCCCAAATGCCATACATAAAGCCGTTAAGACTAATATAATTATCGTTATTGTTTTTTTCATATCTGCTCTCCGATTTTCAGTATTAAAAAAGCGTCGCCCTGAAAACAAGACAACGCTCTGTAAAAATGCACTATCTCGCTTCGGTTGCGACGCCAACATAATGAATCACCCAAAGGTTTATATGTATAATGCGAAAAGGTACACTCTTACCAGAAGAGTATACTTTGGGTGAATTAAAAATTCATTATTAAGTTAACGTCGCATTTTCTATTTTACAGTATTTTCCATTGAAAAGCAAGATTTTTGCATATATTGCCCTTTTTACACTAAATAATTATTATTTAGTGGGCTTTTGAATTATGCCGTAATGCCTTGATAAGTGCGGTAAGCCGACTTTCTGAAAAATACGGCAAAATCTTGTCTTTTGTATCTACAAACTCGCTAACTGCCTTAAACAAAAACTCGTCGGGCTTTTTCACCGTTACCACGTAGCGAAGACCAAAGGCAAACTCTCTTTCTTTGAACAGTCCGTTAAGTTGTGTTTTATAGCCTTCAAGCACGCTGTCGGAAGTATACCAAATAAACACAGAACGGGTTTTGTTTATACCGTTTTTGTGGTGTTGATTTAGTATTCCGTTTAGCATTTCAAAAGCCCCGCTTGCGTTAGGATTTCCAAAGGGTTTTAATGCTTTTATGTCTTTGATTTCCTTTGCCGTATCGTGATAGCCTATGATATGAATTTTTGCTTTATCCCTTGAAAACTCTACCGCTCTTTTAAGTCTTATAAGCGAATTTTGTATTTGTGTGATTTTAGACTTATTCCTTACGGAACAGTCAACTATTAAATACACGTTTGTTAAATATTCCATTTCGTTTCTCCTTTTTTTTGTAAAATAAAAAAGACACTGTTTTAAGTGCCTTTTTGCAAGAAAGTGAGTCGGCTTAACCCGCCCACCCCCGATTAAATTTTCGACTCCCCGAAGGTATCGATATGCCCCTTATCGGGGCAAGACTGTTTTTAGCTGTATATCATTATCACGCTTTTTTTTGGGGATTTAGGGGATTTTGGGGCAAAACTGCCCTACCTTTCGGTACTCGACGAAAAATTCAGCCGTTTTTACACTATGACACCTTATACAAGTGCCGTTTTTTAGCAAAAAGTATCGGTTGGTTTTTGCTGATATTCAAGCGTTGAATTTCTATCGCGAAACCCCGATTCCCCAAATTCCCCGAATTTTTTACGTATAGACTGCCCCGAAAAATACGTTTTTGCTATAGACTTATACCGAAAACAAAAAGGAGTGAAAACAGTTTCACCCCTTGACGTTAAGGCATATTCTACGCTGAAAACAAAAAGCCCGCGTCCAAACCTTTATTTTTTACAGTTTGGACGCGGGTATTGTTGGTGACCCCAACGGGATTCGAACCCATGATACCACCGTGAAAGGGTGATGTCTTAACCGCTTGACCATGGGGCCACTTGTACAACTTTTCAGTTGCTATTCTATTTTTTACGCTTTTTTATTAGCTATGACTTTATTAAAAGTTGGTAGCGGCGGTCAGAGTCGAACCGACGACCTGCCGGGTATGAACCGGCCGCTCTAACCAACTAAGCTACGCCGCCATATAGCATTTTTTCAAATGCTTATGTATTATATCTAAAATATTTAATATTGTCAATTATATTTTTATGTTTTTACTAAAATTTTTAAAAAAACTTTATTAAAAGACAAAATTGCCTTAAACGGCATAAGGAAATACATTTCCTTTATTAAAATTAGTTTCTTTTTTTGGAAATGTGTCATTTTGATAGGTCGCTTGGTCAAAAGGTTGCATTAAGATTATTCTTCTTTTTTTATATAATCGGTCAAATTTGAACTTTTCAATTCTTGAGCCATAATAGAATAACTAGAAACATCTATTTTTTCCATTTTAGAATACGTTCCTGAACCATCATTTTTATATACTGCTTTTTCCCAATGCTCTTTATCGTTAAAAAAAACACTCGAAAGTTTTGCACATCCTTGGAACGCATTGTATTCAATTTTTTTTACAGATTTCGGTATAGTAACACTTTCCAACCTTACACAATCCCAAAATGCGTAATGTTTTATTGTTTCAACTCCCCCACCCAACTTTATACTTCTTAAATTAATACAATCCCAAAATGCCATTACTCCTATAGTTTTTATTGTATCTGGTAAAATAAATCTAGTTACTTCACAACAACTACTAAACGCAGATGCTCCAATAGAAATGATTTCTACCCCATCTATCATTGAAGGAATTTCAACAACATTGCTAACCGTATCTGGCAATACATAATAACTACTACTTTTTTTAGCAAATCCACAAATAACTCCGTCTTTAACAATAAAAATGGGTGTCCATTGAGCCTCATATATCATTTCACGAACTATTGATAAGCTTTTGGAAGTAGAACTCAACTTTTCCCCATTTGTTCCTTTCCATCCATCAAAAGTATATCCTGGCCTTGTATATGTTGGAATAGCAATATTTTGTCTATATTTTCCTATAACTTCTTCTCCGCCGTCAATCAAATCGCCCCCATTTCCGTTAAACTTTATAGTAAAAAGCGTATCTTTTATGGAATAGATAGCCTTAAATATCACATCATCAATAACGGGAGACAGTTCTTTATCCCAACCTTCAAATAGAAATGTTTGATAAACTGTTTTCTCTCTGTATGGGGTTGCTCCATTATATTCTGGACTGGTCCCATAAATCACTTCGTCTGTTTCCAATATAGTGTTATCATAATCAAGCCAAGTAACAATATATTTTTTTACATCACTACAGTTTTGGCAAATGCCATTATGATAGTTGTGCCCCAAAGCTGGCAATTCAACATATGTACTATAATCACAAAATTCACAACTAAAATAACTATCCCATCCAACATTTAAACAAGTGGGCTGATTTGCATTATGTGTTATAATTTGGTGCCCCATTGCTGCAATTTCATTGTCTATGTACGCTTCTCCGCAACTGCACTTATGTATTGTATAGCCTTGCTCCGTACAAGTTGGCAAAACAACTTGTTCAATGAAATTATGTTCATGTATATCATTGTTACATGCAGAAAGCCCACTAAAAATAAACACGAAAAAAAATAATAATATAATTTTAATAAAAAAGTTTTTTCTCATTAAAAATATGCCTCACAATAAAAAAGTGCGTCCATTGAGAACGCACCGAAAAATGCAACTCTCAATGTTGCTACACATCTTTCCTTATCAAAGGTGAGAGAATACATTTTTACCGATAGTATTCCCTTTGATAAGAAAAATATTAAGATGTGTAGCGTATTTAATATATCATTTTTTTATATTTTTGTCAATTCGTCTAATTCTATTTCTTTTTTTACTAGCGTGTTTAAATTTTTAAACAAATCATCAGAAATAATCCTAATTTCAACCTGTTCGTTTAATAAGTCAAATCTATAAATTTTGTGTTCAAATGCTATATATACATACTGAAATTTATTCTTGAAATCTTTTTGAGTTTTTATCAACGCCCTTAAACAATCATCAACATCTTCACTGTCTATTAAGGCATATGCTTGTATATAAAGATCATATCTTTTATAGTTTTTAATTTTTACGTAATCTTTTAATTTTTCCAATTTGTTTTTTAAACAATCAATATATACATGATAATCTTCCCAACTAAAAAAAGATATAGCTTGATTTTGATAAACTTTTTCTATACCGTTTTTATACTTTACTTTGGGTTCCCCATAAGCATTAAATTTCATTTTCCCATTCTTAAAACAATTTATTGCTTCTTTAATAAAATCATTAAATGAACACACAACTTCAATACCTATATTTAGTGTTTCATCTTTTAAGTCTGGGCGTTCATCTTTTTTAACAAGTTTATACGTGTCTGTGAACAGATTATTTAGGATTACCAAAGCACGATATTCCTTATTGTCTTTTTCTTTATTATGTTCGTTATTTTTCATAATTTTATCCTTTTATATTTTTGATAATTTTATTATGTTTTGACAATATTGTCAATGTAAATAATAAACCAAATTTTTTAAGCATTTCGTTATAAAATTATTTGTCCCAATTCCATGTCGCACACACAATACAAACTATTTCTTGTATTGATTTAGATTTGTCAAATGCTTTCTTTATAATTTCCTTTTGAAAATCGCTAAATTTTCTATTGCCATAATCCAAAGCAAAATTGAAAACTTCTTTAACATCTTGTAAGTTCATATTTTAATCCTCCTTTTTTAACATTATATCAAATTAATTATGATACCAAAGTATCAACTTTATATATTTTATCATAAACTCTACGTCAGGTTACTGACATCTTTTACTACTTTCATTATATCACTAAATACATGTCCCATGAGGGACATCTTTTGTTTTTTTATTCTATCAAAAATTCATGACCTATATAGGTCATATTTTTTTAATCATATCACAAAAGTTATGTCGTCAAAGCGTCATCTTTACTATAAACTAAAATTTATGTCCGCAATGGACATGTTTAATATATTATAATCTAAAACATATGTCGCAACACAACAACTTTAAAAATGCTTCAAGACGCAAAACGAAAGGAAATTTTAAGGTTCAATCACTCGCCGTGGACGGCAAACCCTCGGCAACGCCGTTGCTATTCCCCTTATCAAGGGACAGAAACTGCCTGGTGGGTTCATTTTGACCAAGCGAACGGCGTTCGCTTTTAGCGTTTACTAAATAAAAAAATAAGGCTGTCAAAATTGACAGCCTTTATACTTACAAAAATACTTATTAAATTAATTTTCTAAATCTGAATATGCAGAAATCATAGGCTCTACGGGTAAGCCGTTTTTCCTGTCAAAATAATTCTTTGTGATTTTCAATACTTGCTTACTTAAAATGAATAGTCCGATTAAGTTAGGGATTGCCATTAAAGCGTTAGTCATATCGGAAATTAACCAAATGAAGTCTGAGCCGATATTATCTCCTGCAAAAGACGTAACGAATCCCAAAGCGAGAATAATAACCAAATAAACAATATTAAAGCCTAAATTAGCACCTTTTTGATGTTTATTGAATAAGAATTGAGTTGCTTTACTGCCATAAACTGCCCAAGCGAGAACGGTTGAGAAAGCGAACAGCGGTAAAATGATACTGTACATAATTTCGCCAACCAAACCAAATTTACCGGAGAAAGTTGTCATTGCAACAACTGCGCCGTCGCTTGCGTTACTAACTATTTGACCTGAAGTTAAAACGCAAAGCGCCGTCATAGTGCAAATGATAAAGTTTACAAGGAATACTTCAAACACGCCCCATAATGCTTGTTCTACAGGTTCTTTATTAGTAGTTGTGCAGTGAGCGATAGGGCTTGAGCCGAGACCTGCTTCGTTGCAGAAAACGCCACGAGCGAATCCAAAACGCATTGCGATAGAAATTCCGTAGCCTGCAAAACCGCCTATAAGTGATTTAGTAGAAAAAGCGGAAGTAAAAATTGATGCGAACGCAACCGGAATTGCTGAAATATTTATAATCAAAATAACGATAGATAACAATATAAAGAATACTGCCATAAACGGAACTAAAATAGAAGCGACCTTGCCTATTCTTTTAATTCCACCGATTAAAACGAGAGCGGCAAAGAAAACGACAATAATCGCCGTAATCCAAGTGGCGAGTTTTCCGTCAGTTAAACTGAACCAAGTTTTTTGAATTGTATCTGCTTGAACGGAACCGATACCTATAGAAGCGAAAATTGCAAATACTGCAAACAAAACGGCAAGCCATTTTTTGCCGGTGCCTTGTTCTATGTAGTACATAGGTCCGCCGATAAACTCGTTATTATCGTCTTTCTTTCTATAAAAGACGCCTAAAACGATTTCCGAAAACTTTGTCATACTGCCAAAGAAAGCAGAAATCCACATCCAAAATACTGCACCCGGGCCACCCGAAACGATAGCCGTTGTTACACCTACGATATTGCCCGTTCCTATCGTGCCGGAAACTGCCGTAGCAAATGCTTCAAAAGGAGAGATATTGCTTTTATCGTTATTCTTTTCCTTTTTCTTCATTTGCCTAAATGAGTCGCCAAAAGTTCTTTGGAAAGACAAACCGAATTTTCTTACTTGAAAGAACTTTGCCCTAATAGTCAAAAAGACGCCACAGCCCAAAATCAATATTATCATAGGAATTCCCCATAAAATATTGCCGTCTATCCAGTTTAAAAAATCGTATACAGCTTGCATAAAATTTCCCCATAATCCTTTATTTTAATGTTGAATTAGGATTATCTCCAACATTTTAAGACTAGTTTTAACTACAAGTGTAGCCTTAATATTTAGCCTATGCACGCCATATATTTTTGCACTGTATGTTTACTAACAAAAAAGAGTTGCCTAATAAGACAACTCCCTTGAAAATAACGCACGCAAGATACAACTAAATATATGAAGCGTGCTCCGTCCTTTTTGCCTGAGAGATTCGGAAGTAAAACTTCCTTGCACCTTCGGCACCCTAAAAAGAGATTCTCGGGAGTGTTCTCCATCTTTAGTTTCTTGCGATTCAAAAGACTTCATAGAATACATCGAAAGTATAACAAACTAACGCATATATGTCAATCGTTTTTAACATATTTCGCTATTTTTTTCTTTTTAACAATAAAACGAGAATTAACCAAATAACTGCAGTATAGCCTAATACCCAGAAAGCATGTGGGAAAAAACAATTATTATTGCCCATAAATATTCCCGACGCAATTTTTAACGTGTGCGGAAAAGGCAATAAATTAGCAACGGTCGTGAGTTTCCCCATATTGTCTATCGGCATAAAAACGCCACCGAACATTCCCGTAAAACTTATGATTATTGACGATACAGGTCCCGATTGCTTTTCGTTCTTCACTAAATACCCTATAAATATTCCAAGCGTAATATAAAATATTGCGGAAGGTATTAAGTAAATACTTGCAAGAACTATATTAAACGATACCGGCAACTTAAATATAAAGGCTATAACGAAAAACAATATACATTGTATAAACGCAATAGGTAAAATTGCAAATAAAAAACTCGTATAATACGTCGCTTTACTTATAGGCGCCATTTTTATTCTGTTTATAAACTCCGTGTTTTTATCGCCTGCTACCATCATTGACGCAAATAGCATATCAAATGTAAATCCGAATACGCATATACCTACTGCATAAGATTCTATCTTAAAATTATCAGGCACGTATTCTATACTTAAAAATACTAATTGAAGAATAACTAAAAGTGCAATAGGAAATATTAAACAAAAAATTAAAGACAATTTATCTCTTAAAATCTCTTTTAGGTTTCTTTTCGTAAGTGCTAAAATCTTATTCATCTTCTGCCCCCGCCAACTCTAAAAACGCTTCTTCAAAATTGCCTTTACCAGACTTTTCTATTATCTCTTTTACGTTTCCAACTGCTTGCAATTTACCCTTTTTCATTATGGCAATTCTATCTGCCAAACTCTCCGCCTCTTCTAAATAATGAGTGGTAAGTATTATCGTCGCTTTCCCCTTATATGAAGATATAACCTTCCACAAATCTTTTCTCGCCTTAACGTCTAAACCGAGTGTTGGTTCGTCTAAAATTAAAATCTTCGGGTTTACGATTAAAGCCATAGCGAGTGCTATTCTCCTTTTTTGACCGCCAGACAACGTCTTTACCAAAGCGTCCGTTTTTGAAGTTAAATTAAACTCCGAAATGATTTTTTCCACGCTTTCCTTTTTATTTTTTATGCCGTATAAATCGCATATAAGCTCCAAATTCTCTTTTACCGTAAGATTTAACGCAACTGCACTTTCTTGGGGCGATAGGCTAATAATTTGCCTTATTTTAGGCTTGTCGCTATCAAGGTTTAATCCGTTTATTATTACCTTGCCTTCTGTTTTTTCTATAAGTGTACATAAAATATTTATCGTGGTTGATTTACCTGCACCGTTAAGCCCTAAAAGTGCAAACATTTCCCCATCAGATATTTCAAGCGATAAATTATCTACGGCGGTGAAATTACCGTACTTTTTCACAAGATTACTTATTTGTATCATCTTTTTCCTCTCTACTATCAAAAATCTTTTCGGCAAACGCCAAATAATCTTCTCTCTTTCCTATTGCAATACCTTTTTCGGTATCCCCAAATAAAAGCAAAATATCCCCACTTTTTATATTAAACACTTCCCTTGCTTCCTTTGGAATTACCATTTGCCCTTTTTCGCCCATTTTCGTTGTCCATATATATTTTTGACTTTTCATACTTTTCCTACTTTTCTTACCTTTTTAAGATAATTATAGCCAACAAAGAACTCATTGTCAAGTATTTGTTGGCTTTTATTGATTTATAATATTTCATAATAATATTTTAATTTTTCTATTTCCACAAAAGTTTTATTAGCCAAAACGAATTGTCGCTACCGTATTTTTCACAAATACCAAGCTCTTGATTCCAAGACTGCATCCACTCTGCGGTAATAAGCCAAGACTCTTTATTATTCGGTTCAAACGTATCAAAATTGCCGAGCCTTGCACCGAGTTCGGGAACTAAAATCCTTTCCGTGCTTTTAATTAAACATTGTTTATCTTCGTTAAACCTTGCTATAAAAATAGGCGCACGATGACGAAAGACGTGATCATTATTAGCGCCTTTTCTCGTATATGCTAAAAATAATCCATTTTTATTTACAAGCCAGTGAGTTTGTGTATTATAATTTTCTAAAATACTTTTATCGTCATATACCCAAGGCTTTGGTTTAGAAAAATTAAATCCGTCTTCACTTACCGCAAACATACCTTGCTCGTCAGAACGCAAAGTCATATAAAACTTTTTGTTTAACTTTGCTATCGTCGGTTCGCAAACTCCCCTTGCAAGTTTTTCCATTGATATAGGACTGCCTGCTTTTACTAACCTTAATTCTCCGTTTACAAATCTATATCTTGCGGTTATACATTGCGTTTTTTTATCTGTAATATCACAATAAAATGGAATTAGCATGTCCCCGTTTGCATATTCTTCAATTCTACCTACGTGAATTGCTCTATTACATTTTAACGGAGATTCAATTTCTTTTTTATTTACAAACTGACAATTTTTCTCGTTAAAATCATAATACAATATTTTCTCTAATATATCTTTTCCGTCTTCATAGCAATTACACGGTGCGGGACGGTCTTTAAAATACGTTGCGGTGTTTCCTATACCGAAAAACTTTTTATACTTTTTATTGTAAAAAATATTTGTACTATATGCGTAAAGTAAATTTCCCTTTTTTTGCAACTTGCAATTTTTTTGATAATTAGGCGAAGAAAAAGTTTTTCCGCCGTCCGTACTTTTTACCACGTATTCAGCCGTAAACTTATCAATCCCGTTTAAGTCAAGAATAGAATAAGAAACGTATATTGACTTATCATCACTTGCTATATAGGGAAGTATTTTACAAGTTTTTTTATCAAATCCGCCCATAAAACGGATCCTTTCAAAATCATAATTTATCTCTTTCATAAGCCCCTTATCAAAAAATCATTGCAAATACATTATACTACTCGTATATTTTTTTGCAATGATAATTTAATAAAATATTTATAATAATTATATTATTTTTGGTACTCCTGGCGGGAATTGAACCCACAACTGCCCCTTAGGAGGGGGATGTTATATCCATTTAACTACAGAAGCATATTTAATTTTATTATGTTCGCTTCCCTTTGCGAGAATTTGCCGAAACCCTACTGTCGTAGGGCACTCTCGGCAAGACTTTGCCCTTCAAGATTGTCCGTCAATGACGACCGAACCCACAACTGCCCCTTAGGAGGGGGCTGTTTTGCCGAGTGAACGTAGCGAACGAACGCCGTCGGGAAGGGACCCGACATATCCATTTAACTACAGAAGCATATTTAATTTTTATTCTTTTTTTATTTTACACAAACTTTAAGTTTTTGTCAATTAAAGAGTTGATGTCTTTTAGTATATTTTCCTTTTATTTTGGCAATAAAAAAGATATCAAGTAACTTAAAATTTTCTATTTACATAAATTGTTAGTGGGAAATACTTGATACTTTGGAGACTGAAATGATTAAACGAGGAGAATTATATTATGCCGATTTAAGCCCCGTTGTCGGTAGCGAACAAGGTGGCGTTAGACCTATCTTAATCGTTCAAAACGATACCGGAAACAAATACAGTCCGACTATTATTGCGGCGGCGATTACAAGTAAACTCACCAAGGCAAAACTCCCTACCCACATTGAAATAAATGCAAACGAATTCGGCTTAATAAAAAATTCGGTTATTTTATTAGAACAAATAAGAACTTTAGACAAAAAAAGACTAAAAGAAAGAATAGGAGAATTATCTCCTATTCAAATGCAAAAGGTTGATACTGCCCTTTTAATCAGTTTGGGATTTGATACAAATTTCAATGCGATTTAAAGATATTTTACAACGCTTTCTATCGGTTTTCTTTTCTTTTCCCTTATAGCTATATCCGAATAGCCAAGTGCTATGACGATATAGCTATTTTCATTTTTATCCATACCGACTGCTTCCTTTAATTTCTCTTCGTTAATCCAACCTAATATGCAAGATTCTACGCCTAATGATTTCGCAGTTAAAGTGAGATATGCGGTAAGTTCGCCTATGTCGTATTTTACAAAATGATTAGAAGAAAATCTCCCCGATACTCTCTCCTTTAACTCTGCGTCCGTTTCCGTTAAAACTAAAAACGCACCGGCGTTTGAAGCAAACGGATTCATACCGTTATCTTGCAAAGATTTAGCAACTAATTGCCTTTTATCTTTATCAACTACGCAGTATATTTTCCACGGTTGACTATTACAAGCCGATGGGGACATTAACCCAGTTTCTAAAATCTTTTGTAATTTTTCTTTTTCTATTTCTTTTCCGTTAAAATCTCTGCACGATTGACGAGTTAAAACTAATTCTTTAAAACTTTCAAAATTCATAAGCACCTCTATAAATTATTTTACAATTAAAAACTGCCGTTGTCAATTACTAAAAATTGATTATTTTTTCTTTATTCAATCTCTCTAACGCCTTTAAGTATTTTTCGGAAAGATTTAGGTTGTATCTTTGTTTTTCTTCGTAGGATAATTTATTATAAACTTCAAAATCAGTAAGTCTTCCCAAGGCGTTAGAAACTTCCCCCTCGTCTTCTAAAAGTTTTTTAACCTTTCTATAAAATATCTCGTCTTCTTCGTTAGTAGAGTTTATTATTCCGCTATGAACCTTATTTATGTAAAACTCTTTTACCTTTGATTCGGAAACTCCCATTTCCTTTGCCTTATCCAACTCGCTTTTTAAATCGCTACGATACTGTTGCCAAAAGCCACTTTTTAAGCGTTTTTTGGCACTTTTGCAATATTCTTTTAATGACTTTAATTCTTCCATAATGATATCCCCCTAAAATTCGTCAAAATTCGCTATTTTTTGCAACTAAAAAAGAAAACCTACCGAAATTATCTTCGGTAGGTCAAATCTTCTTAGCCTTTAATACTTCTTTTTCTTGCTGCTTCTGATTTTTTCTTTCTTTTTAGAGAAGGGCTTTCATAGAACTCTTTCTTACGAAGGTCGCCGATAATGCCGTCTCTTGAACATTTTCTCTTAAAGCGTCTTAAAGCGCTATCAAGATTTTCGTTTTCGCCAACTTTAACAGTACTCATTTTATTCACCCTCCCTTGCCCTTTGGCAGTTAGTCTTCTAATAAGCACCTGTATTATACAAAAAAGCCCGTCTTCTTGTCAATAAAAAAACGAGCTTTTTTTAATTATTTATAAAAATTATTATTCTTCGCTGAATTCTTCTTTAACGGTTGTTTGGGCTACGGCGATATCAATTTCGTCTGCATTGCAACCGTTGTTCTTACCTTTAAGGAATATAAAGTAAACGGCGATAGCAACACCTAATAAACCGTATGCCGTTAAAACTATTCCGAGTCCGTTTTTATCAAACGTACCGTTTGGAGAAATTAAATCTATAATTCCGAAGATTTCAACTACCGCAATTAAAATAGGCGTTACGTACTTAATCATAACTGCGAAGAACTTTCCGAACTTACCGATATTAAATCCGTCCTCTGAAAGTGATTCGTAAGTCTTAAACGGATTAAACGTAAACTTCTTGTCAATAAACCAACCTATTGCAAGGCAAGAACCAAATGCACAAACAGGCATCAAAACGGTGTTTGTGACAAGGTCAAAGAAATCTAACCAGTCTTGTCCGCAAATAAGCATAGAATCTTTTCCATTTAACAGCAATCCTAACGAAATGCTTACCGGAATAGAAATGGCAAAGCAAATAAGTGCAACGTATAAAATTGCTTTCTTTCTGTGAATCTTAAACTTTTGAATAACGAATTGTGTAACAACTTCTAAAAGTGAAATAACAGAAGTGAGTGCTGCAATAACTACCATACCGAAGAAGAAGAAAGATACTATTTGTCCCATTACTCCAAGGCTATCAAATACTAACGGCAATGATGAGAATAACAACATTAAACCGCTTGTTGCTACTTCTGAACCGAAAGTTGCTTTATAATGATAAACGGCAGGGAAGATTGCAAATCCTGCAAGCAATGCCACTAACGTATCAAATACACAAATGAGAATTGCAGACTTGCCGACTTTAATTTCCTTTCCGGTATAAGAGCCGTAAGAAACCATAATTCCCATACCCAAAGAGAGAGAATAGAAGGCTTGACCCATAGCACCTAAAACGCCCTTAAATCCGAGAGCCTTAAAGCTTATTTTTAAGATATAGAAATCCAAACCGTCTTTAACGCCAGTGCCTAAACATAAGCAATAAATAACCATTGCAACTAAAATAATAAAGAGTGCCGGCATTAAAACTTTACTTGCCTTTTCTATACCGCCCTTGACACCTGCCATAACGACTATTAAGGCAAGAAGCATAAATATTGCAGTGTATAAAATAACTTCACCAACGTTGCCGGTAAATGATTCAATAATTCCGGCGTTGCCTGCAAATGAATTCATAGCGTATTTAACTGTGTATCCGCCGAGAACAGAATAATAGCAAATAATAAAGAAAGGAATTATTATCGCAAACAGTCCGAGCCATCCCAAGTTCTTATTTGCCTTAGCGTAAGAAGAAACCGGGTTAGCCATAGCACGCTTACCTAAATATATTTCGCCTATCATTACTATTGAACCTATAACGATAACGCTTAATATGTAAACTAAAACGAAGGCTGCACCGCCATAAATACTCGTTTTATACGGGAAACTCCAAAGGTTTCCTAGTCCTACTGCAGAGCCTGCCGCAGCAAGAATAAATCCTATGCTACTAGCAAAGCCGTTTCTTTTCTTTTTTGTATTTTCCATCATACACCTCATAAATAAATGTGAAACTATTTTAACATAAAAAAAACGGTAAAGTCAACACTTTACCGTACTAAATTACAATCTTAATTCTATTGTATATAATTAAGCAGGTGTCCAACCCATTTTTTGACCTGACAAAATATGAATATGTAAGTGGAATACGCTTTGACCTGCATTATCACCTTGATTGATTACTAACCTGTATCCGCCATTTAGTCCTAATTCTTTTTCTAACGTCGGTATTTTCTTTAAACAGTATTTTACCATTTCCGCTTGCTCTTCGTTCATTTCGGCAAGCAACTTAAAATGACTTTTCGGAATACATAAAAAATGATTTTTCGCTTTCGGCTCTATATCTCGAATTATAACCATTTTATCGTCTTCGTACATCTTCGTTGCAGGAATTTCCCCTGCGATAATTTTACAAAATAAACAGTCTTCCATTTTAATCTCCTTTAACAATCTCGGCGATAGCACCTTCCATAAAAGGCTCGCCTATTTTAACTTTATATAATTTATTCGTCTCGGCATTTTTTACGTAAACCTTTAAGTAGTTTTCAGTATAGCCCACGACGTATTCCCCTTCTTTATCTTCTGATAAAAACGTTAAAATATGTCCATTTAACATTGAAGCAAAATTGTTTTTACACTCCGCTTTTTTTATTAAAAGTTTATTTAATCTTTGCTTTTTTATTTCAGGCGGTAAATCTTGCATTTTATATGCGACCGTTCCGCTTCTCGGACTATAAATAAATGGGTGAATATCTGCAAACTTTACTCTGTCAACAATACTTAAAGTATCTAAAAAGTTCTCTTCCGTTTCGGTAGGAAAACCTACTATTATATCGGTTGTGATAGCGCATAACGGAAAATATTTTCTTATTTTATCACACGCTTTTATATAGTCTTCTCTACCGTAATGTCTATTCATTTTTTTAAGCACTTCGTTTGAGCCTGACTGCAACGATAAATGAAAATGCGGTGCAAAGTTTTTTAAGTTTTTACATGCCGATAAAAACTCGTCGTCAATGATATTTACTTCCAAAGAACCAAGTCTTATTCTCGTGTTTTCAATATCTTTTAAACTATTCAATAACCCTGTTAAGTTAATTCCGTTATAGTTATAATCTGATAAATTTATTCCCGTTATAACGACTTCGTTTTTTCCTATAATTTCTTTTTTTATCTCTTCGCAACTGCGACTTCTTGACCTTCCACGAAGATACGGAATAATACAATAAGAACAGAAATTATCGCAACCGTCTTGCACTTTAATAAAGGTACGAGTCCTTAACGATTTTGGTGCAAACATATTTTCGTATTCTTTTGTTTCACTAAAAATATTTTCGCCGTCGTTATCAATAATATCTGCAATTTTATCTTTGCCGAAAGTTCCCGTGACTAAAACGTTCTCGCTCTTTTTCAAAAAAGCTTTCGGACACATTTGACTTGCACAACCCGTATAAATTATCTTTGCGTTAGGGTTAAATTTTTTTATTCGGCTTGCCGTCTGGCGAGATTTCTTTTCCGCTTCTTTGGTGACGGCGCAAGTGTTTACGATATACAAATCAGCATACTCTAATTTATCGCTTACGGTATATCCTTTACTTTCAAGTTTAGCGAGTATTGAATCGCTCTCGCACTCGTTTACTTTACAGCCGAGCGTAAAAACAACAGCCTTCATTTAGTCACCTTTTGAAAAACCAAAGCCGACCACTCGCCCTTGATTTTTTGCTCTATAAACTTAAAGCCTGCGTCTAAATACGCTTTCTTTACGCTGTCTAAATATTCAACTAATATTCCGCTTAAAATAATGAGTCCGTTATCTAAAAGATTATTGCCGATATCTTTTGAAAAGTTTATTAAAACGCTTGCAATAATGTTAGCGACGATAACGTTACCTTTAACCGAACTGTCGTCTAAAAGATTTTTCAGATATACTTCGCCGTTTTTTATTTCGTTGAGTTTCATATTCTTTTCGGTCGCTTTAACGGCACACTCGTCAATATCAGTCATAATAACTTTTTTTGCACCGAGTTTACAAGCGGTAATCCCTAAAATACCACTGCCACAACCGACGTCTAAAACGGTATCGCCTTCTTTTACTAATTGATTTAAAAACTCCACGCACATAGAAGTCGTTTCGTGTTCGCCCGTTCCAAACGCCATATTTGAACCGAGTTTAACTATTTTCTCGTTTGCCTTTCCGCTATACTTAATCCACTCCGGACAAATTACGATATTATCTATATGAAGTGGCTTAAAGTGTTTTTTCCATATTTTCTTCCAGAGATTTCCGTCAACCTTTCTTTTAATAACTTCTAAGCTACCAAGGTCAAAAGGACTATTCTCTTTTAATCTTAAAAGAGACGCTTCTATATCTTTAATAACCGCTTTTTTCTTCGGTTCTAAATAACCTTTAACTAAAACGGTTTTATCTGCCGAGTAAATACTATCGTCTGCATAATCCCAGTTTTTTCCGTTTTTTTCTAACGAAATAACGTCTTCTATATCGCTGATAGAGATTCCGTCTTCAAAAAATTCACTCATTAAGTCTGCAACAAGTTCGCTACCTATATGCGAAGTTGTTATCGTAATTTCTATATATTTCATAACGTAATTGATTTTACCACAAAATCGGCAAAAAAACAATTATTTACCCTTAAACTCATTAAAAACCTTTTTTTATTAAGTTTTTTACATTCTTTAACTATTTTGTTTGCTATTTTGCTAAAAAAAGTATAAAATACTTGTAGAAATAAAAATAATATATTTTTGGAGGACATTATGCCATTAGTAAACTCAAAAAAGATGTTTGAACAAGCATACAAGAACGGCTATGCTATCGGCGCATTTAACGTTAACAACATGGAAATCGTTCAAGGTATTACAGAAGCTTGTAAAGAAGAAAACGCTCCTGTAATTTTACAAGTTAGTAAGGGTGCAAGAGCATACGCTAACCACACTTACTTAGTTAAGTTAGTTGAAGCTGCAGCTATAGAATGCCCAAACATTCCTATCGTTTTGCACTTAGACCACGGTCCTGACTTTGAAACATGTAAGGCTTGTATTGACGGTGGATTCACTTCTGTTATGATTGACGGTTCTTCTCTTCCTTTTGAAGAAAATATCGCCGTAACAAAGAAAGTTGTTGAATACGCTCACTCTCATAACCCTTATGTTACAGTAGAAGGCGAACTCGGAACGTTATCCGGTATTGAAGACGAAGTTTCTCATACAGTTGGTTCTTACACAAGACCTGAAGAAGTTATTGAATTCGTTGAAAAGACAGGTGTTGATTCACTCGCTATCGCTATCGGAACAAGCCACGGCGCTTACAAGTTTAAGCCTGAACAATGCACGAGAAACGAAAAGGGTATTTTAGTACCACCTGCTTTAAGATTTGATATCTTAACAGAAGTTTCTAAAAAGCTTCCTGGATTCCCTATCGTTTTACACGGTTCTTCTTCAGTTCCACAAGACTACGTTAAAATGGTAAACGATTTCGGCGGTCAAATGCCGGATGCTATCGGCGTTCCTGAAGATCAACTTCGTGAAGCTGCTAAATTATCAGTTTGCAAAATCAATATTGACTCTGACTTAAGACTTGCTATGACAGGTACAGTAAGAAAGTTCTTCGTTGAAAACCCATCAAAGTTTGACCCAAGAGAATACTTAAAACCTGCAAGAGCAAACATTAAGGAATTAGTTCGTCATAAACTTCGTGACGTTTTAGGTTGCGCAGGCAAAGCTGACGAATGCAAATAATTAAATAATTAAATAAAATTAACGGCTGTACGCATTTGCGTACAGCCGTTTTTATTTGTGTTTTTTTATTTATTATAATTTCCCGTGTTGCAAAACCAGAATTGAACCGTATTCATACTAACTGCTATGCTGATTTTTTGCGATGCGTTTTTACTCGTTGATTTTCTATATCCTTTAAGAGTTATTTTGTCGCCTATTGATAAGGACTTAAATACTTTACTGAAACTATCTAATCCGGTTAAAGAAATATCATTTCCGTCGTTTACTGATAACTTTTCTATGGTGTCGCCGACTTTCAGTCCCGCATTATATGCAATTCCTTTTTCAGTAACTTCTGCTATTAAAACGCTATTTGAACTTTGTATTGCTTGAACGGTAAATCCGAACTTTCTTCTGCTACCTTCAACAGCGCCGTAGTTATTGCTCCAAGCAGTTGCCATCAATTCTTTTGCTACGTAAATGAAACTGTAATTATCCGCTTTTTTATCTTGTGCCGTATCGTTAGAAAGCTTAAAAGGTATTGCAAAGTTTATTTGTTCGTAATTTGTATCGCCTGCATTAGTTATTCCTATTAACTCGCCTGAAAGGTTATATAATCCGCCACCCGAACTACCGGGGTTAGTTGAAACGCCTATTTGAGTAAGCGTCATATTTCCTATTTGGTCAATGGCAATCGTCCTTTCGGGATAAGCGATATATCCGTGAGAAAAAGTCCCAGGAAGTTCGCCGGTAGGATTACCTATTGCAAAAACTTCTTCGCCTACTTTCAAATCTTGATCGTCTTTTGCGATTTTTGCTTTATGCACTTTCGTGTTGCTTAATTTTTTACCCGACTTCGCATTTATCCCTACGTTTAATTGCAAAACGGCAATATCCGAAGAAAAATCTCCGCCTATCAAAGTTACCGCTTGATTTATATTTCCTTGCGGATTTCCACCTATAAAACCGGTAAACGTATAGTCTTCGTTTCCGTATTCACAATTTTCATCAGGAAGTTCTACCTTAATACTACCTGCATCTGATACGACGTGATGACAAGTTATTATATAGAAAATATCGGAAGACGTTATTCCTTCTATTGATGCATCTACTATAACGCCTGAACCCACACCGCTATTCATTGTGATTGCAACCGAAGTGTATTTTGCGTTTTCTATTGCCTTATTTAAATCGGCTTGTGGCTTTACTTCATAAGTATTAAAAACAACGTTTCTTCTTTTAACGTTTCCCTCTAATACGTCATTAAAAGTTGAATGAGTTTTATCAACACCTTCTATAACGGTGTTTATTCCGCTTCCGTTATCGGAAGAACCACCCTTTTCATCATCGGTCAAAGAACCATCTTTTACAAAAGAACAACCAAAAGCTGTGATTGACATAATAACAATCAATAATAAAATAAATAACTTTTGAAAATGTTTCTTCATCTACTAATCTCTCCTAAACAATACGTACTTTTATTATTTTACCACAAATAAAGACAAAAAAAAACCTATTTACAAAACTTTATCAAAAAAGGGAACGAAAGCGCTCCCTTTTTTACTATTTTCCAAACATAATAAAAATTATTGCCGTTTAGAAAACAGTTATCTATAACGGCAATAATTCCAGTAATTTTAAATAAAAAAAATTACTTTATCACCGATAAAATAAGTATCGGCAAATAAAGTAATTTTATACATAAGCTTAATTATTCTTCTTCATCTTCTTCAGGAAGATCTACGTTGTGATATACGTCTTGAACGTCGTCTAATTCTTCCAAAGCGTCAATCAAACGGTTAAACTTTGCAAGGTCATCACCTTCCAAAGTTATCTTTGATTGCGGAAGCATTGTGATTTCTGCTTCAAAGAAATTTAAGTTCTTTTCTTCCAAATATTTTCTTACTTGTGAGAAGTTTGACGGAGAAGTGTGAATTTCAAATGCATCGTCTAAACTAATAACGTCGTCTGCACCTGCGTCCAAAGCGTATTCCATAACGGTATCTTCACTTAAATCAGGCGTTCTTTCAACAACGATAACGCCCGTGTTGGTAAACGTAAAAGAAACGCAACCCGTGTTGCCGAGCGAACCGCCGTGCTTTCTCATTGTAGTTCTTACGTAATCTACAGTACGGTTTTTGTTATCTGTTAATGTCTTAATGATAATAGCACTTGATGCAGGGCCGTATCCTTCGTAAGTTAATTCTTCAAAATTAGCATTAGAAAGTTCGCCTGCAGCCTTTGCGATACAACGCTTAATGTTATCGTTAGGCATATTAACTGACTTTGCTTTAGCTATAGCGTCGGCAAGTTTACTGTTTGTAGATGGGTCCGGATTGTTCTTTGCAGCAACTGCGATTTCCCTACCTACCTTTGTAAATATTCTTCCTTTTATAGCGTCCGTTTTTGCTTTTTTTACAGCGATATTTGCTGAATGGCTATGTCCTGACATATTTTTCTCCTTTTATCTACTTAATAAGTACATAAGTATTCCTGCCGATACTGCAGCGTTTAAGCTTTCCATTCCGTTTTGCATAGGAATACTTACAAACTTATCTGCTTTATTTTTTAATTCTTGTGAAACTCCACGAGATTCGTTACCGATAACTAAACAAAAATCACCCTTAACGGTATTTGAAAAAATATTCTCGCCTTTCATATCTGCAACGATTATAGGTAAAGAAATTTTACTGAGCAATTCTTCTTTTTTGCCTGCAAAAATTCTTACCCTGAATATTCCGCCCATACTCGCCCTAACTGACTTTGGGTTATAAGCATCTGCCCCGTCTGCAATAAAGATATCTTTTATATCAGTCGCTGCGGCAGTTCTTATTATTGCGCCGATATTAGATGGGTCCGAAACTCCGTCTAAAAACAAACAACTTCCGTTAGGTTTATACTCACTTAAATCAGGTTTGTAAATCACTGCAAGTGCGCCTTGCGGAGAAACTTCACTGCTTATTGACTTAAACACTTCGTCTGAAACAATTTCTTTCTCAATATTTAAATCTCTAAACAGCGTTTGATTTTTTTCGGTTAGTAATATTACTTTAATTTTTTGATTAGTTGAAATCGCTTCGCTTACTCCCTTAATGCCTTCCACAACGAAAAGCCCCGAGTTTAGGCGGTTTGCTTTATCATCTAATCCCCTTATGAGTTTGATTAAAGAATTTTGTTTAGAAGTTATCATAACTTTTTGAAAAAGCCTACTTTTAGGTAGGCTTTCTTATCAATTATTTTGCTAAACTTTCTTTAGCTTTTTCGGTTAATGCTGTGAATGCAACACTGTCTGAAACAGCAATTTCTGCTAAAACCTTTCTGTTAAGATTGATTCCTGCTTTCTTTAAACCGAACATAAACTTACTATATGAAATAGCGTTCATACGGCAAGCTGCGTTAATTCTTGCAATCCATAAGCTTCTGAAATCACGCTTCTTGTTCTTTCTTCCGATATAAGCATACATTTGAGCCTTCATTACGGCTTCTCTTGCTACTCTATATCTCTTGCTTCTTCCGCCAAAGTATCCCTTTGCGAGTTTTAATATTTTTCTACGCTTTTTAACAGCGTTAACTGCTCTTTTAATACGCATTTTTCATATCCCCCTTATTTATTGTAAATGAGCGTCTTCATCGTCTTTTCTTGTGTTGCGTCTACGTAAGCGCCGTCACAAAGACGATTCTTTCTCTTTCTATCTTTCTTTGTAAGGATGTGATTTTTTCCTGAACAAGCTCTCTTAATCTTGCCGGAAGCGGTTAAACGAAATCTCTTTTTAGCCGCACTTTTTGTTTTCATTTTAGGCATATTCTTAACCCTCCATAGTTTATTATTTACGCTTTCATAGGAGCAAGCATCATCCAAATACTTCTTCCTTCTGTAAGCGGTTGCTTTTCCATTTGACCGAAATCTTTTACAATTTCATAAAATCTTGTCATAACGTCAACACCAAGTTCTTGATGGGACATTTGACGCCCTTTCATTCTGATTGAAACCTTAACTTTGTTGCCACTTGATAAAAACTTTTGCGCTTGTTTCGCTTTTACGTTTAAGTCGCCTACGTCTATCGTCATTGACAACCAAATCTCTTTGATTTCTACTATCTTTTGATTTTTCTTTGCTTCTTTTTCTTTTTTTGCAATTTCAAAAAGATATTTGCCGTAATTCATTACCTTGCATACAGGCGGTACGGCGTTTGGTGATATCTTTACCAAATCCAAATCTTCATCATCTGCTATTCTTTGCGCTTCTAATGAAGATACAATACCTAATTGTTCTCCGTTAGCACCGATTAAACGGACTTCTTTATCACGAATTTCTTCGTTGATTTGATGCTCTCTTTTAATAATAGTTGTGTACCTCACAATTTATTTCCGATAAAAAAATCGGGTTACTTAAGATAAAGCAACCCGAAATAAACACGTTAAAAGACTTTTATAGCCTTTAAGTATTGAGCCGAACACATTAAAACCTGTCGGCGAGAAGGGTCACTTCTTCTTTAAGTGAATATATAATACATCATAACAACTGCCTTTGTCAAATATTTTTTTATCGTTTTTAAATTTTATTATATAAAAATCATTTATTTTCGCCACTTTATTAAATGATATTGACTATATTCGCTTTTTTTGATAAACTATTATTATAAATTATGCGAAGGTGAATCATGATTAAAATTGTTTTAGATACTTTAGGTGGAGACAGAAGTCCTGACGCAAATATTGAAGGCGGTATAAAAGCAATAAACTCTAACCCAGATATATTCCTTTATTTAGTTGGCGACGAAAACGTTATTAAAGAAAAACTTTCTTCATTTACCTATAACAAAGAACAAATTGAAATAGTACACGCTCCCGAAGTTATCGGTTGCAACGATAAGCCTACCGAAGCGATAAGAACGAAGAAAGACAGCTCACTCGTTAAATGTATTGAATTGCTTAAATCTTCAGATGAAATAAACGCTATGGTTTCAGTGGGTTCAACGGGTGCGGTTTTAGCAGGTGCGGTATTAAAAATCGGCAGAATTAAGGGAGTTAAAAGACCTGCACTTTGTCCGCTCGTTCCAACCGTTACGAATGGGTTTGTGGGTATTTGCGACAGCGGTGCTAACACCGATTGCGATAGCGAACAACTCGTTCAATTCGCTAAAATGGGAAACCTTTATATGCAAAAAGCGTTTGGCGTTGAAAAACCGAGAGTTGCTCTACTTAATATCGGAACGGAAGAAGAAAAGGGCGACCTTTTAAGAAAAGAAGTTTACGGAAAATTAAAAGAACTTCCCGAAATCAACTTCGTCGGAAATATGGAAAGCAGAGACCTTTTACAAGGCAAATACGACCTCGTTGTTTGCGACGGGTTTTCAGGTAATGTCTTATTAAAATCAACCGAAGGAACGGGACTTGAAATGCTTAAACTTATAAAAGGCGCTTTTATGAAAAACGTTAAAACTAAAATCGGCGCTCTTTTATTAAAGAAAGAAGTTTACGGAATTAAAAATCTTATGGACTACAACAACCACGGCGGTGCGTTGCTATTCCGTTGTCCTAA
>JAKSOS010000090.1 GCA_024405475.1 Clostridia bacterium
ACGCATCATAAATGAAATTTGAGAAGCAAGGTGCTTTCGGATATTTTATCACCATCAAAAATTGTCAGGTTTCCTATTCCGCTTCTTACTAATGCTTCGGCAGTAAAACCACCGACACCACCGACACCAAAAAGTGCAACCTTAGAATCATTAAGCAAATCAATTTTATCGCCCAAAAGCAATCTCGTTCTATCAAACTTTCCCATTATAATAAGTTAATACCCTTACTTGCCTTTTCTTTTATATAGTCTTCTCCCCAAACCGATGCTTGTACTTCGCCTATGTGTGCTTTATTTAACATAAACATACACAATCTTGACTGACCTATACCACCACCGATTGTCAAAGGCAAATCATTATTTACGATTGCTTTACAATATGGATTCTCTAATTTTTTCAACTCGCCTTTTTTCTTTAATTGTTTAACGATACTTTCACTATCAACTCTTATACCCATAGAAGAAACTTCAAACGCCAAATCTAACAAGTCGTACCATAAAAGAATATCGCCGTTTAACTTCCAGTCGTCATAATCGGCTGCCCTACCATCGTGTGGTTTACCGTCTTTTAAGTTCCAACCTATTTGATACAAAAATACTGCACCGTATTTTTTAGTGACTGCATTTTCTCTTTCTTTTCTGCTTAAAGTCGGATATTCTTTTTCAAGTTCTTTTGTAGAAATAAAAGTTATTTCCTTAGGTAAATTATTTGTTAATTGTGGATATTTTTTATTAACAGCTTCTGCAGTTTTGTAAATTACCTTATAAATTGATTTAACAGTCTTTTTTAAGAAAGAAAGTTTTCTCTCTTCTTTTGTAATAATTTTTTCCCAGTCCCATTGATCAACATAAACGGAGTGAAGTTCGTCTAAATTCTCATCACGTCTTATAGCGTTCATGTCGGTATATAAACCGGTATTTTCCTTAAAACCGTATTTTGCCAAAGCCATTCTCTTCCATTTTGCGAGAGATTGTACGATTTCAACTTCCTTTTTTAGCTCTAAAATATCAAATCTGACAGCTCTTTCATAACCGTTTAAGTTATCGTTTAATCCCGTTTCCGGAAAAACGAATAACGGTGCAGACACTCTCGTCAATTTAAGTGCTTTTGCAAGTTCTTTTTCAAATAAATCTTTTATATATTTTATAGCAATTTCAGTATCAAGAAGACTTAATTTTGACTTGTACATTATTTTATAACTCCTTTATAAATCGGGTACTTTTTAACAAGTTTTGACACTTCAATATTTGCGTAATCAAATGCGTTTTCTTTTTCATTAATAATTTTTGTAATAATTTCTGCAATTTTTTCGCAATCTTCTTCCTTGAATCCTCTTGAAGTTATTGCAGGAGTTCCGATTCTTACACCACTTGTAATAGTCGGCTTTTGCGTATCAAAAGGAATTGCGTTTTTATTAACTGTAATATGAACTTTATCAAGCATCGTTTCAAGTTCTTTTCCCGTAATGTCTTTATCTGATAAATCCAAAAGCATCAAGTGATTATCCGTTCCACCTGAAACTAATTTAACGCCAAGTGATAAAAATTTCTCCGACATAGCTTTTGCATTTTTAATTATTTGAGTTTGATATTCCTTAAACGAAGGTTTTAATGCTTCACCGAAAGCTGCAGCCTTACCTGCAATAATGTGCATTAAAGGACCACCTTGCGTTCCTGGGAAAATAGCCTTGTCAATAATTTTAGCATATTGTTCCTTACACATAATCATACCGCCACGAGGACCTCTTAAAGTCTTATGTGTCGTTGTAGTAACAAAATCTGCATACGGTACAGGAGACGGATGAAGTCCTGTTGCAACAAGACCTGCAATATGAGCAATATCTACCATCATATATGCGCCTACCTTATCGCATATTTCCCTAATTCTTTTAAAATCTATTATTCTTGGATAAGCAGATGCGCCGGAAACAATTATCTTTGGTTTGTTTTCTATGGCAATTCTTTCCATTTCATCATAATCAATAACGCCCGTTTCTTTTTGAACACCATAAGATACAGCCTTAAAATACTTACCGGAAATTGCAACGGGACTACCGTGAGTTAAGTGCCCACCATGAGCCAAACTCATACCCATTGTCGTGTCACCGGGGTTTAGTACTGCAAAATAAACTGCAAAGTTTGCATTCGCACCACTATGTGGTTGAACGTTGACGTGCTCTGCACCAAATATTTTTTTTGCCCTTTCTATTGCGAGATTTTCTGCAATATCAACAAATTCACAACCACCGTAATATCTGTGTGCAGGATAACCTTCTGCATATTTATTTGTTAAAACACTACCTGCCGAAAGCAAAACGTTTTCCGAAACTATATTTTCACTTGCAATAAGTTCAATATTATTTTGTTGCCTATTCAATTCTTTATTTAATGCTTCAAATAATTCGGGGTCGTCTTTTCTCAATGTCTTTAAATTTATCATAATTTCTCCTTTAGTGCATCTAAATCTTTTTGATTATCTTTGCAGTATAATTAATTTTTTTACTTAATTTTTTATCTATAAAACTTAAAACGAAAAACCACATTACTATTAAAAAAACGCTTAAAAGTAATATTGACAATTCGTTCTTTATAACAAACAATCCTAAAACCGTTGACAAACCGATTAATAACAAAGGAACAAAAAATATTAAAAACAAACTTAGCAATTTTCCATTTTCATTCTTTTCTATTAAAACCTTATCATCAGGTTTTGCGTTAATTGTATTTTTAACGCTTAACTCAATATAATTAACGTTTTCGGGAAACAAACACATTCCACACTTACTGCATTGTTCGTTTTTGTCAATTTTAACCGTGGCAAAATCACCATCAGTTTTAGTTATTACTCCTTCTTCTATCATAATTATTTGTTAAAAAAAGAAAGTAAATCGTTTTCGCCTACGATATATTCTTCACCGTCTATCATGTGCTTGATTTTAACCACGTTTTGACTTAATTCGTCTGAACCTATAACGCCTACGTATTCAGCACCTATTTTGTCAGCGTACTTAAATTGTGATTTAATTCCACGATTCATAAAATCGGTTTCGGCAATAATACCGTTTAATCTTAAACTGTTTACAAGAGAATATGCCTTTTTGCTTTCTTCTTCTCCCATAGGTGCTATATACAACTTAACCTTGTTGCTGTTTGGTATTTTAACGCCAGTATTTTCCATTAAAAGCATCAACCTTTCAATGCCTGTTGCAAATCCTATACCAGGAACGTCTCCACCACCGAATTCAGAAATGAGTTTATCGTATCTTCCACCGCCACATACGGTACCTTGTGCGCCTATGTTATTTGAAACA
>JAKSOS010000091.1 GCA_024405475.1 Clostridia bacterium
GTTGGTATGGAACAGTCAACGAGTGCTAAGCAATTGTTTGAAACAAAAATCAACAATTTAGAAGAACAAATCGTACGTTCTGAAAACGAGATAGAAAAGAACAGAGAGATAATAGCGAACGCTATTAAGACAAAAGAAGATAATCAAAACCTTATAAATGAATCTAATAAATTGCTTGAAGAATTGACAAAGAAATATCAAGATTTAGAAAAGAGAATTAAGGTTATAAACGAAAAAATCACCTTAGGTGAAGAAATTGCACAAGAAAGCAGAAAGAGAATTATTGAATCCATTGAAAACTTATCTGATTTCAAGGTAAGTAAAGGTACGTTCTCTGCAGAAAAGCAAAAACTCACCGAAAAGATTAACGAATTAAACGCTGAATTAGACGCACTTTCTGTAAAAAGAGATAATCAATTTAACGAAAAGGAAAAAATTGATAAAAAGATTGACGAATTAGACAGGTCAATTTTTGAATTAAAAAATAAAATAACCGCAAAAGAAGACGAAGTAAGAAGTGGTAACGATAACGTTTCAAGTGTGGAAAATAAGATTTTCTCGCTTAACACCACAATTACAGCATTAGAGACAAAAGAACATTTCTACAAAGGCTTAAAGGAAAATTACGACGGATACGGAATGGTTGTTAAGTCTTTAATGATAAAGTCTAAAGATAATCCGGAACTCAAAAAGCGTATTAGGGGTGTAGTTGCCGAACTTATCAAAATTGATAAGAAGTTTGACGTTGCTATTGAAACGGCACTTTCGGCATCGGCACAAAATATCGTTACTGCTAATGAGGACGATGCGAAGTATTTGATTAACTACTTAAAGGTTAATAAACTCGGCAGAATAACTTTCTTGCCTATAACTTCTGTAAGACCGAGAAATACGGTAGATAGTATAGTTTTAGCGTTAAGGGAAGACGGTGCTTTGGGCATCGCAAACGAAATTGTTTCTTATGACAGTCAATATGAGAATATAATTTCCAACCTTTTAGGTAATACTTTGGTCGTAGATAACTTAGATAATGCTACGGCGATTGCAAAGAGATACCTCTTTGAATTCAGAATTGTAACGTTAGACGGCGATTTATTATCAAATCAAGGTGCTATGACGGGTGGTTCAAGAAGGTTTGACACACCGAGTTTGCTTTCTAACGATAGAAGAATAGAAGAAGTTTCCGCAGAATTAAAAGAAAAGCGTGCGGAAATGGAAAAACTTCAAAAAGAGAAAGAGACTTTGGCAAATAAGAGCGAAGCTTACTACGATGAATTGTCTGTATTAAACGACTTATATACGAATAAGCGTCAGGAATTATCGGTTGAAAGAGAAAAGCAAATGTCAACCGAAAAAACGTTGTCTGAAATCGGTAGAGACATTGAAGCAACTTCTGATTTAATTGAAGACTTTAATGCAAAATTATTAAAGGCATCTGAAGATTTTGAACATATTGCCAAAGGTGGCGAAAAGTTAGAAGAAAGTAAAAACAGCGCTACTTTGGATGCAGATAAAAAGCAAGCAGAATACGATGCCTTGAGAAAAGAAAGAGAAAGCCTTAGTGATGAAGGTACTGAAATTCAAATCAACATTACCGAAATTAAAGGTAAAATATCGTCAATAATTGCAGATAATGAAAGACTTTCTAATGAATCGCAAGAATCTGAAAAGAATATCAAGCATTTAGAAGAAAGTATTGACGGTGCAAAGGGCATTATTGAAGGATTTAAGAAAGAAGAAGAAAAGATTGCTCTCACGAAAGAAGAACAAGATTACGTAAATGGAATTAGAGATAAAATTTCTAAAATTGACGAAGATAAGGAAAAATTACGTGAAAGGTTATCGCTTATAGAAAAGAAGAGAGAAGAATTAAATAATGAATTGACAGAATTGTCTGAAAAGAAACACTCTCAAGAAATTGCTTTAACGGAAATAGATTCCGACTTAAAGCACATGGGCGAAAGTATTTTAGAAGATTATCAAGAAACATACGAAACTGCGCTTGCGTTTAAGGCTGAAAATTACGACGAAAAGTTTGGCGTTTCAGAAATTAGCAGAATCAGAAAGAAACGTTCTGCACTCGGCGCAATCAATGCGAACGCTATTGACGAGTGTAAGATTTTAAGAGAGCGTTATGATGAAATGACGACTCAAAAAGAAGACCTTGAAAAAGCCGAAAAAGATTTAAACGAAGCGATAGATAAGATTAAAGGCGAAATGCTCGTTCAGTTTGACGAAGGCTTTAACAAAATCAACGAAAACTTCCAAAAGATATTTAAGGAATTATTCGGCGGTGGCAGAGCAATGTTGCAAATGGACTATACCGAAGTTGACGATAAGTTAGAAGCAGGTGTAGAAATCGTTGCAGAACCACCTGGAAAGAAACTTCAAAAATTATCGTTATTATCAGGTGGAGAAAAGGCACTCACAGCTATCGCAATATTGTTTGCTATATTAAGATTAAGACCTATGCCATTCTGCGTTTTAGACGAAATTGAAGCCGCATTAGACGAAGCAAACGTAGATAGATTTGCAAGATATTTACAAAAGTTTTCTGAAGAAACACAATTTATCGTTATCACTCACAGAAAGCCGACGATGGAAATGGCAGATGCTTTATTCGGTGTAACGATGCAAGAAAAAGGTGTATCAAAAACTGTTTCGGTTAAATTATCCGATATATCTGACTTTGATGGAGATGCTGTATAGCTTATGGGTCTGTTTGGTAAAATAAAATCCGTTTTGTCAAAGACGAGAGACGGTTTGGCAAGCAAACTTAGTGCGTTGTTTACAAGAAGTGAAATAAACGACGAGTTTTTTGACGAGTTAGAAGAAATTTTAATTTCTTCTGACGTTTCGGTTAAAACGTCAGTTGAAATCGTTGACGAAATAAGGGAAATGGTAAAAGAAAAGAAGTGTAAAGATAAAGAAACTGTTATAAGCATGCTTAAAGAACAGCTCTTTGATTCACTTAACTATGCCGACCCTGTAAAAATAGAAACTCCTGCGATAATAATGGTCGTTGGTGTAAACGGCGTTGGTAAAACGACTTCTATAGGTAAACTTGCTAACAAGTTTACAAAAGAAGGAAAAAGCGTTACCATTGCCGCAGGCGATACGTTCAGAGCCGCTGCGTCAGATCAACTTTCGGTTTGGGCAG
>JAKSOS010000092.1 GCA_024405475.1 Clostridia bacterium
AAAATACATCAGACACTATTTTTTGTGTCGGTTTTATTACATAATTGTAAAATATAAAGGCGTCGTTTTAGGACGCCTTATATTTTATTTTACCTGCAAATTGTCTAAACGGCCTAAACGTTGCAGGCGTAAAAAAAAATACATTTTTACGGGCGGGTCTAGTCTTATAACGTCGTCGATAAACTCATTTGTTGCAGGGTCTAAAACGGTTATGTGATCCCCGCTTTTTAATGCAGGGTTTATAATAATCCCCGTTTCATTATCCATAATCCCGTATTTCCGTTTCTTGGAAGTGCCCGCGATCAATTCCAAAATTATTAAAAACATTGCTTTCTATGGCCTGCGGTTTGTTCTCTATTGCAGGCGTTATAATTTCCTGCAGGATATAATCCCCGTTTTCGTCTTTTATCCCGCTTAATTCCTGCAGGTAATTCCAGCATAGGAAAATTATATTTTTATAGAATTCGGGGTTATTGTGTTTTTGTTCCGTCATTAGTTCCCGCAATTCGTCCAATATAGCAAGCTCGCGGCCGTCCTTTGTGTTGAAGTCTTTTAGCATAGAATTAAAAAATGTTTCGTTTTTCATAGTTTCTTTGTACCCCTTTGTTTTATTTGTTCTTTGTGTGCTGGCGGATGTATTCATAAATAAGATCCCTTACAAGCTTTGAAACATTCCCGCCGTTGGCCTTTGCAATGTTTTCTAAATCCTGCTTTTGTGTGGTTGTCATTCGTACAATGATTTGTTTTGTTTTATTCATTTGGTGCCCCCTTTTTTAATAGTCATTTTTGTAGTAACAAAATGCTTTGTTTTTCTTGTTTATATAGTCGCTTTTGTTATTACACGTTTCGGGGCGGAATTATGGAATTCTCGGGCGCGGGTTGGGATGTGTGAATATGAGCTTTTGCAGGAAAATTATATAAGGGGGGTATCGGTGGCAGGCCTGCAGGGTTTACGGCCTTTGTTTTGTGTGTTTATTTTTGCGCGTCATTTTCTCGGGGGCCCCGTAGTGTTGGCGTTTTGCGTCAATACATACGGGGTTATGACTTGTCGCAAAAAACTTTACGGGATAAACAAAACTTTACATTAAAGCTCGATTATATAAGGGTTTTCGGGGTGTCGCTTTACGGCCTTTTATCTTGTGCAATTCAGTATATAAAAGCGTTACGGCGTCCCGCCTTTGGGGGCGGTTGCCGTCGCTTTTATTGGATCCTGCAGGGGTTTATATTTCTACGCCTAAACTACGTAAATATATTTCGGTTGTAGCAATGCTGGAATGATTCAATAATTCTTTAAGTCTATAAATGTCCTTATCCTTTTGGTATTCCTGCAGGGCGTAATAATGGCGTAAATCGTGGCAGGAATAAGGCGCGTCTATTAGGTGTATTAAATTATCCTTGCCGTATAGCTTATTCGTATAATACTTAAAATAGTTTCTTACTTTGTCGCTATTCCAATTTGTAAACGGTTTTATTTCCTTTGCGGTTGTTTTGATTCCTGCATTATGCAAGGCGGTTATACATATTTCGGGAAGTGTTCCCCGCTGGGTTTTCCCTTTGGTTGTGGTTTCAAATTGGAATAAATCCCCGTCGGATGTTTCCTTTTTTGTTATGATCATATTTTCAAAACCCCCGCAACGTATTCCGCGGTAGGCCATAAAATAAGTAATTGCGTATAATTCTTTTCTCAAATTGCTTAAATGCTTTTCGTCATTTAATCCGCCGTTTGTAATTTCATTAAGAATTAAATCCAGCTCGTGGGCGTTTGGATATTCGGGGCGGTTTACGATCTTCTTTTCGGGGCGTGCTTTTGTCCCCATAAATGGATTTTTAATATATTCGTGGCGTCTTGCAAGGAATGTAAAAAAAGACGAAACGCCCGCAACATTACGCCGAACGGTTGCAGGTGCAAGCGGTTTATTAAACTTGTTTCTAGCGGTATTCGTAAGATAATAAATAAAATCGTCGGCCGTTGCTGGTGTAAGCAATAAAGGGGATTCTATTGCCTGCAGGTTGCAATATTTTTCTATTTCCTGCAGGGAATAAAAATAACCGTCCTTTGTGGCCTTGCTTTGTGTTTTTGAAACGTTATTCAAAAATATATTCTTTTCACTTTCATAATCAATTTGTTTAATGTTTATAAGGCGGTCTAAATCGTTTACGATCTTGTTTTCGTTTCGCCTTGTTACGGCCTTTGTTAATTGCTCAACGGTTAGGCCGTCTATTGTGGGCGTTGATGTAAGAATAGTTTGTATAAGCTCGTTTTGTTCCTGCGGTGTAAGATCCTTTATTTTACGGCCTGCAAGGTTTCCAGCATTAAAAGAATTGTTTACTAATTCGTTCATAAATACCCCCGTTTTCGTGTCTTTTTTCGGTAAAAAATAACCCCTTTTTTGAAGTAATTTTTATATTACATAATACGGATTATGTAATAAAATTTTAATAAAATAAGAATTATTTGTAAAGGTTTTTAATAAGCTGGTGCAGGGGAATAATAGAGAATAATGGTGAATAAAAGTTGAATTATAGGAATTATTCGGAATATTGCAGGCGTTTACCGTTTCGGAATGATCCAATAATTCCGCCTTGTTTCCACCTTTTTTGTATAGGTGTATCAATACATTACTTGCCGTTATTCCCCGCGTATATGCGAAAATTAAAGCTTTATAGAACGGTCTACCCCGTCGCGTTTTTCGTATTTATTCGGGAATATGGGTGTATTACATTGTCGATCATAAAACACGCCCGTATTACGCGTAATGTCTTATAAGTAAAGGAATGATAAATCCATACAAAATGAATAATTCTTCAGGTAGAGTTAGAATGTTTAATACAAATTATTTAGTAGAAAACAGAGAGAATATAAATGAAAATAATAATGAGATGAATAATGAAATAAAAAATATCAATCAGAATGAGAATTTAGAACAAGAGCCTAAATCTAGAAAAGAAATCAAAAGAAAAAGTAAGAAAAAAGAGACAAAAAATGAAGATAAAAACATTAGAAATAATGTT
>JAKSOS010000093.1 GCA_024405475.1 Clostridia bacterium
GTCGCAAGAAATTATTGATATTGCAAAGACACGCGTTTATAATATTCATGCATCAATTTTGCCTAAATATCGTGGTGCGTCGCCTATAAATTATGCAATTCTTAACGGTGAAAAAAGGACCGGAATAACGATAATGAAAACTGATGCAGGTATAGATACGGGCGATATAATTTTGCAAAAAGAAATTGATATTTTGGAAAATGAAACTGCAGGAGAATTGTTTGAAAGGTTATCCGTTTTAGGCGCAGAATGTATCAAAGAGTTTTTAGAAAACTTTGATAAAGGATTTAATCTAAAAAAACAAGATAATGACAAAGCTACTTTTTCTAAAATAATAAAAAAAGAAGACGCTTTTATTGATTTTAATTTAAGTGCAGATTCTATTGTAAATATGGTAAGGGCATATAATCCTTCGCCGATAGCATACACGTTCTTAAACGGCGAACCTTTCAAAATATATAAGGCGGAAGTTTCAAATATGCAGGGTGACGTAGGTGTCGTGCTAAAAAATGACAATGAACTTGTTGTTGGATGTTTAGGTGGCTCCGTAAAATTAAACGTCGTTCAAAAGGCAGGTGGGAAACAACTTTCCGCTTGTGATTTTTTGCGTGGCAATAAAATACCTTTGGGATATAAATTTTCAAAATGATAAACTATTTTTACGATTGTTATTCGGTTTTAAATAAAGTGTATAGTGATGGCAAGTTTATTAAGCAAGCTATTTTAGATACTCCTATGGAACTAAAAAATAAACCGCTTACGATTAAAACTTGTTATGGGGTTTTAGATAAAGATATAGAATTGTCTTATTATCTTTCTTTTTTAGCACCAAAATCCCCGAAGCTTGTAATCAGAACTATACTTAAAATTGCAATGTACAATATAAAGTATTTGGGGAAAAAAGATTACGCAGTCGTTAAAAATGCAGTTGAGTTAACAAAAAAACTGGGAAAAGGTGGTACTTCCGGTTTTGTAAATGCTTTTTTAAGAAAGTTTTTGCAAACAGATATACTTTTGCCGAAAAATAATAACGAATATTTATCCGTTAAGTATTCATTTCCACTCTTTGCCGTTGACGAGTTGATTAAAACTTACGGGATAGAAAGAACGGAGAAAATTGTTTCATTTGAAAATACGAAAAACACTTTGGTTTTTTACGAGGCTGACGGAGAAAAATATTTAAAAGAAAAAAGTGTAAATTATTCTTTAACTTCATTTAAAAACGTATTTTTTGTTGAAAACTTTGTAAGAAACGAAGATTTTGATAAAGGAATATATACATATCAGTCAATCGGCTCTATTGCGATATGCGATATAGTTGAGCCATGCGATAAAATTCTTGATTGCTGTTCAGCACCCGGTGGAAAATCAATAAGGCTTTCGTATAAATGTAAAAACGTTTATGCCACTGATATTTATCCGCATAGAGTACAGTTAATTGAAAGTTACGTTAAAAGAATGGGTAGAAATAATATTAAAACTTTCGTTGCTGATTCTAAAGAGTATAATAGCGAATACAAAGATTATTTTGATGCGGTTTTATGTGATAGTCCTTGTAGTGGACTTGGCGTTGTAAACGAAAATCCCGATATAAAATTAAATAGAACCTTTGATAATATAATTTCGTTAAATAAAGAACAATTAGCGATATTAAATAACGTTTCAAAATATGTAAAAAAAGGTGGATATTTATATTACTCTACCTGTTCAATTTTAGATTGTGAAAATATTGAAATTGTAAATAAATTCCTAAAATCTAACAGCAATTATAAGTTGGAAAAAATTGATAGTAAATTGCTACATGAAGATAAAAACGGCGCTAATCAATTTTTGCCTGATATTTCGGGAGTGGGTTTTTTCGTTGCTAAATTAAAAAGAGAAAATTGATATGAAAGATTGTTTGCTTAATTACGATTATTCAAAACTTGAAGAGATAATTATAGGACTTGGCGAAAAGAAGTTTCGTGCAGGTCAAATCTTTCGTGGGCTATATCTCGGATTAGATTTTTCCGAAATGTCTGATATTTCTAAACCGTTAAGAGAAAAACTTTTAGAAAACTTTGATGCACAACCCGTTTCTATAATAAAAAAACTAGTAAGTGCAGACGGTACGGAAAAATATTTATTTAAGTTAAGAGACGGCAACATTGTAGAAGGCGTTTTAATGAAATACAAATATGGCAATTCTATTTGTATATCAACTCAGGTGGGTTGTAGAATGAATTGTGCATTTTGTGCCTCGGGGTTAGCAGGTTTAATAAGGAATTTAGAGCCCGCTGAAATTTTAGGTGAAGTTATTGCGGTAAATAGGTTGATTGAAGGTGGACTCGCAGATAAAAGAAAAATTACGAATATTGTTTTAATGGGCAGTGGAGAACCATTAGATAATTATGACAATGTTGTGTCTTTTTTAAGGCTTGTAAGTGCAAAAGAAGGAATAAATATAAGCGCAAGAAATATTAGTTTATCTACTTGTGGAATTGTTCCTAAAATCTATAAGCTTGCAGATGAAAAAATACCTGTTAATTTAACGATTTCGCTTCACTCACCGATAGATAGCGAAAGGCAAGAAATAATGCCGATAGCAAAATCTTATACGATAGAAGAAATACTTAAAGCGTGTGAATATTATTTTGAAAAGACCGGAAGAAGATATATATTTGAATATGTTTTAATTAAGGAAAAAAACGATACCGAAAGACATGTAAAAACATTAATTAGTATATTAAAGGGAAGACCTTGCCACGTTAATTTAATAAGACTTAACGACGTTAAGGAAAAGAACTTACAAGGTGGCACGGAAAAAGATGCATATAGATTTATGGGTGCATTAGAAAAAGGCGGAATATCGGCAACGGTTAGAAGAAAGATGGGCGAAGATATAGAAGGTGCTTGCGGTCAATTAAGAAGAAGTTATATAGAGAATAACGAAATAAAAAAAGAAAAAAGATAAGAATTTGTTT
>JAKSOS010000094.1 GCA_024405475.1 Clostridia bacterium
CCCATCAATATTTTTGCAATAGTACTAAACGAAGTTAAAAATCTTCCCAAAAAGTTATCACCCAAATAGCCCGCAAAAAGTGCAATAATCGTTCCTGCAATAAGCGTACAAAACAATCCTTGTGCCATGCCTGAAAATGCCGTGATAAAATACCTTTTAGGTATCTCTTTTAAATACGTTTTTATTTTACAATTTCCTTCTTCTATCATAAATCTATCCTTACTAGTTTATTATCTACTTGGTCGCACGAAGTTAAATAATATTTTATTCCGTTTTTAGTAAACTCTTTATCTATTTTTACAAACTTTCCGTGAAGATGCCCAAATATTACGCAATCCACCTTAAACTCTTCAAAAATCTTTGTAAAAAGAGTATCTTCATATTTATAAGTAAAAGGCGGATAATGTACTAACGCAATAAGTTTATCATTTTCGCCCTTCATCTTTAATGCTGACTGCAAAGATAATCTCAGCCTTTGCGTTTCCCTTAAATATATCTTCATGTCGTGTTCCTTAAATTCGGGACTATCAGGAACGCACCAACAACGAGAACCGCATATTACAACATTTTCAAACTTTATACTGTCGTTTTGTAAGGCAAAAAAGTTTTCAGGCAAAATATCTCTCACTTTCCCTATACCAGACCACCAGTAATCGTGATTGCCCTTAATAATAATTTTCTTTCCCTTTAAGCCGTTCAACGTGTCAATGTCAAGTTTTGCTTCGTCTATATCCATTGCCCAACTTAAATCTCCACCTATTAAAACGATATCGTCATCAGAAACTTTACTATTCCAGTCTTCTTTAATTTTATCCATGTAATTTACCCAGTTTCCACCAAAAACGTCCATGGGTTTGTCCGTATTCGTAGAAATGTGCAAATCACTTATTGCATAAATATTCATATCTATATAATATCACTTTTACTTGTCTTTAACAAGTAAAAAAACCGAATTTTTGAAGTCGCACAAAATTATACGTTTATATTTAACTTCTAAAAATTCGGTTTTTATCTATTTAGTTTTTATTTACTGCTCGGGATACATAGGCAGTTCAAAGAATCCTGCACATACTTCTTCGGTGTATTCTTGGCAAGGTGGTATCGGCGTGTATCCATAAGACGGTATAAGCAATTCAACTTCCATAACGATTTTAAGAATTATAGAAACACAGCAATCTATAGTAAATTGATTTTCCGCCGTATATCTTCCGAGAGTTGATACTAACGATACAACACTGTTTACGCTGTATGGCATGATTGATGCTGACGGAATATTAAGTATAACGTCCTTTGATACCGTTATTGAAGACGTCGCTACGCCTTCCACACCGTTTGCATCTGTGTATGCTACCGAAACAGGAATCGTCACGTCGCATTTTACTCTCGCTGAATGCGGACGCTCCGACAATGGTTCTATAAGCAAGTTGCTTATTACACCCGTTTGAGTTGTGCTTTTTGCACTTATAAATGTCAACGGATATGTAGGATTTGCCGGTGTTAAATTACTGATATTCAATACTATATCTGTAAGTTGACTTTGTTGCATACACGCATCAAATACTTTCTGCGCTTCTATACAAACTTTTTCACATAACCCATTAAGCGGATTGCCATTTATAGGTCCCGGGCATCTATCCGATTGAAAATTACAGAAAAATGACATATCTATCCTCCTTTTGTCTTCTAATTCAATATATGACTAAAAGGCTACTTTATGCCACAATTATAAAAAAGCATATCTAAAATTGATTAAAAAAAGAAAGATATCAAAAAAACGATATCTTTCTTTCGCTTACTTTTTCGTTTATTTCTTTCTACCGAAGAGTTTCTTCATAAATAAAGGCAAATCTTTACCTTTCTTCTCTTCAACAGGAATTTCATCTTCTATCTCTTTGATAGGTTCCGGTTCTTCATTTGTTTCTTCAATTATTTCAGGTTTTTCAAAATCTCTTAACAACGGAGGAACCGCATCTTCAACTTCCTTTTTTTCTTCTTTTTCCCTTTCAAAAATCGTATTGATTACAGGTTTTTGTTCTAACTTTATCGGTTTATCTTCCTCACTACCAGCCAAAAATCCGGTAGCAATAATCGTTATCTTTATCTCGTCTGCCATCGTGTCGTTAATAGTTGCGCCCCAAATAACGTTTGCTGATGAATCAATAATTCCTGATACCAACGTAGCGGCTTCCGTAACTTCGCCGAGTTTTAAATCTTTTCCACCGTAAACGTTTAAGATAACTGCCTTAGCACCTTCAATCGTGGTTTCAAGTAGTGGACTTGAAACGGCTTGTCTAACAGCTTCTATAACTCTGTTATCTCCCCTTGCACTGCCTATACCCATGTGGGCTAAGCCTTGATTTCTCATTACCGTATTTACGTCGGCAAAGTCAAGGTTAACTAATGACGGCGTTGCAATTAAATCTACTATACCTATTATACCTTGTTTAAGCATATCGTCAGCAACCTTAAACGCATCTAACATACTTATATCTTGTGGTATAAACTGCAACAACTTATCGTTAGGTATAACTACCAAAGTATCAACGTACTTCTTTAAGTTAGAAATACCTTTATTTGCATTTTCGTTTCTTATTTTTCCTTCAAAAGAAAATGGCTTCGTTACAACTGCAACGGTTAAAATATTAAGCTCTCTCGCTATTCTTGCGATAACGGCAGCAGCCCCTGTTCCCGTGCCTCCGCCCATTCCGGAAGCAATAAACAAAAGGTCCGTACCTTTTAATATGTTCGCTATCTCTTCTTTACTTTCTTCTGCAGCGGCTTCGCCAACGTTTGGATCGCTACCTGCACCTA
>JAKSOS010000095.1 GCA_024405475.1 Clostridia bacterium
GAATAATTACACTCGCTACTGAAATGATAAAAACGATTCCTAAAATAGGAATAATAAATACGTTAGAAGAAAAGATACTTATTGCGCCCAAAAATCCACCGAGTGACAACGAACCCGTATCACCCATAAACACCCTTGCTTTATTAACGTTAAAACAAAGAAATCCTAATATTCCGCCGACGAGAGCAAATGAAAAAACGACCAAACTTAAATATTCGTTCGGCCTGATAAAATTACTCTCAAAAATATTTATTTCAAGCAAAATAATTATGGCAATATTTAATAAATAAACCGCACTTACACTCCCTGCTAAACCATCTAATCCGTCGGTTAAATTAACTCCGTTTGTTATGGCAATAAAAACAAAAGCAACTATCGGTATTATATATATTTTTAAATCCAAAGTTCTTTTTAAAAATGGAATAAACGCAACGGTTAAGCCGTTTATATATGAAAATACTCCTGCGATTATTGAAATTAAAATTTGAAAAATTATCTTCTGATACGCTTTTAATCCTTCGTTTTTTCCTTTCTTTATTTTTAGAAAATCATCTAAAAATCCAACGAGTAAAAACGAAACGCCTATAACTATCGCTTGTAAAGAAATATAAGTTAATTTGTTAAAAATACAAAATATTATTACAGAAGAAAGTATGAAAAACAGACCACCCATTGTAGGAGTTCCGCTCTTTTCTTCATGCTCTTTTACATAACTTAATATAGGTTGTCCGACTTTGTTTTTTCTTAAAATTTTTACGAAAATTTTTCCACTTATAAGCGACAAAATAAACGCCAAAACAAGTGAAATTAAACCTTTTTTTATTGTTTCCATTTATCCATTATTTCCATAACCTTATCTTTATCATTATAAAAGTGTTTTATACCGAAAATCTCTTGATATTTTTCACTTCCCTTTCCTGCTATAAGCACCGTATCTCCGCTTTTAGCATAGTTTATAGCGTATTCTATTCCTTCTGTTCTATCTTGAACTATAACGTATTTTTTAGTGGCTTCTCTTATTCCCCTTTCTATCTCCCAAATAATATCCATAGGCTCTTCATATCGTGGATTATCACTCGTTATAACGGTAAAATCTGCAATTTCTCCACTGATTTTACCCATTTTTGACCTTTTGTCTTTATCTCTGTTTCCGCCACACCCAAAAACAGAAATAAGTCTCCCCTTGCATATCGTTTTTAACGTTTTAAGCGATTGATACAATCCGTCGGGAGTATGTGCATAATCTATATAAATTGATATGTTTTTGTCGTATATTTTTTCTAATCTTCCACTAACACTCTTGATTCTTTCCAAACCTTCTATAACTTTTTCAATTTTCACTCCTATTAATGCAGAACACGTTGCTGCCGCCATTGAATTATATATATTAAACTTTCCTATTAAGTTAAGATTTACTTGATATATCTTATCAAATAAGTTAATTACAAAACTTTCTTTGTTCCCTTTATTCTCTATATCTATCGCAAATACGTCCGCAGGATTATCTATTCCGTAATTTATACAGTTTTTTGATATCTTTGATATTTCCCTACCAAGTTCGTCATCGCTATTCGTTATTACGTATTTACACCTTGTTTCCTTAAAAAACTTCAATTTCGCTTCTTTATAACTTTCCATATCGTGAAAAAAATCTAAATGGTCTTGAGTAAAGTTAGTAAAAATAGCATAATCAAATTTTATGCCGTAAACTTTATCAAAATATACGGCGTGCGCAGAAACTTCCATAACGACAACTTCAACACCATCGTCTTTCATGTCTTTTAAGATTTTATGCAATTCAAAGGGGTCGGGAGTCGTCAATGTCGGTTCTATCGTTTTATTATTATAAAACGTTCCAAGAGTACCTATAACGCCACATTTAATACCTGCATTTGACAAAATATTTGAAACTAAATGTGCAGTAGTGGTTTTCCCATTTGTTCCTAACACTCCCACCATTTTTAAATCTCTATCTGCGTGATTATAAAATTCACCGGCAATTAAACTCATTGCCTTTCTCGTGTCTTTTACGACTATCTGAACAAGTGAAGTTTGCACTTTTCTTTGAGTTATAACTGCAACTGCTCCGTAGTTTTCCACCTGCTTTATATAATCGTGTCCGTCAAAATCCCCACCTTTTAAGCAAATAAAAAGACTTCCTTTAGTTACCGAATTACTATCCGTTTTTACGTCTTTTATTTCTATATCAAGATTTCCGCTTTTATATTCTATATCTAAATCAGACACAAGTTTTCTTAACAGCATAAAATTCCCCCATAAAAAAATCCTATTACATTTTACTGTAATAGGATTTATATATCATATGAGTTTTTGTAGCTTTTTAGAATAATTTGAAAGTTAAAACAAACCTTCTATAAAATCTTTTGCGTTAAAATCTTCTATATCGTCTATTTGTTCACCCGTGCCAACGTAAACTACCGGCACTTCCAACTCGTAAGATAGTGAAATAATAAAACCGCCTTTTGCCGTTCCATCAAGCTTAGTTAAAATTATTCCGTCAATTCCAACGGCTTTTTTAAACACTTCTACTTGATTTACTGCATTTTGCCCTGTCGTTGAATCTAATACTATAAACTTATAAAAATGGGCTTCGGGATATTCCCTTTGAACAACTCTATCCATTTTTTTAAGTTCTTCCATAAGGTTAGACTCAACGTGAAGCCTGCCCGCTGTATCAATCATCAAAATATCAGTTTTTTTCGCTTTAACCGCACCTATTGCGTCAACCCC
>JAKSOS010000096.1 GCA_024405475.1 Clostridia bacterium
AACACCAACTATAAATGCAAAAATTGTAGTTACGATCATACCTTGCTTAATTGCTTTCTTATCTCTTACCGTGTAGTATTTGTGAACAGTTTGCGGAAGTCCGTAAACACCCATTGACGTTAAAAGGATTAAAGAAATCAACGATACAACAGGAGAATCAATAAACTTACCTGTTCCCGAATCTTTAATAAACAATCCCTTGTCAATAGAACTTAACCTGTTAAACAAATCAAAACCGCCAACGTTATCGTTTGCCATAAAGAAAATAACCATAACGATAACACCTGCAAGCATTATTATTCCTTGAACGAAATCAGATAATGAAGTAGCAAAGTATCCACCGAAAATTAAGTAAATTGCAGTTAAAACCGCTAATGCAACTATTACTATCCACGTTTTTTCAATTCCGAACATTGCACTGAACAAATTTCCTAATCCGTTGTAAACGGAAGACGCATACGGAATTAAAAATAAAAATATAATTACTGCGGAAATTTTCTTTAAGAATAACGAGTCATACCTTTTTTCAAAGAAATCAGGCATGGTTTTTGCATTTAACCTTTGAGTCATATTCTTTGTTTTCTTTGCCATAAGTAGCCAAGCAACAAGTCCTCCCAAGAAAGCATTGCCTATACCTATCCAAATTGCAGACAATCCGAAGTTTGCACCGAACTTACCTGCATATCCTATAAAAATAACTGCAGAAAAATATGTCGTACCATATGAAAAAGCACTCATCCAGCCATTAAGCCCTTTTTTACCTGCCAGCAAAAAATCATCTGACGTGTTTGCCTTTTTTCTGGTATAAAGTGCAATAGCTATCATACCGAGAACGAATAGCACCAAAACCAAAATGTCTAAAACCATATTTGCCTCCTAAAAAAAATAACCACCATATATGGCGGTTATTTAAATTTTTTACATAAATAATATTTTTTTAATTCCCAAAACCGCGCATATTAAAACTGAAACATATTATAATAATAGTTTCTAAAGTAATAATATCCGTAATAGTAAGAATTAAAACAAATCATAAAATCCCCAAAAAAGCAATTTTATATTTTTATTATAATCATTAAAAAAATTTTTGTCAATACTTTTATCAAAAAAAGTTAAATAAATACTAATTAAAAGCTATTTTCCCAAATCTTTTAATTGTTTCTTTATCTTTACTCTCATTTCAACAAACTTATCGTATTTTTCCCTTTCTGCTTCTACTAATGCTTTAGGTGCTTTATCAAGGAATCCGTTATTAGAAAGTTTTCCGCTTGCTCTTGCAATTTCCGCTTCAACACCTTCTAATTCCTTTGTTAATCTTTCAATTTCCTTATCAAAATCAACCAAATCGCCAAGTGGAATAAACAATTCTGCATTTGCAATAACTTGTGAAACAGTTTTTTCTGTTATCTCATTCTTGTTTTCAATATATGAAATATCGGATACCCCTGCAAGTTTTTGAATATATACTTCACCGTTCTTAATAGGTTTATTATTTTGACTTACAACGAACAACTTAACCTTTTTAGAAGGAATAGCGCCGTTTTTTACCTTTACGTTTCTGATACTCTTTATAACTTCCATTACCATTTCAATATCTTTTGAAGCTGAATAGTAATTCATTTTAGAGTTATATCTCGGGAATTCCGATATAATAAGTGCCTTTTCTCTATTTGGAACGCTCTTATATATTTGTTCGGTGATAAACGGAGCAAATGGATGCATTAACTTTAATATCGTATCTAAAACAAATACTAAAACGCTAATCGTATCATTTGCCTTTTTCTCGTCTTCTCCATATAAAACAGGTTTTGTAAGCTCAATATACCAGTCGCAGAAATCACTCCAAACGAAATCGTAAAGTTTATTTAAGGCAACGCCCATTTCGTATTTTTCCATATTGACCGTTACTTCTTTTATTGTGTTATTGAGTTTCGTGATTATCCACTTATCAGCTTGAGAAAGCTTGCAATCTGCGAGTTTACTTATATTTTTATTTTCGGCATTTAACAAAACGAATCTTGAAGCGTTCCATAACTTATTCATAAAGTTTCTTGCACCTTCAATCTTTTCGTCTGAAAATCTCATATCGCTACCGGCAGCAACACCGTTGATTAAAGAAAATCTCAACGTATCTGCGCCAAACTTATCAATAATAACCGTTGGATCAATTCCGTTGCCGAGAGATTTACTCATTTTTCTACCCTGAGAATCACGAACCAAACCGTGAATTAAAACGTCCTTAAACGGAATACGTTTCATGTGTTCTAATCCAGAGAATATCATTCTTGCTACCCAGAAGAAAATAATATCGTAACCTGTAACCAAAACGTCTGTAGGATAGAAATATTTTAAGTCTTCTGTCATTTCAGGGAATCCCAACGTTGAGAAAGGCCATAAAGCAGAAGAAAACCACGTATCTAAAACGTCTTCGTCTTGCTTAATGTTATGACTGCCACACTTTGTACATACCTTTACGTCGTCCTTGCTAACCATAAGTTCGCCACAATCTTGGCAGTAATACGCAGGAATTCTATGTCCCCACCACAATTGACGAGAAATACACCAGTCTCTTACGTTTTCCATCCAGTTAAAGTAAATCTTTGAAAATCTATCCGGAACAAATCTGACTTTTTTCTTTCTTACAGCTTCTATAGCAGGTTCTGCAAGCGGAGTCATCTTAACGAACCATTGTTTTGAAACGATAGGTT
>JAKSOS010000097.1 GCA_024405475.1 Clostridia bacterium
GAAAAGTTATGATAATGCAAAAAGTGCATACTAAAAGTATGGCGTTGATGTTGAAAAAGCATTAAAGACGTTAGAAACAGTTCCTGTATCTCTTCATTGCTGGCAAGGTGATGACGTAACTGGATTTGACCATGACGGACCACTTACAGGTGGTATTCAAACAACGGGTAATTACCCCGGAAAAGCAAGAAATCCTAAAGAACTTATGGCAGATTTAGAAAAAGTTATAAGTTTAGTTCCTGGATTAAAGAAAATAAACGTTCACGCTTGCTATGCTATTTTTGAAAAGGGCAAGTTCGTTGACAGAGATAAAATTGAACCTAAATACTTTAAAAAATGGGTTGATTTTGCTAAAAAACATAATATGGGCTTAGATTTTAACCCAACGTTTTTCTCACATCCTATGGCATCAAGCGGATTAACGCTTTCTTCTCCTAATAAAAAGGTAAGAGATTTCTGGATTCGTCACGGTAAAGCGTGCGTTAAAATTGCCGAATATTTTGCAAAGGAAACGGGTATTCCTTGTGTAATGAATATTTGGACAGGCGATGGATTAAAAGATATCCCTGCAGATAGAATGGGTCCAAGAATGAGATACAAAGAATCTATTGATGCAATTTTATCTGATTATGACAAGAATCTTGTTAAACCTTGTGTAGAAAGTAAAGTATTTGGTATCGGTGTTGAAAGTTATACGGTTGGTAGTGCAGAGTTTACTCTTACATATGCAGCACAAAAGGGCTGTTTACCATTGATGGATAACGGACATTATCATCCAACTGAAGTTGTATCAGATAAAATTCCTGCATTACTTTGCTTCTTTCCGGAAATTGCTTTGCACGTAACTCGTCCTGTTCGTTGGGATTCAGATCACGTAGTAATTTTAGATGATGAAACAAAAGAAATCGCAAAAGAAATCGTTAGAAATGACGCATTGAAGAGAGTATATATTGCTCTTGATTATTTTGATGCAAGTATTAATCGTATCGCTGCGTGGACAGTTGGTGCAAGAAATATGCAAAGGGCATTGTTGTTTGCATTGTTGCAACCAAACGATATGTTAAAGAAATTGCAAGATGAAGGCAAATATACAGAATTATTAGTTATGCAAGAAGAAATGAAATTCTTACCTTATGGCGAAATTTGGGAAGAATATTTAAGAAGACAAAACGTTCCTTCTTCTGACTGGTATGAGTATGTTAAAGAATATGAAAAGAAAGTTTTATCAAAGAGAAAATAAGGAGATACTATGAAGAATACTATTTTAGATTTAATTGATATTTCGCAATATGCAGGTAATCGTGCAGACTATACACAAGGTGGCGGTGGTAATACGTCAGTAAAAAATGAAGAAAAAGGCTTAATGCTTATTAAAGCATCAGGTTATAAGTTAAAAGATATTTCTATGGACAACGCTTTTGTTGCTGTTGACCGTAAAAAGATTTTTGATTATTACAATAGTGTTGATTTGTCTATTAAAAAAGATTACGAAAAAGAAAGTGCAGAGCTTTCAAAAAATTCAGTTGTTGCCTTAGACGGAATAGCAACACTTCGTCCTAGCGTTGAAGTTGGTTTTCACGCAATATTGAAAAAATACGTCATACACACACACTCTGTTTACGCAAATATTTTAACTTGCGCTAAAGAAGGTGAAGAATTAGCTAATAAATTATTTAAGGGAAAAGATTACGGATTTATTTTCCTTCCATATATTAACCCAGGCTTTGAATTAACTTTGGCAATGAAGAAGGGAATTGAAGATTACGTTGCTAAAAATGGCAAATATCCTGAAGTTATTTTTATGAAAAATCACGGTTTGGTTGTAAATAGCGACGATATTGATAGGGTAAAGGCAGTTAATACTTCTGTAAATGAAGTTATCAGAGAATATTTTAAACTTCCTGATAATTTTAGAGAAGTTAAATTAGTAGAAGGTGATAACTGCTTTATTTCAGGAACTCCTATCGTTCAAGATTTTATTAAGAATAATAAGTTGGATAAGGAGTTTTTAGATAGATATCCACTTTATCCTGACCAACTTGTTTACTTAAACAAAACTATAACTTTAACACCTGATATGTTTGAAGTAAACGGCGACAAGGTTATTTATAGGGCTGATTTGAAACAATCTACGACTTTGGAAGAAACATTATCGGCGTACTTATTTGTTATAACGGCAATTAAAAATAACGGCTTAACGTTAAATACGATGAGTGAAAAAGAAGTTTACTTTATCAATAACTGGGAAGCAGAAAAATATCGTAGAACTGTAAAATAATTTAATAAAAAAAATAAAAAACACTTGCAAAACCGCAAGTGTTTTTTATTATACAAAAAGACCTATCACAAAAATATGATAGGTCTTTGGTGGGAAGGGGTGGATTCGGCGCCTGTGCGCCCTTCTCCGATAAACTGTCCGATGGACAGTTTAGTCCATCGGACAAATTGCTTTCGCAATTTTCTCCTCATTCAAATCCACTATAATATTTGTAAAGTAAAAAACCTATCACTTTCGTGATAGGTTTTTTGGTGGGAAGGGGTGGATTCGAACCACCGAAGGCACTGCCGACAGATTTACAGTCTGTTCCATTTGGCCACTCTGGAACCTTCCCGTCTTGTTGGAGCTGGTGACTGGAATTGAACCCGCAACCTGCTGATTACAAATCAGCTGCTCTGCCAGTTGAGCTACACCAG
>JAKSOS010000098.1 GCA_024405475.1 Clostridia bacterium
GAATACTTACAACACGATATCTTAAAGATTATGCAAAAGTTAGTTCCTGATTATTCTGAAAACAATGCTTATATGCATCCAGGTCCAATTCATACACAATTTGGTAGATTCGTTAATGAACCGGGCGACTGGACTTCATTAAATACAGACGGTCACTTACGGTCAGTATTCTTTGGTCGTTCAGAAGCTATGACGATTAAAGACGGCGTTTTAGACGGTGGTGAATTCGCTCACGTATATTTTGTTGACTGGGATCAAGTAAGAGCAAGACATCGTCAACTTAACGTTACTGTTATGGGAACAACTGATCCTGTAAACGATAGAAAGTATAACGGTGGTAAGGTTGTTAATACTTTAAGAAAGTACACACCTGAAGAAAAGGCAGATGACCCACATTATACTTTAAACTGGAAGAGATAGTTTTTTTCAAAAATTAAGAGACCACGTGAAAGTGGTCTCTTTTTTTGATTATAAGAACGATTTTAGTTTTTGTTCATAATTTTCCGACTAAAGTCGCTCCTATTTACCTCGTGCCGTAAATTAAGTAGGTTGTTTATTAAATCGTTAGTTTTATCGTCGTAATTTACGCTTTCGTTTTTCATTGCCGACAACTCAATGATACCCATAAGAGTTCCTTTTAACATCATTTCTGCAATATTGTTTTTGCTTTTATCAAACATTGTTTTCATTGAAATGCCACTTTTAAGCATAACTTTTTTGAAAATATTTATATCTTTTCTTTCAAAATTGTTTTCCAACATATATTTTGAAACATCATCCATAACGCTTTGATATCCATTTCTTTGTTCTTTTAACTCATCCTTTAATTTATCGTCGTTTACGTTAGGTAAAATATCGTCTATGCTTTGTAAAGCAATATGAGCGTTTTTATAGGTATCTTCAAGCGCTTTTTTATTTAATTCAGCTTTTATCATAATTTTCTCCTTTAATTTAAAATAGTTTGAATAAAAATTAAAAAAATATTCAAAATTGTTTGACTTTTGTTATATTTTACGATAAAATATCACAGTAGCCGCTCGGAGAGGGTTTTTTAAGTGTGCATTGCATCGCCCCAAAATATTCGGCGAGACTGGTGAGATGGAGGTATTTTATATGTACGCAATCGTAGAAAACGGTTCAAAACAGTACAAAGCTGAAGTTGGTCAAGTTATTAAATTTGAAAAACTTTCAGGCAATGTAGGCGACAAAGTTGAATTACCTGTAATTATGGTATCTGACGAAAAGGGTATCAAAGTTGGTAAAGAAGTAGCAGGATTCAAATTTGTTGGCGAAATTGTAGAACAAGGAAAAGACAAAAAGGTAGTTGTTTTTAAGTATAAAGCTAAAAAGAACGAAAGAAAGAAACAAGGTCATCGTCAACCTTTCACAGCTGTTAAAGTTTTAGAAATTTCTAAAAAGACTGCTGCAAAGGCTAACAAGACTGAAGAAGCACCTGCTGAAAGTGCTGAAGCTAAATAAGGAGGCCATTTATGATATTATTTAGATTATTTGCGCACCACAAAGGTGGCGGTAGCACAAAGAACGGTAGAGATAGTAATGCTAAAAGATTAGGTATCAAAGCAACTGATGGTCAACCAGTTTTAGCTGGTAGCATCATTGTTCGTCAACGTGGAACAAAGATTCACGCTGGTGAAAACGTTGGCATGGGTACGGATAACACTTTATTTGCTTTAATTGACGGCTGTGTTAAATTTGAAAGAGTTGGCAGAGACGGAAAGAAAGTAAGTGTTTATTCAAAGTAATTATCTAACAAAATTAACGGGCTTAATTAAGCCCGTTTCTTTTTATTTTTATGGATAAAATTGTATATAATAGCGAGTATTTTTCGCCAAAAGACACATTAAATTGTGGTCAAGTTTTCAGATTTTTTGAATATAAAAAAGGGTACATAGTCTTATCAAAAGATAAGGCTTGTTATTTATATTGCGAAAATGATAAAACTATAATTGAGTGTGAAGATAATGATAAAAATTATTTTTACAACTATTTTGATTTAAATAGAGATTATTCAAAAATTGTTGAAAGTGCTAAAAAAGAAAACGAATTTTTATCTAATTGTGCTATTAATTAGAATATTAAACCAAGATAAAGAAGAAATGTTATATTCTTTTATCGTTTCTCAAAACAATAATATACCGAGAATTAAGCTTATTTTGGAGCGTTTGTCCAAAAAGTTTGGTGATAAGAAGCGATTTTTAGATATTGATTTTTATTCTTTTCCAAAGTCTGAAATAATGGCAAAATATGATATTAAATCATTTACGGAGTTGGGTTTGGGTTATAGAGATACTTATATTGAAAGACTCTCTAAATCAATAGCAAACGGTTTTGAAATTGAAAAATTAAACGTTTTAGATACGGAAAGGTTAAAGACAGAATTATTAAAGATATACGGAGTTGGACCAAAGGTGGCTGATTGTGTACTTTTATTTGGATTTCATAGATCTAATTCTTTTCCTGTTGATACCTGGATTGAAAAGGTGTATAAAGAAAATTTAAATGGTAAATTAACTGATAGAAAGAAAATCTCGCAATTTTTAGCTGATAAATACGGAGAAAATGCCGGATATTTTCAACAATATATGTTTTATTATAAAAGAAGTCTTGAAAATGGTAAAAAATAGAA
>JAKSOS010000099.1 GCA_024405475.1 Clostridia bacterium
GCTGTACCCCAAGAATATGGAATATCGTGATCCATTCTGTAAACGTTTGCACGTGGGTTGTCCCATGAACGGAATACCGCACGAATTGCTGCGTTTAATTGTACCTTTGGATCATCAGGGAAATCTTCGCCGAGTGCTTCTTTATACTTAGCCTTAAATTGCATAGCGAGTTCTTTTAAGTCGCTTGCTGTTAAGTCTACGTCAAAAACAACGCCTTTCTTTTCCTTCATAGCGTCAATTAAACTTTCAAATTCTTTTTTACTTACTTCCATTACGACGTCTGAGAACATTTGGATAAATCTTCTGTAAGAGTCATAAACGAATCTTTCAAACTTAGGATCAGGATTGCCCTTGATCATTGCATTGACAACTTCGTCGTTTAAGCCGAGGTTAAGAATCGTATCCATCATACCAGGCATAGATGCTCTTGCGCCTGAACGAACCGAAACAAGAAGTGGGCTTTGTAAATCGCCAAACTTTTTGCCGTTGATTTTCTCCATAATTTCAATGTTCTTCATGATTTCAGCCATGATTTCATCATTGATTTTTCTACCGTCTTCATAGTACTTTGTACAAGCCTCTGTCGTAATCGTAAAACCTTGTGGAACAGGGAGTCCGATTTTTGTCATTTCAGAAAGGTTTGCACCTTTACCACCGAGAAGTTCACGCATCGTTGCGTCGCCTTCACTAAATAAGTACACGTACTTTTTCATATATATCCTCCAAATTTTTTTCAAATTGTTTTTTAACTATATAATTTTACACTAAATTCAATTTTTTTTCAACTTCTTTTAAGCAGTTTTTTTATTTTTCTATGATATTTTTATCAACTCTTTTAGTGAATTGAGTTTTTCTTCGGGCTTTACCGCAATATAAAAATCTAATAATTTTAGCCCCTTGATAGCGAATTCCCTTTGTGTTTCTCTACCATTTTTGATATCTAATAACGCTGAAAAAGTTGAAAGATTTATCTCTCTACCTTCTCCGCTAAAACAATCGGAGCAAATAAATGCACCTATTGAACTGTCAAAATATATCTTGTCTTTTGGAATTACGCCACATTTATAGCACCCGTTTAAGTTTAACGCATAACCGGACAAGCTTAAACCTTCCATTAAAAAATTTGCTAAAATATCATAACTTGACTTTTTACCGTATGCAAGTTCTTTTAACGAATTTACTGCTAAAACAAACATTTCGTTTGAAACTATGTTCTCTTTTAAGAACTTTTTTATGTATTCTACGATAGTGCCTGCCGAAAAATATTTTATTAAATCTTCTCTTATGGGATAAAAACTGTCAATTAAACTTGCGTTTATAACAGTTCTCATATTGCCGTTTTTTGAAAAGATAAATTCGGCAAAACAAAAAGGCTCGGCGGCAAATTTTAATTTTGCGCCTGCCTTTTTTACACCTTTTATTTTAGCGGAAACAGTACCTTGCTCCAAGGTAAATATTGTGAGTATTTTATCATTTTCCCCAAATGATACTCCAGATAAAACTATTCCGCTTAATTTTTCTTCCATCGTTCTACTTCTTTATTAGATTTTTGTACAACATATAATATGAAATGTTGCCCGTCTTCTCAAACAGTTCCCACGCCGAATCGGCAGGACTGTTAAAATTAAAACCGTCTTTATTCATACTATCAGTATGCTTTTTTTAACAGTTTTTATACGCTTATTCTTCACTATATCCGCATTGTTTAACGAGCCTTACACTATTTCGCCAGTCTTCTTCAACTTTGACGTACGTAGTTAAGAAAACTTTTTTATCTAAAAACTTTTCCATTTCTGCTCTTGCAAAAGAAGAAACTTCTTTTATCGCCTTTCCGCCCTTTCCTATCAAAATTGCTTTATGGTTAGGTTTTTCGCAAATAATATCTAAACTGATATCGTAAACCTTTTTGTCGCTTCTGAGCTTAAACTCATTTACTATTACGGCTACGCCGTGTGGTATCTCTTTATCAAACTTTAAGAGAATTTTTTCTCTCATTATTTCGCCTATCATAAACTTTTCGGAACGGTCTGAAATAATATCTTCGGTAAAAAGTTTATCGCCCTCCGGAAGCTTATTTACAATTACTTTTAACAATTCCTTTAAGTTTTTACCTTTTCTTGAAGAAACGGGAACGATGTCGCAATTTATCTCGGAGAGTTTTCCCATTTCGGCGATTAAAAGTTTTTCATTAGTAATGTCAGTTTTAGTTAAAACGACGACCGAAGGAATAGATAAACTCGTATATTTTTTTATTTGCTCTATATCGGTATCAGTCAAACCGTCGTGAATATCTACTAAAAACAAAACTAAATCTACGTCTTCGTTGCAATCGCTTACGGTTTTTTGCATAACCGAATTAAGTAAATTATCCGCTTTATAAAGTCCCGGAGTATCTACAAACGCTATTTGATAATCGCTTGTCGTAAGTATTCCCATTATTCTGTCTCTCGTAGTCTGTGGCTTTGGCGAAACGATTGCTACCTTTTCGCCGACTAACACGTTAACAAGAGTGGATTTCCCCGCATTTGCTCTGCCTATAACCGCAACGTAACCGCTTTTATACATCAACCACACCTAAAAGGCTTAAAACTGCCTTTTCCTTTGCTCTCATTTGTTTTTTACCTTCAATGC